>JBAQUG010000329.1:0-20018 GCA_049297395.1 Victivallales bacterium | reverse complement strand
CCAGTAGTCATTGAGTAGTCATTGGGTGTTTTTAGCGCGTAATCTCCCTCGGACACAAACGAGATAACTATTGCGGAATTTATATGTGTGGATGTCCGAGTTGGTGTATACTATTATTCGTGAAATTTAAAGGGGGATATAATGAAATGTCCATGGAAAATACCGGATCCAGCGCCGGGGCAAGAAATCAACTCTATCAATCCATTCTCAACAAGGGCACGAGCCCTTGTGGCAAGGAAGCTGGATACAGAAATGGTCTCTGAGCATTTCCACAGACTCGGGCAATTTTACTATTTTGCTACATCTGATTTCGTTACTGACCTTGTCGGGGATCAGGAAGGCGCAATGCCATTTATCCTGAAAATTATACCATTCCGCCATAAGCATTCAGTTCATCGTTCTCTCGACTGTCCAAGAGGTGAAACTCCCGAAATACAAGATAACCAATCAATGATGCTGCAGGGGGCTGGGATTATAGGTATGCCGCGGGGAGGGAAAAGTGATAAGACGGATATAGATGAAAAAGACTGGTATCCTGAATTAATTTGGGAAAGTCATTATCCTGGATATCAAATTAATGCGGGTGATGGGGACTTCCGGGAGTTTTTCCCTGAGCGGGATCATGACAAGATTCATACAGAAGCTTATACAATTTTCGAAAAGGTTATGGCTACGGCATAGCAGAGTCATCCCTTCATCTTATTCCCGCCTTGTATTCGGCTCTTAAAAAATTATAGTGACAGATTATTTTATGACGAAATACGAAGTGAAAAGGTGTAATGCCTGAGAATACCATAAATCTGCTGCCGGGAACGGAAGTTATCGCCAGGAACATGCGATGGGAAATCGTCCTTGTCGAGTCAATGGGGCCTCAGACGCTTTTCCGCCTCCGGGGACTGGAGGGGGCCGTGAGAGGCAAGGAGATAGACTTTCTTTACCCATTTGAGAAGATTGAACCTGTCATCCAGGAACTCCAGCCGGAAAAGGCGGCACCCCTTACTAACTGGCTCGTATATCATCAGGCTTTCCTGCTTGAACAGGCTCTAGGCCCTGACTCACTTCTTGCAATACAGCCTGGACGCCTCCGCATAGAGCCATATCAGCTTGTTCCCGTCCTCCGTGCCCTCAGGATGAGCCGTCCACGCCTTCTGCTGGCTGACGGTGTCGGACTCGGTAAAACCATACAGGCCGGCCTTATCCTCACAGAACTCATGGCCCGGCGTGTTGCGCACAGGATTCTTATTGTTTCACCTGCCGGTCCGCTGCTTGAACAGTGGAAGACTGAAATGCTTGAAAGGTTCGGCATGCGTACCGACGTGATAGATCGTCCACGCCTTGAGGAAATCAGGAAAAGCAATGAACTCGGGGCAAACCCATTCGACTTCGTATCAATTGGACTTGTATCAATAGATTTCCTGAAACAGGAGTCAGTCCTGGAACTACTCGACCGCAGCAGCTATGACGTGGTGGTCATAGACGAGGCCCATCATTGCATGGATGCAGGGGCCTCCAGCGACAGGGAGGATTCACAGCGACGTCGTCTTGCGGAAACACTCGCCCGCAGATGCGATTCACTGCTGCTGCTTACGGCGACACCCCACGACGGCAACGACCGTTCCTTTGCATCCCTTTGCGAACTCCTTGATTTTTCACTTGTTGACGGACGCGGAGTCATCAGGGGGGAACGATACCGTTCCTTTGTTGTCCGACGGCGCAAATGAAACGCGGTTCGCGCTGGATCTCCCTGATGTGATAAAGTGGCTGGACGGCGGAGACGAGCCAAGGACGATAAAGGACAGTTCATTTACACCTGTCAGGCTGCTTTCCCTCCAGACCAGGAACAGCGCCGCCTACAAGGGGCTGATGGTCCTGCTCATGCAGGAGGGGAGCTGGGACTTCAAGACCGGAGATCCTATCAAGCTTGAAACTTATTTTGATGAGTCCATAGACATACATCATATTTTCCCCGCCGCCTACTGTGACAGGCAGAAACTGCCCAGGAGCAAGTGGAACAGCGTCATCAACAAGACCCCGCTGAGCGCTACGACAAACAGGATCATCGGCGGACATGCTCCGAGCAAATATCTTGGGAAGCTTGAGAAGGACTATGATGTATCGGACAAACGGCTAAATGAAATCCTCGAGAGCCATAGAATCAAACCTGAATTCATCCGTCATGACGACTTTCCTAATTTCTTTAATTCCAGGGCTGAGCATCTTCTGGAGCTTATCGAGAAACGGACAGGGAAGCAGGTCAGCGGGCGTAATGCCGATGAGACAGTTGAGGCGTTTGGCCAGGCGTTGGTATGCGCAGCGTAAAGCATGGCTTTACTTTATGAATATGGAAGCTGATATTAGCAATATGCTACGGAAAACGTAGTAAAACGCAAATTTGAATTATGGCAGTAAATATAATGAGTTCAGCTTGCCTCATTAAATAAGTGAGCTATCGTATGCGTATAATAAAGTTATACATTACTTAACGAATATGAAAACTTCATCTGGAATAGAGTTTGTAAGGAACCTTCTCAAACGCGGAGCCTATACATTTACAAGGGCTGAAGCGGCGAAGGAACTTGCCCAGACAGGCCCGAACCTGAATGCGAAACTGCGCCATCTTGTGAAATCTGGATGGATCATGCCCATAAGTGAAGATTTCCTTGTAATCATAGATCCCCAGCATCAGGCATACGGAACAATACCTCCGGAATGGTTCATTGACGATCTGGCCAGGTATAAGGGTTTCGAGTACTATGTGGGCGGCCTTTCAGCCGCTATGATCCATGGTGCTTCACATCAGAAGTATCATGTCTTCCAGGTGATGAGCAACCGGCAGTTCCGCAATATCAGCTGTGCCAGCCTGAAGATGAGGTTCCTATACAAGAAAAATATTGCCGATGGATTATACCAGAAAATGAAAGTCCCTACTGGCTACTTCCGTGTGAGCACCCCTGAGGTCACAGCCTATGACCTTCTCCTTTACAGGCGCACCATCGGTTCGCTGAACAGCATTGCAACAATACTTGTCGAACTTGGAGAAGCCATGAGGGCGAGGAATCTGGCTGCCTTGCTGGAGCTGGGCTGCGAATTGTCAATTCTCCAGCGTCTTGGATTCCTACTGGATGAAACAGGATGGGAAGCAAAGACATCATCTCTTTCCAGGGCTTTGAACTCGGTCCGAACTTTCTGGGAGCCGCTTGATCCGAGAATGCCAGCAAACGGGGATAGGAATAAAAAGTGGAAGATTATAGTCAATACTGAAATCGAAGCGGACATACAGAAGGAAGGGGAAGGCAAGTGATACCGGAAGCATTTATAACTGAATGGAAGGCCAACGCCCCATGGAAAAATCCTTACATGGTCGAGCAGGATCTTATCATAAGCCGTGGGATCGTGGAGATATTCTCCGATCCTATACTGTCCGAGCATCTTGTCTTCCGAGGGGGAACCGCGCTGCACAAGCTGATTCTCCCGCCGGCCGCAAGGTATTCCGAAGACATTGATCTTGTCCAGATCAAATCCGGCCCGATAGGTCCCATATTCGACAGGCTCCGAAAAATATTTGAGCCGCTCCTCGGCAAGACAGGAAGGGAGTTCGGCCCAGGAGTTGTCTCGCTTAGGTATAAGACGCAATCCGAAATCCCTCCTGCGGTAAGGCTCAAGCTTAAGATTGAGATAAATGCCAGAGAGCATTTTTCCGTGATGGGTATACAGGAAAAACCATATTCAATGGATTCGAAGTGGTTCAAGGGAGACTGCATGATAAGGACGTATACTATCGAAGAACTCCTCGGTACGAAACTCCGCGCATTGTACCAGAGAAAGAAGGGCAGGGATATTTTTGATATCTGGCTTGCCGTCACTGCCGGTAATGCGGATCCTGAAAAAGTGGTGATGTGCTTCAGGCAGTATATGGAGAAATCCGGTTTGACCGTATCTGAAACTGAATTCCGGATGAACCTTGATGGAAAGATATATGATCCGAATTTCAAGGGTGACTTGAACAATCTGCTCAGAGAAGATTTTAAATTTGATTTCAATGATGCTGTCAATCTTCTTGACAGAAAAATACTTCCGCTGTTGAGTAAAAAGCATAGTTGAGAAACAGGAGTGAACCATGTCCCTTCATCCTATTGTTGCGCTTGATCAGATTATACAGGAATATCGGGACTATGTCCTCACGGAGTTCAGGGCAAAGGACAAGAACCTGCGGAATTCGCTGGAGGATGCCCTCGGCAGCAAGCGATTCCTCGCCCAGGAACCTTTCTACCAGGCGCACCGGCCTTTCAGGGCAGGAAAGAAGTGGACTGAGCTGCCAATAGATGGAAAGCTTGCCGGCGTAATGATCGAAAGGGCCAGGAAGCACGGTTCTCCAACCTCTGAATATTCCTTCAGCCATCAGTCCGATGCCATAACAGAACTGCTCAGTTCGAATCCAAGACCGACAGTTGTGACCACCGGAACAGGTTCCGGCAAGACCGAGGCCTTCCTCCTGCCTGTAATCCAGAACGCGATTGAAGACGCTGTCCAATTCAAGAAGTCCGGGCTCACGGCGGTTCTTGTATATCCCATGAACGCACTTGCCAATGATCAGCTTGAACGCATAAGTGACTATTTGAAAAAGGCCGGCTTTGAAGGGGCCGTATCCGTAGAGCAATATGACCGCAGCACCTCCCAGACGAAACGCGAGGAGATGAGAAGGAGTCCACCGCATATCCTGCTGACTAACTATATGATGCTTGAATACCTGCTTGTAAGGCCGGCGGACCGTGATGCGATATTCGCAAATCACCGCTGCAAGTTCCTGGTGCTCGACGAGGTCCATACCTACCGTGGAACCCTCGGCAGCAACATCGCCTTTCTCGTGAGACGGCTCCGCGCCCATCTGCGCCGGGCAAAACAGGACTGGCTACCAAATCCTACAGAACCTGAAGCGGTCAAGCGCAGATATCCGATATTGATTCCAGTAGGGACATCGGCTACCATCAAGAGCGTTTCAGGAAAGGATATTTCCCGTGCGGAAGCCGTGAAGCTGCGGAATGAGGCGGTCCAGGACTTCTTCTCAAAGCTGACAGCTGCGGACAAGACTGCCATCCAGGTTTTCGGAGAGTCAGTACAGGATCTGGAGATTCCGGCAGATGCGAAATATTCTGACAAGCCTGCCGACGTAGGCAACATAGATATTTCCAATCCTGAAAGCGTCAGGACTGCAATATGCAGGATCGCCGGAGTGGATAGTTCCACGCCTCTTCCGGAAGCAGTCAGGAAATGCAGGATGCTCTGGGATATAAACCGTATGCTTATAAGCGCGCCCATGTCGCTGTCCCAGATTATGAAGCACATGAAGGATGAAGTTCCCCAGCGGAAGGACGCTGACGAGGATGACCTGAGAAAAGAGATCGAGAATGTCCTAGTCGCAGGAGCGGCCCTGCCTGATGGAATTTTAGGGGCTCTCAGGCTTAGGGCGCACCGTTTCATACGAGGTGGATGGAAATTCCACCGTTGCCTGAATCCCAACTGTGGACGGCTTTATCCCATGGGACAGGAACAGTGCAGTAAATGCGGCTATAAGACGGCTCCTCTGCATCTGTGCCGTCACTGCGGCGCAGATTACCTGCAGCTTGTCGGTGATCCCAATGAAGGGACGTTGCGGCCTGCATCGAGCGTTATTCCTGAAGGCGAGACAGAATGGGTGATATACGAGGCCTCTAAGTTTGATGATATCCAGGATTCTGAAGATGGAGAGGATGATGATCCGGAAGAGGACGCAGGCGGCAAAAAGAGGAATCAGAAAACTCCGGCAAAGATTAAGAAAAGGGAAATCCTGAGCGGGTCAATAGATCCGGCAACCCTTTCATTCAGCGCAAAACCTGATCAATATCCGGTTAAGGCCATGCTTGTTCCAGGAAGAAAGGTCTGCATGTGCTGTGGTGGCCGTTCCGGTTCGAGGAACGTGATTACGCCGGTGTCCCTCGGAACATCTGCCGCATTGAAGGTTCTGACCGAGGGAACTGTCAAGGCACTTGATGAGGCGCACAGCGGAGAAGAAGGATACGACGGCAAGAACAGAATACTGATTTTCAGTGACAGCCGCCAGGATGCTGCACATCAGGCGAGGTTCATCGTGTTCGCCTGCCGGTACGACAGGATGAGGAGGAACTTGTACAATATCCTTGGCAGGAGCAGTGAACCTGTATCTTTGCAGAGGGCCGTAGAACTTCTTGGAGAGAAGGGAATCAAGGACAGGGATAACCAGTATGCCCCTGCTGATCCGGAGGAATGGATTGCCGAGGAGAAGAAAAAGCAGATACAGATATGGGAGGAGGCTCCGCTTCTCGATGATATTTCCGTGACCGCAGGATACCGGGCCACCCTTGTAAATCTGGGGCTTCTTGGCGTCCACTACCATCAGCTTGGTGACTACATAAAAGCCAAAGGCAGTGACTTGGCCGGCTCCCTTGGATTATCTCTTGATCAGTTCCATTATCTCTGCAGATGTTTCCTGGACGCTGTCCTTCACCAGGGAGCGCTGTCCCGTGAAATGCTCAGATATCATCCCATGAATCCAGGATGCCCTTCATACATTTATTCCGCTGAATGGGGACGAGGTTTGAAAAGCCCCAAGGGTCTTCCTGCATCCAAGGACGGGGAGCCTGTTCTGTATATGGATGACAATGATCTTCCCAAGGGGATAGTCTTCCGAAGAGTGTGGCGGCGGGAAAATGCCAAAGGACAGGGGCCGGCACTGGAGAAGATGGTCAAGAAAATTGTCAAGGACTTTGGCGGAAATGAACCTTCTGATCATGACATGCTGGACATCCTGAAGTTCCTTAAGAAAGGTTCATTCATCGTCCTCTCAAAGCTATTTGGCGCTCAGAAGGAATATGGATTGTACCAGATCAACCACGAAATAATCTGGCTGAAGGCTTTGACTGAGGCAAACCGCAGGCACTGCTCAGTATGTGGAACCCCGAGGGCGGAAGCGGAGGTTGGCTATCCATGCCCCAACTGCCGTGGCAAAATTATCGTCTGGCAGGATTCTGAGCTTGAGAACAACAGGATAATCGAGCGCATAAAGTCATCAAGGATAATGTCACTGCAGGCAAAGGAGCATACGGCGCAGGTGCCCAACAGTGAAAGAGCAAAGATTGAACATGATTTCAAGGCAGGATCTGATGAGTCGAAAGTGAATGTCCTTGCATGTTCTCCTACGCTTGAAATGGGAATAGACGTAGGCGGGCTTGATGCTGTTGCGATGAGAAACATCCCTCCAAGGCCGGACAACTACGCCCAGCGCGGTGGACGTGCTGGACGCCGTTCAAGGGTCGGTCTTGTGCTCGGTTATGCCAGGAGCACGCCGCACGACCAGTACTTCTATGATAATCCAGCCGAAATGATTTCGGGTGAGATCCCGGCACCGGCGCTTGCACTGTATAACAGAGATGTTCTCCTCAGGCATATATACGCAATTGCCTTTGGTTCTGCCGAACCTGGACTTGCTGGACGGATGCTTGAATATGTTTCACCGGACGGGAATATGAAGGAGGATAAGTTAAAGGAACTTATTGAGGGGGTAAAGGCACAGTTCCAGTATACGGTTGAAATGTCCAAGGATTCATTCGGGGAAATCGCAGTCAGCTCAGGCCTTGATGAAGAAGGGCTGCTCAAGGCGCTTAACAATCTCCCAGAACGTATCCGCGACATAATTGAACGTACTGCAAGACAGGTTCTCGAACTCAGGCAGGCCCTTGACGCGTATGCCATGAAGCTTACGAACAAGGAAGCCGGCATCAGGGCGGCAACATTGACAGCCCGTATTCTTGGAATACCACAGAACAGCAGGCCGGGAGCTGAAAATGCCGATGACAGATCTTCGGGATATCCTTTGAGGCGCTTTGCCGAAGCCGGGATTCTTCCCGGATATGAATTCCCGGTGGAGCCGGCATCATTGAGGCTTCAGAGGGATCCGAATGAGGACGAGGCCATAACGGTAGGCAGACAGTTTGGAATTGCCCAGTTCCAGCCTTCAGCCCAGGTTTACGCTAGGACAAAGAGATGGCGCGTGATAGGACTGGACACTTCATCGCCGTGGAATCCGAAAACTGATGCACCGAGCCTTGTCTACAGAGTTTGCAGAAGCTGCGGCCTGAGAGTTGACGCCCAGAGGCCGCAGTGTCCGCGCTGTCATGATGCCCAGCCCAACCAGCCGCTCCAGGCCTACGCTTATGGCGGTTTCATGGCGGTAAGGGACGAGAATCCCGTGCTGAGCGAGGAGGACAGGATTCCTGGAAGAAATTCCGTGATGATATACCCCCAGCATAACGGCGAAGTGGCTGGTCGCTGGAAACTGGCATCAGGCTGGCAACTAATACTTTCAAAGAACGAAGAAGTCCTATGGCTCAACGAAGGAGTGCCATTGAGGGACTCTGATCGCCGTAATGGTGCTCCGTACCTTGTCGATAACGGGAGTGATGATAACGGCAAAGGATTCCTCCTGTGCGGAATATGTGGCAGCATTCTCTCACTTCCTGACAATGGCAAGGGAGCCAAAAAGGGAAGACGTTCTACAGCCGATGGCGCGGTTGATTACGGACACAGGAAGAACTGTCCTAACATAAGCGTGCCTCCGCATCCTATTGCAATTTCCACTACAGGCCGAACTGAGATATTGCGTCTGACAATTCCAGTTCCTGCTGAATTGGCAAAGGAAGATAAATGCCCATGGGCCATGTCCCTGGGCTATGCGCTCCGCAATGGGTTGAGGCATTTCTACATGCTCGACGGCTCCGAGATTGAATTTGAAGTTGAAGGACCGTGGATTGAGGGAGTTGATGATGACAGGATAGGGTTCCTGTCACTGACCTTCATTGATCCCAGCATAGGAGGAACGGGATATCTCGTCAAGGCTGCGAATGATTTCCACCTCATCGCCCAACGTACGATCGAGCATTTGAAGCATGAGGGATGCGAGACGGCCTGTTACCGGTGCCTGAAGACTTACGCCAACCAGCGATACCACGATTCCCTTTCCTGGCCTCTTACACTGCCATATCTGGAAGTACTGGCATCTTCTGCCCCGGAATCATTGCCTTTGCTGAAAGGCGACACCTTTGATCCGAAGCCCTGGCTTGAAGCGTATAAGGCAGGAGTCGGCTCACCGCTTGAACTGAAGTTTCTGAAGCTGTTTGAAAAATATGGATTCAATCCCGAGAAGCAGCTTCCCGTATCGGTGAATAATGAGGTGAACCCGATCTCGATTGCTGATTTCGCAGTAAAGGACAAGCGCATAGCGATTTATATTGACGGTGCTTCAGTCCATGTCGGCAGGGCCTTGAGGAGGGACCGCTACATCCGCACCCGCCTTCGCAACAGCAATCCGCCTTGGACAGTGATTGAACTGATGGCCAAGGATCTCAACCGTACCGAGGAGATTGCAAAGGATATCTTGTCGCATTCAGTTTAGTGTAATGGGCAGGTACAGTTGCGCCAAATGGATGGGATATTGCTCAGTCTCGTTCCCAGCCAGAGATAATAAAGCACCACATGCAGAGTTATTCCAATACTGCCAAAGACCTTGCCTTTGCTATTTGGGAAGGGTATTTTAGGAATTCGCATTTGAATAGAGTGAAAAATGATATGAATGTTTTCTTGACACAGGACAAATTGTACTACCGAAAATGGGTACATGTAATATTTAACCTTTTCCTGAATGGTTCCGCCCATTATCTTTCACGCAAAAAGGACGCTGGCATCATATGGTTCATCTCAATGCTGGCATTTCAGATTGCATTGCTGTTCATGGTATGGTGTCCCCTTATAAAAATAGACTTATCTCCAAGTTATATTGACCTATGCATTCTCCCCCTCTGGTTTGTAATGCTTATTGATTCCTTTAGATATCCCATCAGAAGAATCTCGAGAAAGCAATGGTTTAAGTTCATTTTGCTTTCGATAGGGATTGCAGCAATAGAGGCAGTTATCGTATTGGCATTCAATTCCTACGCAATTTCTCCATTTAAAATGCCAACCACATCCATGTCGCCCACCATCATCGGCAGCAATGAAGCTGAACGCAGGCATTTGGAATCCCATGATTGGCTTCTTGTAAACAGATTCATATACAGGATTCAGGAACCCAGGAGAGGCGATATTGTCGTATTCAGGACAAAAGGGATGGAAAAGGTCAAGGGAGACAGGTTGTTTATAAAACGAATTGTTGCCTTGCCAAGAGAAACAATCACAATTCATCCTCCATACGTTTACATAAATGGCAAAAGGCTTGATGAACCAAGGATATTCCAGACGATATCAGATTCGGAGAATGGTTATAAAGGTTATACGCTTATGGGATGCAATGACAATTCCCGAGGGAATTTGGCTTACGGAGGCATCACTCTACACAAAGACGAATATTTTGTCCTTGGCGATAACAGCGCTCATTCACTTGACAGCAGGATGTTCGGCCCCATAAGAAGAGAGAACGTAGTTGGAAAAGTGTTCTGCATATTCTATCCAGTCAGCAGAAAAGGATGGATTGATTAGCCCGTCTTGACTTCCAATCAGTTTGCAGTTGAGGCTGAAAACGTGGATGACGGGAACTGCTATAAACTTGTTTTTTCTCGTCTCGGGATTATTTTTCAAATGCATATCAGGAATCCTGTTGATTCAGTTTCCAACGAAAGAGGTGACAATGAATTTCAAAACAGACTTGTACCGTTCGTCATTGACTTTGCTCACCGACCTTTATCAGATTACGATGGCCTATGGTTATTGGAAGTCAGGCCGGAGCAATGATGAGGCGGTGTTCAATCTTTCTTTCCGGGGAAATCCGTTCGACGGAGGCTATTCGGTCGCCTGCGGTCTATCGCATGTGATTGATTATCTATCAGGACTGAAGTTTGATGAGACTGACATTGACTACCTTGGAACCTTGCATGGAAACGACCAGAAACCATTGTTTGAGAAGGAATTCCTGGAGTATCTCAGGGACATGGAATTCAAGCTGGATGTCGATGCCATTCCTGAGGGCACGGTAGTTTTTGCACATGAGCCGCTGATCCGGGTGAAGGGATCCCTGCTGGCGTGCCAGCTCGTTGAATCGCCTTTCCTCAACATGGTCAACTTTCAGACTCTGATTGCAACAAAGGCTGCGAGGATATGCCAGGCCGCGCAAGGCGAACCTGTCGTAGAATTCGGCCTTCGCCGGGCCCAGGGAGTAGACGGATCCTTATCAGCTTCGAGGGCGGCTTATATCGGAGGTTGCACTGCGACGTCCAACGTGCTGGCTGGAAAATTGTTCGGAATTCCTGTCAAGGGGACGCATGCCCACAGCTGGGTGATGAGTTTCGACGATGAACTGTCGGCGTTTGATGCCTATGCCAAGGCATTGCCAAACAATTGCATCTTTCTTGTTGATACATACGACACCATGGAAGGAGTGAGGAACTCTATTGAAATTGGAAAGCGTCTCAGGAAGATGGGGCATGAGATGCTTGGGATCAGGCTTGATTCAGGAGATCTGGCCTATCTGAGCATTGAAGCCAGGAAAATTCTCGATGAGGCTGGGTTCCCGAAGGTCTCAATTGTAGCCACCAACGATCTTGATGAGCATTTGATTTCCAGTCTCAAACAGCAGAATGCCACAATTGCCGTTTGGGGTGTCGGGACAAGACTTGTGACTGCCTACGATCAGCCCGCGCTTGGCGGAGTTTACAAGCTTGCGGCCATCCGCAGGGACGGAGGGGACTGGCAGTACAAGGTCAAATTGTCAGAGCAGTCCTTGAAGACATCAACTCCTGGGATCCTGCAGGTCCGACGCTTCAGAGATGAAAAAGGTTATGTCGCCGACATGATATATGACACTTTGACTGGGGCATCGGAGAATCCGACAATAATTGATCCCATTGATCCTTTCAGACGAAAGGAATTGGATTCCTCGAAGCTTGTGCATGAGGATCTGCTGGTTCCTGTTTTCCGCGGTGGGCGGCAAGTATATGAACAGCCTGCTCTGGATGCAATAAGGCTGAGGACCATTTCCCAGCTGAAGAATCTGCATCAGGGCATACGCCGTCTTGACAACCCCCATTCATATCCGGCAGGGCTGGAGCAGCGGCTTTACGATCTGAAGATGAAACTGATTCTTGACGCCAGAGTTTAGCTTTCGTCCATCCATTCCCCGGAAAATGCAATATTATTTTCATTTCCGCTTGACATAGCGTTAATATTACACTAAGCTAAGTGTATAATAAACAATAAGCATGGAGGGCAGCATGGGTTTCACATACAAATATGCCAGGCCGGCATTGACTGCGGACTGCGTGGTCTTCGGTCTTGACGAGGAAGATCTCAAGGTCCTGCTGATTCAGCGTGATCTGGAACCATTTGCTGGAATGTGGGCGTTGCCCGGAGGCTTCGTAGCAGTGGGTGAAGCCATCGAGACCACTGCCAGGAGGGAGCTGCTCGAGGAGACCGGACTTAAGAATGTATTTCTGGAACAGCTCCATACTTTCAGCGAGCCGGATCGGGATCCGAGGGAGCATGTGGTGACTGTCGCATTTTATGCGCTTGTCAATCTCTCTGAACACAAGGTTCAGGCAGCAACGGATGCTAGGAATGCCGCATGGTTCGCAATAGATGATATTCCAAAACTGGCATTTGACCATGAGAAGATACTGAAGGTTGCATATGAGCGTCTGAAAGGGAAGATCAGATATCGGCCGATAGGCTTTGAACTGCTGCCGGACAAGTTTACGCTGAGCCATCTGCAGCTGATGTACGAGAAAATATTGGACCGTGAATTGGACAAGAGGAATTTCCGCAAGAAGATCCTGAACATGGAGATCATCGAGGAGTTGAACGAAATTGAGACGGACGTAGCCCATCGCGCCGCACGGCTCTATCGGTTCAACAAGAAAAAATACGATGCGAAGGTAAAAGAGGGATTTGACTTCGAGCTTTAATACGGAAAACATGAAGGAGGTGAGTGACATGAAAAAGGCATTGATTCTGGTAGACGTACAAAACGATTTTGTCCCCGGCGGGGCATTGCCGGTGCCTAATGGAGCTGATGTCGTGGCGGTGGCGAATAAGGCAATGAGACACTTTGATCTGGTCGTTGCCACCCAGGACTGGCATCCGGCCGACCACAGGTCCTTTGCAAGCCAGCACAAGGGTGGAAAGGTCGGAGATATGGTCGATCTTTGCGGACTCCAGCAGATGCTCTGGCCTGATCATTGTGTCCAGAACACCAAGGGCGCGGAATTAGTTCAAGATCTGGAAATTAAAAAGATCGACAAGGTATTCCACAAAGGAATTGACAGGAATGTCGACAGCTACAGTGGATTCTTTGATAATGGACACCGAAACGCCACAGGCCTTGATGCCTATCTGAAGGAGCAAGGGGTCGATGAAGTGACGATAATGGGACTTGCGACAGACTACTGCGTGAAGTTCACGGCGCTCGATGCGATACGGCAGGGTTTCAAGGCCAGTCTCATCATTGAAGGGGTCAGAGGAGTTGAGATCAACAAGGGTGATTGCGCGAAGTCTATTGACGATATGAAGAAAGCTGGAGTGGAGATTGTCTCCATGAAAAGCTTGAAATAATAAACGTTGAATCAATAAAATAAAGGGAGGTGCTTATGTTAGGAATAAGGTTCATGAAAGCATTGCCGAACACGTATCTGTTACAGTACAAGAAGGGCAAGGTCGTAAGGGAGGGAGCAGGCATATCTTTCTTCTACTATGCTCCGACAACTTCCCTTGTGGCTGTACCGATGGCAAGTGTTGATGTGCCGTTCATCCTCAACGAAGTTACGGCCGACTTCCAGGATATAACGATGCAGGGGCAGGTGGCCTACAGGGTCAAGGATCCAAGGACGCTTGCGCAGATCCTTAATTTCACTCTGGCGCAAAATGCCAAGGACTATGTATCTGACGATCCAAAGAAGGTATGGCAGAGGGTAATAAACCAGATCCAGGTTCTGATGAGAGCGGAACTCCAGAAATTGACTCTCAGGCAGGCGCTGCAGTCTTCTGACGAACTGGTCCAGAAGGTTAGGCAGAATCTGGTGAATTCCGAGTTTGTCATCCAATTGGGCATTGAGGTCATGGCTCTTTCTGTTCTGGCCGTGAAGCCAAATCCGGAAACAGCCCGTGCACTAGAGGCGAAGATACGCGAGCAGATGCTGCTTGAAGCAGACGAGGCTATCTATCGACGCCGGAATGCCGCAGTTGAACAGGAGCGTACCATCAAGGAAAACGAACTCAGCACGGAAATTGCCGTTGAAAACAAGAAGCGGCAGATAAGGGAGGCCCAGGTTGATGCGGACAGGATAATCCAGGAGAAACGTCAGCTAATCCTTCAGGATGAAATGAATGGTAGGATCACGCTTGAGGAAAAGAACAAGGAACTTGTCACCCTTGCAGTCCAGAACAGGAAGCAGGATGCGGACGCTCAGGCATACAGGATGACAGCTGTCATGCAGGCTTTCAAGGATGTTGATCCGAAAGTCATGCAGGCCCTGGCAAATACTGGGATGCAACCGGCACAGTTGATTGCCGCAGCATTCCAGAACCTGGCTGAAAATGCAGACAAGATCGGTAACTTGAACATAGCTCCTGAACTTCTTCAGGAACTAATGAAAACGGCTCCGAAGAAGTAATGTATCACAGGCATCTTGCCTGTGATCTTATGGAAAGAACGAGGTGAACAATGGATCGTCTGACAGAAAACAAGATCATACTGGTTGTCCGCCAGACCAGGCTTGATGAACTTGTCGCCAAATACAATACTTTGGCACAGGCTCAGTTCTATGTCGAACATCTCGGAGCCGACTTCTCTGACTATCTGAACGAGGATCACCAATATAAGAAATCCGTAATTTCAGCAGAGGAAGCGCTCCGGACGCTGGGCAGAGTCCAGATATTGCAACGGGCATTCCTGCCGAACTTTATGTTTGGTAAAGACGACCTTGTCGTAGTCCTTGGGCAGGACGGGCTGGTTGCGAATACATTGAAGTATCTGCAGGAACAGCCGGTAATCGGTGTCAATCCCGACCCGCGCAGATGGGACGGGGTTCTTCTTCCATTCATAGTGGGAGACCTTGATAAAATCGTCCGCGAAGTCTTTTTGAAGAAACGGAAGACATCGTTGATAACCATGGCAAAGGCTGAATTGAGTGACGGACAGAAGCTTTATGCCGTGAATGATCTGTTCATTGGTGCAAGGACACACGTGTCCGCCCGGTACAGCATCTCGCTGGGAACAAACAAGGAGAACCATTCATCAAGCGGCATCATCGTCTCTACAGGACTTGGTTCCACGGGATGGATGAAGAGTGTTCTTGCAGGTGCTGCTGGCATCGCTGGTGGCATTGCAAACAAGGAAATCCCGGTCATCAACAAGTTGAAACTGCCATGGGATGCAGGCTACCTGTACTTTTTCGTCAGGGAGCCGTTTCCCAGCAGGACGACTGCGACAGGCATGGTGTTTGGCAAGATAACGGAAACGATACCGCTGCTGCTGACTTCCGGGATGCCGGACAATGGTGTGATATTCAGCGACGGAATTGAGAACGACTATCTTGCGTTCAATTCCGGGATCAAGGCGACGATAAAGGTAGCAGATAAAAGCGGGCATCTCGTCGTTTAGAAACAGAAAAGGAGATATAGTTTTTCAGGAAAATAATGAAATTATTTATCTGAAAAACTATAGGACAGGAAGAGCAAAGGATGAGATAAGGGAGTTCATTGTCAGAAACTTTTCCTATGAACTTGATGAATCCTTGGACAGTATTCGTGAATATTATGAAGATGCTGTCCGCAAGGCCATTTCCATAGGAGGAGACAGTGACACTATTGCATGTATTGCCGGAGGTATCGCGGAGGCCTTTTATAAAGGAGTTCCAAAGGGAATTGCTGATACGGCGCTTTCTATTTTGGATGAAAGGTTAAGAGAAGTTGTGATTGAATTCCAGTCTAAGTATTGCCAGGAGATGATATGCTGAATCTGAGAGATAGATATAGGGGGCTTGTTCTGGGGACTGCAGTAGGTGATTCCATCGGTCTTCCTGCCGAAGGTATTTCCCGAGCTCGGGCTGGCAAGATGTTTAATGGTCGGTGGCGTCATCGTTTCATATTCGGACATGGTATGCTCAGTGACGATACCGAACATATGTTCTTTGTCATTCAGTGTCTTTTGGCCCATCCGGATTCCGCAGAACAATTCGCAGACCGTCTGGGCTTGTGCTTGAAATGGTGGTTTGCAGCTTTGCCTGCCGGAGTTGGAATGGCAACCTCACGGGCATGTATAAAGATGTGGCTGAGCGTGAGCACGCGGAACGGAGGAGTTCTTTCAGCAGGCAATGGTCCGGCCATGCGCGTAGCACCTATTGGAGCCTTCTTCTACTCGGCGCAGAAGGATCAGGACGCATATGTTAAAGCATCTACGTGCGTTACTCATACTGATCCAAAGGCGTTGATAGGCGCAATCGCCATTGCTCGAACTGCTGCATGGATTGTAAGGGACGACCTAGTCAATAGACCGCCGTTGGAGGCTTTCAGCAAGATGCTTGAGGAGGTCAGCCCAGAGAATTCTGAGTGGATCGGTCTAGTAAAGACCATGGAAGAAAGCCTGAGCAAGGACGCGACAGTGGAAGAATTCGCATGTTCAATAGGGTTAGAAAATGGAGTTACTGGTTACATCTATCATACTGTTCCAATTGTGCTTTATGCGTGGCACAGGCATTTTGGAGATTATGAAAAGACGCTTTCGAGCGTACTGAATTGCGGTGGTGATACGGATACGACTGGAGCCATAGCTGGTGCGCTTGCCGGATTAACGGTAGGTGAAAACGGTATCCCGAAGGATTGGATTGACGGGATAGCGGACTGGCCGAGAAGTGTTCACCTGTTGCGGCTGGCGGCGGACAGGCTGTCAGAACTAAAAGGTGAAGGTGCCTCCCGAAAGCAATTGAAGTATTGTTGGCCTGCTGTAGTGCCAAGGAATGTCCTGGTTCTTATAATTGTCCTGGGTCATGGATTTCGAAGGTTACTGCCCCCATATTAAGAATAAATGCGGAAGATGAGATTATATTCATGGATTGTCCTAACCCGGCATAGCCGGAACCAAAATGGAACATGGAAAACGGAAAATATCTTGCGCTGAAAACGCAAGATTTAACTTTTAAGATACTAATACGGGCGTGATTATTGAGTTGAGAAGAGGAAGAACGGTGTTACTGACGAATGGACTTCCGGGGCATCTATTTCGCAGGCTCCTGATCCCCGAAGACATCATTAACCATTCTTTCCTTAGCCTTTTTATTGTTCTCAAACACCTTATGCACGGCTTTCTGTTCAACAGGATTGAGCTCGTCATCAAGGTTGTCTTCCATCACCTTGTCGGTGATTGCATCCTCCCTGTTGACTTCCTCGCGGAAGGACTTCATCTCTTTGTTGAACTTATTGTTTTCATCGGAATCGTCAGAGGAACAACCGCTGAGATAGATGGCGAAGAGTGCCAGTGCCGGAATAATGGATATTCTTATCAGAATTGAAGTTTTCATGATGCCTCTCCTTGTTTTGGATATTCTAATGCAAGGGAAGTCCTCTTGCAAGCGGTTCCATCAAGTTGGGACTCCATTACTGCTTCCACCGAGATCCAGCCGCAATCCTCTCGGTCTTTGTCCGGTGTTTTCTAAAAGACCGACCACTAAACATGATTAGAATTTATCTTTGTCGGAGTGGAGTGCGCAGAGGAAGGAAAGAATTCCTGGAAAAGCATTCGAATGTTTGAAATCGGAGTGGAGCGAAGGTAACTTTGGCAGTATAAGAATTTGTTGTCGATTGCTTTATCGATGCGCGAAGCGAATCCGTCGGAGTGCGCAGACGGAATTCCATGTAGTCTGCGCTTTTGATATGCTAGGCCATACATGGCGGAAAAATGCAGAGCGGTGACTTTGTCACACGCACTCCGGGGTCAGTCCGAAGAGCCTGACGTAATTAGCGTATGGCAAATAGTTCTTTAGACCGTCATCCGCCAAGGCGGATCGGGCTTCCTTCGACAGTATCGAGACAGGAATGCCCAACATGCTTTTAAGGCATATTGCAAAAGAGGCATCAGGAATATCCAATGGAAGATTTAAATTACTTCAACCTTATCGAATCATTCAATGCAAATGCCTGCCCTCTATGTTCCATCCTGAAGGAAAGGCTCGAAAAGTTCCTGTACAACTTCCTTGACGAAACCGTGACAGATGTCGACAGCAGGCTGAAGATCAGGAAGCTCTTCGGGTTCTGCAGCACGCATGCATGGATGCTCCAGAAGAGCGAGAACTGTCTGGGACAGGGGATCATCTACCAGGACCTGATCGAGACCTTCCATAAGAATTTTGTGTTTCCCGCGGATCCGAAGAAAACCCGCAAGGCGCTGGACAATCTTCTGGCAGCCAGGAAATGCCTTGTCTGCGAACATGTCGGAGAGATAGAGAAACGTTATCTGGATGTTTTCTCAGGAAGTTTTGACAAGCCCGAGCTGAAGCTGGCATATGAGAAATCCCAGGGGTTGTGCCTGATCCATATGGCCCTTGCAGTCAGGACATGGAAGAATTCAAAGACTATATCTTCCTTCCTGGAACTCGAATCGGTGAAGCTCAAGGATCTAGATGCCGAACTGAAGGAGTTCGTCCGGAAATTCGACTACCGATATGCAGGCGAGAAGTTCGGCAAGGAAAAGGATTCATGGATAAGGGCGATTGAAAAGGTTTCAGGCCGGAAAGGAAACTATTATTAAGGCGGGCTTTGCCCGCAACCGTGCGCCTGTGAGGCGCACATCAAAAAGAATCCAGAAGACAGTAGTCAGCATTAAATTTCTTTTACATTGTCATTTTCCGGCGGGAGATTTCCTTCTTGGGGGAAATGTTCCGAACAATATTTATTGTAGCAGTCAGGACAATATCCATGGGAGAATTTTACCGATGATCTCTTCTGGATATATTTTTCAACGCTTGACCAGTATCCCTTGTCGTCCCTGACCTTCTTGCAGCTGGCGCAGATCGGGAGAAGTCCGCTCAGGGTCCTGACATCCGCCAGAGCCTTCTGTAGTTCATTGATCAGCCGCTGCATTTCAATCTCAGCATTCACCTGATCCGTGATGTCCTCGATGGCTGAGACCATTCCTTCAAAGTTGCCATCTGCATCAAGAAGCGGAGCGGCGTTTGCTGACAGGAATATCTTTTCTCCGTCCGGTTTTTCCATGGCATGGCGGAAGTTCAGCACTGACTTCTTTGTATCCCTGACCAGATGGAACGGCATCCTGTCGTCCAGGATACGTTCACCGTGGAAATCTGTTATATGCCACTCCAGCGAGTTGAACGAGAGATGGGTGATTTTCTCCTTTGACAGACCGAGTATTGAAACAGCATCGTGGTTCGCATAGATTATTACACCATTCTTGTCCATTACTGTTATTCCTATCGGGCTTGTTTCAGTTATCCTGTTAAGCAGGTTTTTCTCCTGCCACAGGGCTTTTTCAGCCTCCTTGCGGTCGGTGATGTCGCGGTCGATTCCCCGGTATCCGATTATCTGTCCGGTGTTGTTATAGACAGGAATACCGCTTGTCTCAAGAATGCGGATGCTTCCGTTCTTATGGAGATTCCTGTTTTCAAAGTTATAGAAGGGCTTTGGATTTTTCTTGAGTTCCAGCGCGAAAGCCCTCAGCCTTGGAATCTCGTCCTCCGGGGTATAGTCATAGATGGTTTTGCCCAGCACCTCATCGGCGCTGTACCCGAGGATGTCTTTGACCACCGGGTTGGTGTAGATGTACTGAAGCTGGCAGTTGGTCTCCCATATCCAGTCGCTGGTATTCTCGGTAAGGTCCCGGAATCTCTTCTCGCTTACCATGATTCTTTCCTGGGACTCTTCGCGGTCCGAGTCGTATTTGCGGAGCATCTTTGATACGGATACCCATGAAAGCAGGAGCAGGGGTATTGCGACTGTGGCGAGGACGAGGGTTATAT
>JBAQUG010000328.1:0-23347 GCA_049297395.1 Victivallales bacterium | reverse complement strand
ATTCGGCCGACATCTGTCTTCCTGATAAAATCAATGTGCCGCCTTGTTTCACATAAACTTTCAGCTTCTCAAGCAGTTCTTTGTTCAATTGTATTCTGCCAAGCAAGGTGATTACAGGATACTTTTGCAACACATCCACTGAGGCGTTCTCCAATAGGACATCAAAACTGTCTCCCCATCTTGTAGATGTCAGCTGGCCTTTTGTAAAAGGACGCATGTCGTATCCGCCTTTAAGAAGATTGAAGTATTCTCCTTCGTCTTTCCACGGCACACTGGGATCGAATGTCCGTTCATAGGAATTGCCTGAGGTTTTATATCCGGGAAACGCCGCCTCAAAAAAGTTTTCTATCATATAATCTCCGTCTTCATAAGGAACCTTGCCGCACCAGGCAACGTGTTCATGCTTCCTGTCCACAGGGGCATCCCATCCGTGGTCATGTTCAAGAAGCAGGCAAAATGGAACATGGGGTTCGCCTCTGTCAGGATGGCGTCTGATGGCAAAGTCAGCAAAACCTTTTGCCATAATGCCAAGTTTTGAAAGTTCAGGGGATTTGGATTTGTCGTTCCAGGGAAGGAAATACCCTACCTCGGTTGCTTCCTGGAAATCAAAATTGGATCCTGCAAGAAAAGCCATCAGCCATCCGCGCAGATATGAACTTTCTTCACCGCCGCCTTGCCGGATACCCTGTTCGTCATAATGGACAGGCAAGTGCTCGGTGATAAATAATCCGCCCCAGGCTGAAAAATCATTGAACCAGTATCCGTCATACTGCCTTGCCGCTCCGCGCTGGAATGCAATGCTGACATTGAGATTGGAAAACCAGACGTTTCTTTCCAGCCATACTGCATTGAATCCCCATTCATAGTAATGATGGAGAACATATAAGGCTGAAGAGTGTGCGACCATGTTTGCCCATTCGGGGAATGAGTTCTGTTTCACATGATTGGCAAATGTATCCTGTGGAAGACATTTGTTTTTCAAGTCCCTGAAATACCAGGTAACGCCCTTCTCTCCCCAGACGGTTGCCTCTTTACAAAGCCACTTCTTGAAATATTCCGCCGCTTCTCGGCGCGTGGCAAAATAATCAGGATGACTCTCCGTCCACTCCGAGTAGCTACCGTCGCGCTCGCCGAACAGACACGCCCAGAGCTTATTCCCATGCTTCCTGCTCTTCATCAATTCCATAACCATATCTATGGTCTGAGGATGACAGCGGAAAAAGTCTATCATGATGAAATATTTCCCGTCTTCGGAAAGTTTTTCCATATCTTCCTTGGTTAATCCTTTGCCGCGACAAGACCCTGCGCTGTCTCCAATAATGCGAAACCCATTACATAACCGCAGCTTTTTATTCCATTCCGATGACGGATAGATATCAGGAGCCTCCTCCTCCCATTCCACTGGCTTGCCGTCCTTTATCCAGTAGCCCAAGCCGTATTCATTGCCGATGACAAAAAGATTCTTGTTGTTCATAAAACTTGTTCTTCCTTGTAATTTCATCATTTACTCAGATTTAATTCTTCCAATGTGAGTTTGATATTGTCGAAAGCAATGGAACTCGGGAAACAGTATCCTCCTGGCAGAACACCATCGAGCCTGAGATTTAAGAAAACTGCCGCGTTTGGCTGATACCAAGGCAAGGTCAGCGTCTTCTTTGTATCACCGTCAAACATGACCGTGACGGTCTTTTCAGGCACGCTGATCAGGAAGTCCATATGCAATGGCTTTCCGGAGGCGTAACGTGAAATCTCCGTGCCGTTAACCCGCACCGTTCCGTCTTCGTGGAATTTGATGCCGGCAACATCCCAGAGGGTCACGCCGTCGGATTTCTCCACGCTGCCTTTTGACACGTCCAGCGTCAAATGCCATTTCTTCGCCTTTACAGCCAAATCCCATGGAACGTTGAACAAAACTTGAGGCCCGTAATGCGGTTGATTTAATTCCGTGTGAGTGAAGAGCATTGGTTTGTCCTTGAGTCCCGCAGCTTCCTGCACAATTTTTGCTTGCCTTGTGCGCGTAACGTAAGCCATCTGATTATATGTTTTCAACGGGATCCATGAGAGATCATCCTTCCTATTGAATGCATCAAGCTGATCGTTCGACATTCCATGTGGAATGGCATCAATGGTTTGATCATTGAAGTTCACATCCCAGACCACCAACGGTGTCTGGATCTCGGCGGCAAATGCAGTCGAGAGGCAAGTGGCCAAAAGGCTCAAGATAAATCCGATTTTTAATGTCTTCATGTTCATCTCCTGTGAAGCATTGAACCTTCTCTCCCAATCATTCCACCTCTATCTCACCCCATTGACTGGGGGTAAGTCTAGCCTCGGTGGGGACATCGCTTACAACATGCGTATCCTGGTTGAAGCGGTAGATTCGCGCCACGCGGCGGCTGGTACTATCGGCGACGATGATGCCGATGTCTCCCTGAATCACACGTCCTTTCCAAAGCGGAGTATCGAACAGTGCCTTAATCGGTACAGACACCTCGACTACATACCCATCCTGGCTGTCGGTAATCACAATCTTTGCGTCTTTGATTTCCAGCACATCGTCAAAAGCGACCTCTACACCCGCCGGATTGCGGAAAACGGTCGGCTGTTTCACTCCTGGAACCTTCACTCGATACAAGACCGCAACTGGCTTGTCGCCGAACTTGCCGATGAGAAGTCGGCAGTCACCCATGAGCGGTGTTTTGCGCTTTGGGTCGGACGAGGGATCCGTGCAGAACTGGAAATCCACGGCATCGCCGCTGACGAACAACTGCTTCGGATCATCCCCCTTGTTGATGAAGGGGCAGTTCTTAAAGACCTTATAGGCGAGGTACAGTGTCTTGTCATCGGTGCGGAAAGCGGCTTCCGCCCGTGGCGCTCCCGCCTTCGGGCCAATGCTCGCAGCCGTCTTCCAGTCCCAGTCGTCAAATTTGCCGTCGACATTCACCGCCTCTTTTACGGTGACTAGGCGGACTGGAGCGGTTTTCTCCTGTTTCGTCTTCGATTGCGCCAGCATCTCCTGTGCCTTTTTCGATTGTTCTTCTGTCAACATGAATTCTCCATGGAAGAGTTTTACATTTTCCAGCCCGGTGACCTGCATCATGTGATGGGCGTTCTTGCCATGGGCGAGGATGACCCGTCCATCATCGAGTTTGTTCAGGCACTGTATGGTTTCACCCTTGTAGACATCAGGTCCAGCCTCTGCGCCCTCTGCGGGATCACGGAGCAATTTTGCGACGACAAGTCCATCGGTGGTGATGAGGGGCACATGGAGTCCGTGCCACTGGGTCACGCCGATTATCTCACCGAGTTCGCCTCCGGCATCAATAGGGCCTATGAGACCTTCTCCGGTGATACTGACTGTCTGGCGGTAGTCATTGCTCGTTGGAATGCTCCAACGGAATTTGCCTGCATCATCGAATGCGGAAAGGGTTTGATTCTTTTCCCCCCATCTTTTGGTGTCGGCAGGATTGATTGTGAAAACCCACTTGCGCGAATCAATGCATACGGATCTGAATCCGCCCTCCTGGCCGGATGCCGGCCTGGCATCATTGATGTCGTATTGCGGCACCCCATTTTTCCCCCAACCGTGAAACGGGAAACAGAAAACCTTTCCTTCTCCACCAATGTATGCGTTCATATCCTTGTCGAACATTCCTGCACCCCAATGTCCTCCCCAGCATGGGAAGGATGTTTTATCCTGCTTGCGCCACTGGAACTCCTGTTCCTGTGGCAGGCCATCGGCATTAGCGTCGGTCCAGATGTAATTCTCGCCTGCATGCCTGGCGAAAAACGCCGGTGCAGGTGGCTGACGCCATGTCAGCTTCTTGATGTCCACAACTTCAGGATTGTCGCCGCGGTTGAAGATACCTCCGATAGAGGTGCATGGGCGCCATGATCCGTCAGGCTTGAGTTCACCTATGAGAATCTGGTGTATTCTGGCTGTTGATAGGTAGCGTCGTCCGTTTATTTCCATGATGCGGTTCGTGTGTCCACTGTTGCCATTTAGTTCCGAGAAATATCCGTCGATGGATTCCCTCCGTCCAAGAGTGAGCATTGGTCCATATCCTTCCTTTTCCAGGTCAATGCTGAACCATGCGCCATCAGAGTAGGCGCGGTTCGGATTCGAAGGGTCGATCAGTCCGCCCTGCGTGCCTCCGTATGTCGATCCACCTATGAATTCCCTGATGAACTTTCCGCTCTTCGAGTCCCAGACGCTTATGCGGCGTGGCATGTTCTCGTCTTCCGCAACCCAGAGTTTCCCGTTCTTGTCGATGGCGAGACCGCGGGGAAGCAGCATCCCGTCCTGATCGTAGACGCCGCTCCATGGACGTCCACCGTCTTTTCCTATTGTCCTAACCCGTCTGCCATTGATATCGAACACTTTTACGCATTGCGCAGCGCCCCAGTCGGAGACGTAGATTTCACCATTGCTGTTTACGGCCAATGCCACCGGGGCATCTAGGCCGGTACTTATCACAGGTGTGACTTTTCCGTCAGCAAGGTTCAACTGGACGACTGCCTGGCCACTGATGCCGAAAAGTTTCCCGTCCTTTGAGAAGGCTAGACCGGCGGGTTTTGCTAGTTTCCATCTTGCGAGTTCTGTCATGTCCGCAGAATTATAAACGACTATCTCACCGGGGACGCGGAGGCTGACGTACAGTTTTCCGTCTCTTGCCGCGAGTCCTGCGAGATTGACACCCGCGCAGTGTCCGCTGAAATAATAATCGTCGCGAATTCCGCAGGTGTCAAGAGAGTGGCTTTTTGGCTGGATGAGATCCCAGTACCAGCCGGGTTTCACATTTGATGTGTCATGGGTGGAAATTTCATGATAAGGTTTGGCGGTGGAGAATCCGCGGCGGTAACCCGTGTTTTTATCAAGACAGCTGATGACTGTCTTGAAATACGCCAATTCGTTTTCACCTTTCTGTGGAGGCCGGATGACCTCGTTGGCGAAGTAGAGGTTCTGACCATCTACCGCAAGGAGAGCCACTCCTCCAGCCCCCGAAGGAAAAGGTGTCTGGAAGAAGCCCCAGAGTTTTCTGCCCTCGATGTCGCAGCCAATGATGCCGTTGCCGTCCTCAGCCGATGGCCAGCCGAGATATACACCATCGTCGTCGGTAGAGACAGTCTGCGGAGGACAGTGATCGCCGCCCCATTCGCCTGTGCCGTCGTCGGTCTGCCACGGTGGTGTTCCAGGGTTGTTCAACGTCATAAGATATTTTAGGCTGACGCCAGTGTGGCGAAGACCTTTGAACTCGTATTTTCCGGGTTTGGCGGGAACTCCATTGTCATCAAGTCCGTCCCACTCCACGACTTTCTGCCCCTTTCGCATCTTTTCAATGTTCGCGAGCCGCCGTATGGTCTGTCCTGTGGAAGTATCGACTATTACCACCGTGTAGTAGCCGTTCTCGGGAGCTGCGAATGGAAGAATGACCACTCCCGACGGCTGCTCAACCTTTGCATTGACAATGTAAGGGATGCGGTTCCCTTCAAGACCGCTGAAAAACACATCGAGTACGACCCGGAACTCATCGCCATTCCCGAGTGCTTTACCGTCTTTTGTGATAAGGCTCCATGGAAGGAACAGCTCCTCTGTATATCCACCCCCATCCAACGGCTGGATCGCCAGTGAGGCTCCTTTTACGAGGGCGTCCGGTTCTTTCCCTTCATTGAATTTTGCTCCATAGGCGATGCTTACGGCAGACTGTTTTTCAGCATCGCAGTACCATGCGTCGATGTGGCTGACGCGGTCGGTGCCGAGGCGGATCTGGATCGCATCACCGCCGTCATATCCGTGACCCGTTGTCTTGGGATTGTTGATGTTGAGGTGAGGTCCACCGGTACGCCAGCGCAGGCCGACATAGAGACCCTTCTCGTCGTAGGCCCAGTTGACGTCGACAGCATACTGGTTCGGAAAAAGCGTCGGTTCGGATGCGATCCTTGTGGCGCTCTTCACATCCCATTCACCGGGTTCCATTTTGCCATCTACTGTAATTTTTCCTGCGGGAACGGCAATCATCTCTGCGGTGCGCGTCTGCTCATTTCCATCATACATCACTGCGGGATTCGCACGTGCGCCAGTTCCCGCAGGCATAAGTTTGACCTTCGCTCCGGTAGAGGGATCGTAGGTCGGCGCAATCTGGTCAGGCGAACGGATGCCATCCATGAATCCCCAGCACATGTTGCCGCCCCAGCGGTTGCCGTCGGACAATATTCCCGCGATGGCATCACGGTTCCACGCCTTATATCCGGCTGCAGGATCGAGTCCGCCGAAGCAGAGATCTACACCGATACGCTTCACAATCCCAGCTACAGGAGCCACTCCAATTTCGCTCCATGGAATCTGAATTTCCTGAGTATAACTGTTTGCTCCAGTAATCTTGTATGCCTGTGAGACTCCTTTCATTGCGTTTCCCTTGCTGAGAGGCGCATCGCCTTTTGAGGCTATGGCCTGCAGTGCGGTTCCAGCGGGATCGCGCCAGAAGGCCATGCGCATTACACCGTCCTTGGCAGGTATTGAAAGAATCAAACCATCTCCGGGTGGTAGGTAGCCCTCGGTTTTCTCCGGACCCAGCGGCGTGGGATCTGTCCACCAGATTGCCGCATACAAGTGTTTTTCATCATATTGAAATGCGATTTTTGCATGGTAGGCATCCATTGGGACGGGTGACCTGTTGTTCTCGCCGCCGCCGGAGGACAGTGTCAGCATCTTTGCCTTCGACTGATCCCAGTCGTCCAGATCGCCATTGACAGTTATCGGAACCTTCACAGTTGCGATTGTGGTTTCGCCGCCTGACACCCTGTTGCGCCCGCCGCCGGCAACTAGCGTCCCAGTTGCTCCCAAGATTAAAATCCCGATTAAAGCAACCCATTCCAGGCTCCTGGCTTTCACTTGCATTTCAGCCTCCTTTTATAATCTTCTTGTATTTATAAGTACTTTCATTTGCCGACATATACAGTAGGATATTGTCCCCAATTATATCCCCAGTATGGACCTCCGCCCCCCCAGCAGCCTAATCCTCGATCTGATGCGCTTGCATGCCATTCGGCCCAGCTGAACCATTGCCGACCTAACGGGTTTACTCCGGTTTCAGCATGCCCATCTTCATAGACAGTATTGCTGGTTTTGCCTCTGTGAGCGACCAGGGAAGGATAATCTCCGTTTTTGCCACCTTGAGATGTCTGAGTAATCCATGTATAACTCAAGCTGCCATCCCATCCATAAAAAAAGTCGGCGGCAAGGACACGGCGTGTGGGATTTTTAGTATTGACAAAGCCAACAGTATCGGCGGTGTTTTCATATCGTCCGGAACGGCGGATGGAAATCTGCTGATAACCATCGCCAGGATTGCTCGCGATAATAAATGCAGGGGAATCACCGGCAATTATCACCATGGAAAGATACTGATAAGTCGGATGGGCTGGAATAGTTGGACATGCTCCCACGGCAGGACTTACGTAATCAGGAAATAGACTGTCCAAGTTCCCAACACGCTGATGAAGCGTATAAACGGCGTAGCCTTGAAGGTGATTCGGAAACCATCCATCATTGTCGGTGGAATATGTTGTCATTCCCAATCCTATTTGTTTCTGTGAATTCATGCAGACAGCGCGTTGCGCCATGTCCTTGGCGTTCTTCAATGCCGGCAGCAGCATCGCCGCAAGAATTGCGATTATCGCAATCACAACCAGGAGTTCTATGAGGGTGAAGGCGTTGCCTATTTTGGATTTATGATTTCCAATTTGAAATTTGTTTGTTTTCATACAGCACCTCTTTCCTGTCGGTTTAAAATCCCTTGTTATAATAAAATAGACCTTTTTCTTGTTATGATTTTAATTTATTCATATCGTGTCTTGTTGTTAATTTGGAAATATTATTTGGCACCCCAGCCATAGAAATGGGTTGGCGCCGTGGTGGAGTTAGGAATTTCCTCGAAACGCCTGGATTCCACATGTCCATCTACGAAGACGAGGTTGATGGCCCCTCCGTGGCGAACGTTCCCATATACTATCCCGGTCAGGTAGAAAATGCCGGTACCGACGGTCCATGGGTATTTACCCCCGCCGGCAATCGCTCGGTACTGTGCATAGCTGTCGCAGAAGGCGAACGTGTCGGAGGGGTAACGGAGCGAGCCTCTCCTTATGAGGGTTATCCCATAGAATTTATTCTGATCGCCCCATCCAGTGGTTTCGTCCACTGGTCCGTACAAGGTATTATTAACACCACTTCCATTGATGGCATACATCTTATTATTCGAATCATTGGAATTGACTGTCACCGGACACTCCATTATCCAGTTGGGTGCTACACCAATTCCATATACGTTCCCACCATAACGTAGATCGCAGATGGTATATTTGGGATAAATATATACGCCTACGAAAGCGTTCCAGTAGCAATATCCGTAAGCTACACCGGACACGCTGGGGAGGTCGGTCGGTAAACCGCCCATCGGAGGCAGGTGATCATTGCTGTCGTCGGCATAATAATTAGAGCCTATCATGATCTGCTTGAAATTCGACTTGCATAGTGAGGAAACCGCCAATTTCCTAGCCTGACCGAGCGCAGGCAGCAGCATCGCTGCAAGAATCGCGATGATCGCGATCACAATCAGGAGTTCAATGAGGGTGAAGGTACTGCCGAGTGTCGATTGCAGATTGCCGATTTTAGATTTTAATTGGGAATTTGACAATCTTAAATCGGAAATAGTTTTGCTGTTTTGAAGATTGTATGTTTTCATACAGCACCTCTTTCCTTTTGATTTAGAATGAATCTTTTTCTTGACATCATACAAAGATTGTATATTTTAATGTAAAAGGAGTCCAGGACAGATGAATACGGCAACAGTGAATATTTCGTTTCAAAAAAATCTCCTGTCGGAAATTGACAGGGTTGCGAAGCGGGAACACAGGTCACGCTCAGAGTTTCTCCGGGAAGCTGCAAGAGCCTATATTGATCGAAGACGGAGATGGGAAGGGATTTTTTCCTATGGAGAATCCCTTGCATCCTCAAGGAAGCTCTCAGAGGGAGACATCGCGCGTGAAATCGCCCAGCTAAGAGCTGAAAAGAAGCCGTTGCAATGAAAAGGCTTCGGATTGTCCTTGATACAAACGTGATAATTTCAGGAATCCTCTTTGGAGGAATTCCAAGATCAATAGTTGACATGCTCGTTTCCCAGCGGCATGACTTTTTCCTGAGCATGCCGATAATTGAAGAGATCAGGGAAGTGTTGAACAGGCCGAAGTTCGGATTTGACAATGGCAACGCCCTTCTGGTGGTTGAGGAACTGCATTCGCTTTGCACAATTGTGAAACCGGCCAAAGCAATCAATTTTATCATCGATGACCCTGCCGACAACAAAATCCTTGAATGCGCGGTCGAGGCGGACGCCGAAATCATAATCAGCGGCGACTCGCATCTGCTGTCTCTTGGTTCATACAAAGGCATAAAAATACTTTCTCCCAGACAATTCATTCAGACTCATGTCGAAAAGTAATCCCGTCTTCCATTTTCCGTTGGTAGTAGCGCAATTTATTGCGTGTTCCCAGTCTTCTACATCCTCCTGAAAACGTCTCGGGCAAGAATGCCCGAGTTACTTCAAACAAGACACAGGCAGGATGCCTGTGCTACTTTATTCTTCTCCGAGACGGCGAACACTACACCAAGGCGCAAACTAAATTTTGAACTCCAACTAATTCTTTCAGTCGTCGGTCGCCAGCCAGCCCTAAGCTTGTAGAACGGGTCTTCTGTCGTCAGTAATCATATTCTAATGCTCAGATTCCCCGGCACCGATAACCGATAACTGGACACTGATAACTGATTACTTCTTCCCGATCGGGATCGCCATATTCCAGCTTTCCTTCGCATTCCAGTAACCCATATCTCCTCTGCTTGTGGCGGCATACAGACAAACCGGTTTGCCGTTTTCTATAAGCAACTGGGGCCGTTCAAGAGCGCCCTGTTCGGTAATGCTGCCGTCATCCCAGCGGACTGTCCGCGAATAAGCCTTGGGCTGATCCGGGACTTCCCATCTGATGCAGTCCCTGCTGAACGCATAGATGCCCGCATATTTTTCTCCGCATATGTTCCCGGTCAGATCCTTCGCCAGCATATGGAACATGCCGTCCTGGTGCCACAGAAACGGGTCTTCAACATTGGCAGCTTCCGAATTGGCGCCTATCGGCAATTGACCGTCTCCCCGCTGGTAAGGGCCTTCAAAACTATCCGCTGTTGCCAATCCTATATTAAGAAGCCGGTCCTTGGTCATTGATTTGTAGAACATGTAGACCCTGCCGTCTTCCATGACCCATGGGGCGGGATTGGTGTTGCCATTGAAATCCCACTTGTCTTTTCTCGGTTCGAACAACGGCAGGTCAGGCCTCCGCCATGGGCCGAATACTGAATCTGACACCGCTAATCCGATCCTTTTATTATTCCACGCCTCGTAGTAGCGCTTGCCTTGAGGCTTATCCTCTTCTCCGGGGACAAAGTCATAGGTGCAGCCCATATAGTACAATAGATATTTATCCCCACATTTCCGTATGGCCGGATTATGGGTTGACATACCGTCGAAGAAATCCCTGCCCCTGGTCGGTAGAACAACTTCTTCAAAACGGAACGGTCCGGTATAATTGTCAGAAGACGCCCTGACCACTTCGGAATAGAACAGCCAGCCGGGAGTGAATTTCTGCGTCCGAGGCCAGCGCGAGGCGAACATGTGATAGCGTCCATCATCTCCCCTGACTACGGAGCCGCACCATACCCAGTATCCTTCCATGGCAAAACCGCCGTTTACCGGCGCAGGCAGAAGTGATTTGATGAAATCATTCATTATAAACTCCGTCAGTCTTCAGTCTTTCTTTCGTTGGTGTTCACAGCGTGTCTTCTCTTACCGTCCACTGTCTCCAGTTTTCCGTTAGTAGTAGCGCAATTTATTGCACGTTCTCCTGTCTTCCACGCATCACCTAAAAAGATCTCGGGCTGGAAAGCCCAAGTTACTTTAATCAAGACACACGCTAAAGACGTGAACTCCAACTTAATTTCCCTTTTCCTGCTTTCCTAAATTTTCTACTTTATACTTTTTCAAACTGATAACCGATAACTGTTTACTGATAACTGTCTTTCATACCTTCCTGCACGATTCCCCTTCAAATATTTCTGTCTTGAGCGTCCTGACGACTCCTTTGTTGACAGGTTTGCCCTTACGCTTGGCCGCTATGTCTTTGGTGAGGATCTCAATTGCGGACGCGCTCATCTGTTCTATGTTCTGATCCACAGTCGTCAGTCTGATATTCCCCATGATGTAATCTTCAACACGTCCATACCCGGCAATGCTTACGTCTCCAGGGACTTTCAGTTCCATGTCGGAAAGCATCCTTGAAACAAACTCAGCAATATGGTCGCTTCCACAGAAAATTGCCGTCGGCTTGAAACGTTCAATGTGTTTTTTGAGAGAACCGCGCAGCAATTCCATCTCCTTCGACTTGTAGCTGAAATTGAAGATCATCCCAGGAGAGACATTGATCCCTGATGATTTTAGTGCATTATTGAAGCCTGCAATACGTTCCCTGGCGGAAAATTGACCTAAATCACCGCTTACATGCAGTATTTGACGATGCCCCAGTTCAAGGAGATGGGATGTCATGCGCAATGCGCCTTCCCTGTCATTGGATATCACGCAGTTGCAGGCGAGTCCCGGCATTGTTGTATCCATCAGCACAAACGGAATACCCATTTCCTTAAGCTGCCACAGGTTTTCATCATTTGCCTGGTCGCGGGTTGGGAATATTATGAATCCCGCAAGCCGTTTCTCTATTCCGCTTTGAATAAACTCCTTCTCCCTCTCCGCTTCGAGATGATGGCTGTAAAGCATGCAGAAAAAGCCCGCATCATATGCAGAATCGATGAGATGGTCGCACATATCGCCCTGGAACCGTTCAGATAGGCGGGAAACAATGATTCCTATCTCATTGCTTGTACCGTTGATTATAGTGTCAACCAGACTATTCCGGTAGTAGTTCATCCTCTTGGCTGTGAACTTGATCTTTTCCCTCATCTCCTCGCTGATGCGCGGGCTGTCGTTAAGAGCCAACGAGATAGCAGTAGGGCTTACTCCCATCCTGTCGGCAAGATCCCGGATTGAAACCCTTTTTTCCCCTTTAATCATCTTGACACCCGTGAAATTAAGATTTACATGTAAACTATTATATCATATAGGAAACCCTTGTCAAGGGGGCGGCCAATAATATTACAAGTATTTATACAGTTCGTAAAATAACTATATTAGAATGAGAATATCCCCTTTTTAGTATCTTCAGAGATGCGTCCGGCAGCGCGGCTTTTTTATTTCACGATGAAAAGATAAACATGTAAACTATAAATTAAAGGGATTTATGGCTTGACTACTAACAGAATACAGAACTAAAACAACCGTCCGAAAGCGGCTCCTCATGTTCGTAGTAGCGCATGTTTGCGCGTTCTTTATGGGATAACTGTTAACTGCGGGCAATCGAGCATACGTTCTTGGAGTATGCCATCCCGATGCAATAGATCGGGATGGCTCGAGGCTTCCCGAGGCTGTTTTAGGCGCTCGGGACGCCATACTTGATTGCGTTAAATGAGGCTGACATGCGCTACTACCAGCAAATATTTATACCTCAACTATGAAATATTTTCCATACCCCCGAAAAATCTTCAAAAATCTTTTATCTTGCGCTTGAAGTTCTAATATATAGAACAATATTAGATACAGTTCTAATATATGATATTAAAAGGAGCCGCCATGAATAATACCCTGCAGAACGGAATGAACGTCCTCGAGTTCCTCTCGGGCAGCACGGAGACGCATTCGGTGAAGGAACTGTCCGACAGGATGAAACTTCCGAAAAGCCATGTCTGCCGGCTGCTGAAGACCCTCCAGGAGATCGGCTATGTCGAGCAGGATGGGCAGAGGAAGTATTTCATAAGCCTCAAGATCCTATGCCTCTCGAACGGCTGCCTCAGGAGAATGGGCGTCAGGACGCGCCTCCGTCCTTTCCTATATAAGCTGGCGAACGAGCTTGGACGCGAAATCTACATGCAGGTCCCCCATGGCTGCCAGGCGATGGTGGTCGACGTAGTTTCGCCGGAAGGTGTAAAAAGGGATCTCGGTCTCGATATTGGAAGCATCAACCCGATCAACTATACGGCAGGCGGAAAAGTCTGCGCCGCCTATTCATCACAAAAGGAGCTGGAAGCCCATGTAAAAAAACACGGCTTAAAGAAGATGACGGACAAGACGATCACCGACTTCAGGAAGTTCAAGACCGAGCTTGAGAGGATCAGGAAGGACAAGGTTGCAGTGATGGATTCTGAAAGAACCCCCGGAGTCGCAGCGCTTGCTTCCCCGGTCTTCGACTGCAACGGCTCGCTCGCGGCGGTGATAGGAGTGATGCTTCCGGAAGGGGATCATTCTGAAGAAGTTTGGAGGAAATTAAGGAAGAGCATATACGATGCCGCCGAGTCCGCATCGTTCGCCCTGGGATATGCACCGTATAAGCTAAGATAAGGATGATTGGATGATTGGATGGATGGTGTCGAATAATGAACAAGGAATATCGAATAACCAAGTAAATTTAAAAGGAGCGCTGGCGTCCCGCCGGCAATTAAAGCCACCAGGATGGTGGCGCTCCGATAAATAAAACAAGGAGTTGTAAAATGAAAGCTGATGAACTGAAAAACTATGCGAAGTCAGTAGGTGTGGATCTCCTGGGTATTGCGCCCATTGAGAGGTTTGCAGGTATCGCGCCTGCCAATCATCCCGCGTCGATATTTCCCGAGGTGAAGTCGGTCATCGTCGTTGGTAAACGCATACCGCGCGGTGCGCTCCGCGGCGTCGAGGAGGGGACGCAGTTCAACACGTACAGTTCGTACGGATATGCGTGGCTGGAGGACCGTTTCCTTGCCATCACTACGGTGAAGGTGGCGGAATTCCTCGAGAACAACAGGTGGGAGGCGATACCGATGATAAATCTCCCGGTCGAAATGGGACCCATGGGTGTTCCGGTCCGGTCCGGCAATCCTTCGCCCAACGTGCTTGTGGATTTTGACGATGCGGCAGTGCGCGCCGGACTCGGCGAAATTGGATATCTCGGCGCATTCGTGACGCCGGAGTTCGGTACACGGCAGCGTTTCTATCTCATACTCACCGACGCAGTCCTTGATCCGACACCGTTCTCTACCAAGACGGAATGCGAGTGCTCGAAGGATTTCGCCAAGTACTGTCCACTCGGCGCAATAGACGCTTCCAAGGAGACAGTAATAGACATCGCTGGAAAAAAGATGAAGGTCGCCTCCATCGACTACGGCAAATGCGCGCAGTGCAAGAACGGCGCTGTCGGCAACCGCCGTCATCCATCCGGCAAGCCCGACCGGCTGGCGGCTGTGTGCATGCGTACATACATGGTGCATCTGGAGAAGCAGGGCGACGTCAAGAACACTTTCGTCAATCCGTTCCGGACGCGTCCTCCGTGGGAAGTGCGCGGCGAGCGCGAGATAATCGGCGAAGGGCATGACATAGAATAAACTTGTGTAAAAAAGGAAGATCATCATGAAAAAACTGACAAAGCAGATGATAAAGGACTTCGCGCTGTCGCAGGGGCTTGACCTGTTCGGCGTCGCCAATATTGAACGGTTCAAGGATGCGCCGATTAACATGAGCCCGGCATCGATATTCCCCGGGGCGAAATCGGTGATTGTCGTAGGGAAGCGGATACTGCGCGGCAACTGGCGCGGGATAGAAGAGGGGACGTACTGGCCGTCGTACACGTATTTCGGCTATCACGGCCAGCTCAATACGACATTCATACATACGCCGATGTTTGAGACGGCATGCCTCATCGAGGATTCCGGATTTGAGGCGGTTCCGGTGTATCCGGGCGTGACCGCCGGCGATTTCGAGCCCCTTGGCGAACCGCTCCGCAAGGACGGCATTGTTCCCGACGTGAACCTCAACATACGCATCGCCGGGGTTGCGGCCGGCATAGGAGAGATGGGATGGTCGAAGGTATTCCTGACGAAGGAGTTTGGTCCGCGGGTCCGGCTCGCCTGCATTATCACCGACATGGAGCTTGAACCCGACCCGCTCGTTAAACCGGGCTCCCTCTGCGACAAGTGCATGCAGTGCGTCAAAGGATGTTCCGCCTGCGCCATTCCCCACATGAAGGAGAAAAAGACCGTGAAGATCAAGATAGACGATTACACGTATGAATGGGGCGATGTGCATATGGGGCGCTGCACGATGAGCTATCACGGCGGTGATTCGATGAACTCTCCTTTCATCCACCGCGACATGCCCGGATGGAACGTGGACGTCACGAAGACGGACTTCAGCGAGGATACCGCATACAAGTTTGCATGGACGCTTTCGCAGCAACCGTGGCGGAAATCAAAAGAACATCCCTCAGGATGGATAATAGAAGGACATCACTATCTCCTCCAGTGGGGTGAAGCCGGAAGCTTCGGCGTGGAGGGATCCCGCGGCTGCATGCGGAGCTGTTTCAACCACCTTGAGAAGAAAGGGGTGATTGAACAGACATTCAAGAATGGAGAATTCATCAAGCGCGACCGCTGGCTCCTGCCTGCGGAAGTGCCGGCGCGGAAAAAACAAACTGCACCTGACGGAGGTATTCAATGAGCGCCATGACTTCGAAAACCCGCGTGCTTCGCTCGTTCGAACATAAAGAAGTCGACCGCATCCCGACGTTCTATCTTGGCGGCGGCAGTGTGAATGAGAAACTTGCGCAACGACTGGGAATAGCGACGACAATCGAGGAAGATCTCCTGCGGGCTCTCGATGTTGACGTGCGCTTCCTGGTGCCGCGCTTCATCGACGGGACGGGACACTGCAACTTCCAGTACGGCGGCGTACATGCAATTCTCCAGAAGGAGAAGGGATATGAATCGATAGTGATGCAGAAACTTCCGCTCGAGGAAATGAGAACCGTAGATGAAATACTGGCCTATGAACGCTGGCCGAATCCCGACTGGTATGATTATAGGATACCGGCGCCATATGCGAAACGCATTGCGGATCGCGCGGTTGTCGCCTACGACATGGGGATCATTTTCCTGTTCGCCATGGGACTGCGCGGCATGGAACAGATTATGGTCGATATGATCGAATCGCCGGACATCGCACATGCCATTTTCGGCAGGATAACCGATTTGCACTGCGAACGTATCCGACGCTTTGTGGCGGCGAACGACGGCTTCATCGATATCGTCGGCATCGGCGATGATGTCGCCGGACAGAACGGGCTTTTCTTTGGGATTGACATGTGGCGCGAGTTCCTTAAGCCGTACGTAAAGAAAATGGCGGATCTCTGTCATGAGCTTGACGTGATTCCCTATTTCCATGGCTGCGGCGGCTTCCGAGATCTGTACAAGGATTTCATCGAGATGGGGATACGTACAACGGGACGATTGCAGACTGAAGCGAAGGGGAATAATTTCGCCGAACTGAAAAGTTTGTATGGAAGGGAACTCAGCTTCTGGGGCGCAGTTGATGGACAGCATGTGTGTATTGAATGCAGTCCAGATGATGTGCGCAGGCACGTGAAGGCGCTTCTTGAGACGAATACTGACAATACCGGGTTTATAGCCGGTCCGACGCATTCGTTTACATCTGATACGCCGATAGAAAACATTATCGCCGCGTATGAAGCATTGCGCGGAAAAGGTAAAAGAAAACAGTGAGACAGGCAAGTCCACAGAGAGGCAGTATGGCTATGGATGGAAAGTCTCATCACACCAAAAAATCGCTTACGCCGCAACAGAATCTGCTGGCCGCCTTCGGGCATCGGAAAACAGACTGGGTGCCATGGATCCCCTATATTGGCGGCGTCAATACTCCGGTTTTCATCCCGCCGGAGATAAAGAAGCGGCAGGATCCTGTTGAGATAGGTCTTTTCATGCAGGATTATCTTGGTTGTGATATTCTGATTGACGGCAATCCATTAAAGGCCGGTGGGAAAACAGGCGTTTCATCACGTACGACAAGGCGGGGAGACACGGTTATCGCAGAGGTTTCAATTGCCGGACGCATCCTTAGAACAGTCCATCGTACATTTTCATATGGTGATCAGGAAACAAGTGCCATCTCGGACTATCCCGTTAAGACGGTTGAGGATTTGCAGACGCTTGAATTGCTGGTGCAGGAAAATGGCTCCGATGCCGAGCCGGGAGGCTCGGATTTTGAGGATAAATCCAAGCGCCTCGGAGAACGAGGTCTGGTATACTGCGTAGGCCCCAGGACTCCGCTTATGAGCCTGGTGATCGAATACATGTCCCTCGAAGTTTTTATTGAGATGTTAATGGAAATGCCGGAGAGGCTGGAAATCCTGATGTCAAGAATGCATCAGAACAACCTGCGATATTATCGTGCGGCGGCAAAGTCATCTGCCAGGATAATTGCAACATTCGATGATTTCACCACGAGCCTGATCACTCCGGACATGTTCAAAAAATACATTTTGCCATGCCTGAAGGAATATTCGGATATCCTGCATCAGGCGGGTAAATATCACATGGTTCATTCATGCGGGCATATCCGCGGCTTTCTGCCGATGTGTCTTGATGCCGGCTACGATGCGCACAATTATCTGGCCCAGCCGCCGGTCGGCGATACGCCGCTTTCCGAAGCACATCGCATATGGGGCGACAATATTTCCATAATGGCCGCAGTCGATCCGGTGATGCTTGAAAGGGGAGATTCATGTCAAGTTGAACGGCATGTTGGCGACATGCTTGCGGAATTAGCTTCCAGCCAGTCAATGATGCTTATGACATCGTCGAAACCTGCAGTTAAAGAGGAAAATCTGCGCGCAGTAGCAAGAGGACTGGCAAAATCATCAATCACGCTGAAAACGCAAAAGGCACGCATAAATTAGAGCCGTGTCAGACAATTGCCATCGGTTACGATCTTTCCAGGACTGTACGATTAAATGCTGATGGAGAAACCCCATACTTTGACTTGAACTGCCGTGAGAGGTGGAAAGGGGTGCTGAAGCCGGACTCGTGTGCAGCCTGCTTTACAGTGGTCCCACTCTGAAGCAGCAAGGCCGCATGCTCCAGTCGCCGCATGAGCACATAGTTTCTCGGAGTTTCGCGGTAGCGGCGGCTCCATTTCCGGAAAAAACTCCGGCGGCTCAGTCCGAAATCCTTCAGCAGTTTGTCAAGGGGGCGCTTTCCAAGTTGTGATGCGATGGCATCGAGCAAAGTGCTGTCGTCGGTATCATCTGTCGATCGCGGCAGGGAGCTGCAGAGCAGAGATTCGTGGACAAGTTCAAGGGCCGCAGCATCCAGCCTGTCGGCTCCCCCGATGCGATGTGCGTTTTCCAGCAGTTCACGTAATCCCGACACCTTCCGCTCCAGAGCCCAGGCGGAACCGAGATGCCAGGGGCTCTCCGGCAAGACCCCGTTCCCGCAGAGAGATTCGAAATACGCCTTGTCCGCAATATCATAGCAGAGATAGAGAATCTCGAAAGTTCCGGCATAATCGACTTTATAATTATGGCCGGCGCTGCGCACTGTTCCGACAGGAAATCTGGCATTACGGGATATGCCATCGACAATAATCCGATATTCATGGGGGCTGGACGGATGCAGGATGAAACCGAAGGCGATTGAGCATCCGGAACTGAAGAGTATCTTGAGTGGCTGATGCGGCGGCATCCAGCCTGCGGCAATCAGACGCGGACCTCCGCCTGGCAGGAATCTTGAAACGTCTTTCAGGTTCACAATCAGATTAGTCATCCGGATCCACCTTCTTTTGGCACACTGATACATGTATTTGGCACACAAATCAATTCCCAAATCACTATTTTCATATTATAATACAGTGCAAAAATAAAGAAAGAAGTGTGAAACAAAGGCAACAGCCTGTTATCCAGCACCAAAAAGTTTCGGAATTGAGATTTTTAAAGGAGGACGACAATGGCTAATGAAATTGGAAATAAAAAATCAGGCAAGCAGTTTACATTGATTGAATTGCTTATCGTCATTGCGATCATCGCAATCCTGGCAAGTATCATGCTCCCGGCGCTGTCCATGGCAAAACAATCAGCAACCCGTATCCTATGCGCAGGTAATCTAAAACAAATAGGACTCGGGCTTTTACTGTATGCCGATGAAAACAATACGTATTTTGTCGCCAACCCGCAGGTGGCTAGTGTTGGTGTAGGGGATGTTAAAGCTGGACTTCCTGGATTCATCAAGTATGGCATCCAGGATGGCACGTATGATCATGCCAGCAAATTCCTTTATTGCCCCAGCTTCGGTCTCAGCGACAAATCCCAAGGTCAGTCTGCCAACATCGGATACCAGATCATCGCCTCATCTCGTCATCCCGCTGTCAGTGACACTGATTGGCTTAATTCCTATCAGGCCACCTATTGGCAGATCAGCATCACAAGAACAGTACAGTCCGGTATGCGCGCTACCATGCCAGACTTCTCTGTTCCAGCGGAATACAGCCGCCGTGTTCTCGCCTGTGACATTATATATGGCTTTGAAGGCGGGCTCTTCTATGGTCATGACTTCAACGGCCTTGGAGTGAATTGTCCCGACAGACCCCATAAATACACCGGATCAAACTCGGTTTTTGCCGATGGACATGTGGACTGGTTCCCCATCCCTATAAAACGCCAACCAGTCTCCATAGCCGATCCACCGAGAATGCGGATATATTTCTACTCTCAACACTGGAGTCAAAAACCATATGTCGGTGTCTACAATGGTGTTGCTCGAAATGCCACTCCAGGCTATGGGCAGTGACAAAGGAGCTCCGAGTCGCGGGAAGATATGGATTTTGTTGAAATTTCAAATCTAATGTAAATATGACAAGGAGGAAAAGGTAATGAGAAAGATTCTAATGATTGCGATGATCTCGTTTGCAGTATGCCTGTCTGTCAAAGCGCAAATTACATTGAACACCGGGCTGCGGGCGGTTCCTCCTCCTGGAAAAGTGCTGATTGATGGAAAGCTCGACGACTGGGACTTGTCCGGCGAAATCCTGATGTGCTACGACCTGGAGTCCCTGCTGAACAAATACTCATCGCGTGCGGCGGCGATGTATGACAAGGACTATCTGTACCTGTCGTTCAGGATCAAGGATCCGACACCGATGCTCAGCCATGTCAATCCAGGCGTCCAGCCGACGCAGTCCGTCGGCGACGGATGGCGCTCCGACTGTGTGGAACTGCGCTTATGGGCGGATCCGGAAAAGGGGATTGGGGCGGAGGGCGGACGTGTCACACACATCGACTGCTGGTATTACACTGACGGCGGCATCCCTGCCGCCAACATCCTCCATGGCTCAAATCTCGACAAACTGGAGGACAAGACATTCAACGCCATCGGCAAAGGCGTCGATGCGGCTTTCACCAAGGACGCCGACGGCAAGGGATACACGCAGGAGATGCGGATATCATGGAGTCTTCTGAGGCGGGACGGAAGGCCTTGTGCCGCAGGCGAGAGCATGCGGCTGGGCATCCAGACAAGCTGGGGCGATCCCAGCGCCCAGAACTTTTTCGAACACCAGTTCGCCGATCTCCTGAACCCCGAGCATCCCCAGCGCGAATTCTTCGGCAACCGCTACGATGCCTGGGGGATTCTCAGCTTTTCCGACAAAGGCAAGCTTCCACCTTCGGATTCGATAGGGAAGCTTTCCGTGTTTGAAAGCCTCAATAAAGTCCGCTACAGCACATCCGGACCGGTCAAGATCGAATACTCCATCCCGCACGATGGCAGTGTCACATTGGTCGTGGAGAAGCTCCCTTCGGCAGGTTCGGCAAGCCCACTACAGGCAGGCTCAGGGCAGGCGAACGGGACGCGCGTGCGCAACCTGATCTCCGACTATCCGCGCAAGGCCGGGGCAAACACGGATTACTGGGACGGATGCGATGACAGCGGACGCCTTGTCGGCCCGGGCGAATACATTGTCAGAGGCCTCTGTCACGAAGGAGTTGATCCTGTGTTCCGCATGGCTTACGGATCCCCCGGAAATCCGCCGTGGGAGACATCGGATCGCAAAGGAAATTGGCTTTCAGATCATGTTCCACCATTGGCTGCTGCGGCTGATGACGCCAGAGTCTATCTGTCATCAGAGTTTTCGGAAGGCGGCAACACCGTGATCGCCGTGGATCTCGATGGACAAAAGCAGTGGGGGATATCCCGTGATCCAGGCGGCATGCTCGCCACGCATGGCGGTTATCTGTACATGCTGCGCAGCGGACGGGTGCCATACCACCAGTCTCCTGGCGGCAAGATAAGCATAACCAGAATGGATCCTGCAAAAGGCGCCTACGTCCCATTTTCGGACAAGCAGTCCTTCAAGCTGATAGCGGAGTTTCCCAACGACCATCAGATCAAGCCGAGGGAGCCTGCCGGAGAGGCTGTGGCGGCTCACGCATACGATGCAGACTGGTGTCAGTTCGAGGCCATGGGGTTGGCCTCGGCGGGTGGAAAACTCCATGTCTCTCTCTTCTATCAGAATGCCATCATCGACATCGATCCCGAATCAGGCGACGTTGTCGGACGCCATGAAATCGAAAGACCCGTCGGACTGGCGGCAGATAAATCAGGAAAGCTTCTGGTGGTCACCGGGAAGAAAATCGTCCGCATGGACGCCGACGGCAGGACGGAACCAGTCGTATCCGAAGGGCTCTCCGCCCCGATCGGACTCGCCACCGACAAGGCGGGGAACATCTACGTCTCCGACTGGGCGGATCAGATGTGCGTGAAGGTTTTCTCTCCCGTCGGTAAATTTATCCGTTCGATCGGCAAGGTTGGCGGGCGACCGTTGACAGGGAACTATGATCCGAACGGCATGTTCCGTCCGTGGGGACTGGCCGTGGATACCCGGGGAAGGCTTTGGGTGGCGGAACAGGACTACAGTCCAAAGCGTGTCAGCGTTTGGTCCGCCGCCGATGGGAAATTCCTGCGGGAATTCTGCGGTCAAACTACCTACTCCTCCGGAGAGGCTGCCGTCAACCAGTTCAACCCCAGGCAGGCGTTCGTCGGCGGGAACACCGTCGAGCTTGAATGGGCGACAGGCCGCTGGCGTGTCACGGGATATCTCTGGCGGCCGACACGTCCTGGAGACCTGCTTGGTCCTTCGATAAGAAACCTCTCCTCCGGCGGCTTTGCGTGGCCGCACTTCGAGTTCCGCGAACGCGATGGGCACAAGTATCTCATCTTCAGTGAGGATAGCGCCAGATATCTGTGTGTAAATGAATTGGATGAGAAAGGCTGCGCCAGGCCACTGATGGCGATTGGACACATTAAGCAGTTCCTCGGCGAAGGGCGTCTTCCCGACCTCGTGGTCAAACACCTCTGGGACGATCCGAAGGATCTCGAATGGGCCAGGGCGAAATTTCCATTTGCCTTTGTCGACAGCGCTGAGAGAAATGTGCAATACGGAGATTTCCTGAAACTGGAACAGGAGTCCGTGGCGAGAAAGCGCCCCATGCGCGCCTATTTCCACTGGACTGACGCCAATGGAGACGGGATGGTACAGGAGCCTGAGATTCAATTCTACTCGAAGGATGAGACAGGAGGAGTTCCTCATTCGATAGGAGGCTGGCAGGCTGCCGTGTCACCGGATTGGAGCATCCATCCCAAGGGTGGTGGTGAGGGGGAAACGATGGTGTGGCGGATTCCATTGAAAAAATGGAACGAGGCTGGAGCCCCGGTCTACGACTTCAAGGACGCAAAACTCATTGTCTCAGGGAAATATATGGGGATACTTGGCTTTGCCAACACTCTATGGTCCGATGCCCGGGGAAACCTTCTGGTCAACCACAGCCCGATGCAGATGTTCACCCCGGACGGGAAGCTGGAATGGAGCTACCCCAACAAGTGGCCGGGAGTTCACGGTTCGCACAGCGCGCCTAAGGACAGGCGTGGTCTGTTGATCGGCTCCCTTATGGTGCTTGGGGCGGCAACGATTCCGGAGCTGGGCGAGGTTTTCTGCATGGCCGGAAACATGGGGCGTGATTTCCTGATGACCACCGACGGGCTATATGTGGCGTCCATTTTCAAAGACGGACGCTCCGCCCCCGATACGCTGCCCGACTCCGAAAGACGGGGAATTTCGGTCGCTAACATGTCAGCCGCATGCGAGAACTTCGGAGGCGAGTTCTTCCGCAACGCGCTGGACGGCAAAGTGTATATCGGATCGTCAATCTCCTCGGCCCGCGAGACCATGATGCTCTGCGAGATGACGGGGTTGGACAAGATCAGGCGCCTTCCAAATATGAAAGTCAGCCTCTCCGAGGCGCAACGCCTGGAGGCGGAAAAACTGCTCGC
>JBAQUG010000327.1:0-4881 GCA_049297395.1 Victivallales bacterium | reverse complement strand
CCGAAACCGTCTCAAGGCGTCCCGAGGCTGTATTGGGCACTCGGGACGCCATACTTCGGTAAAAAGCGATACCAACCCAAGCAAGAGCCATTACGACAAACCCTATGGATTCAGGAGGTTCATCTCCTTGGTTCTTCCAAGCGCTGCAAGTTCGATGTTTCTCAACGCCGCCCGGGCCATGCGTTCACAGGCTTCAATGGTGCTGCTGCCGATGTGGGGAGTCATGATTATGCCGTCAACTGTCCGCAAATCCTTTTCGGAGCTTTGCGGCGAGTATGGCTCGGTCTTGAACACGTCCAGCGCCGCCCCGGCGATTATGCCGGATTTTACCGCATCGTAAAGGGCGTCTTCGTCCAGAATGCCGCCGCGTGCCGTGTTGATGAGGATGGCTGAACGCTTCATCATTTTCAGCCTATCAGGATTTATAAAATCCCTGGTTGACGGAAGGCAGGGGATGTGGAGCGATACGAAATCGGCATTCTTGACGGCGATGGCGAAATCATTGGTGAATTCATCAATCGCGCCCATGTCTTTCGGCTTTTCCACATCGAATCCGACGACTTTCATACCGAATCCGCATTTTGCGATTTTCGCAACTTTGCGTCCGATATTCCCGCAACCGATGATTGACAGAATCTTTCCAGAGAGTTCGAATCCCGTACGCGGACACCATTTTCCGCTCTTGTTGTCGGCGGAGCATGCAGCGATATGCCTTGCGGATGCAAGCATCAACCCCATTGCGAATTCCGCAACCGAGTCGTCCAGAACCCCGGGCGTGTTGCAGCAGTGGATTCCCTTGGCTTTCGCCAGGACTTTGTCCACTCCGTCATGTCCAACGCCGAAGCGTACTATGACGCCTCCCGCCGGGATGGCATCGTAAAGCTCGCCGCAGTACCTGGTCACGCCGACTATTGCGAATTTCGCAGCTGTCTCCCGGATTTTCGCGGCCAGTCCGGATTCGTCCGAGGGTGCGGGAATGCACTCAAAGCCCTCCGCATTTTTGAAGATATCGGCGGCCTTCCCGTATTCCAAATCTGTCACTATTACTTTCATCATTTTAAGAACTCCAAAACCTGACGGGCACCATTACCCAGGAAATGTGAATCCATGCCCAATGCGACAAATGTGTATCCCTGCTTCAATGCGGCGGCGACATTTTCCCTGGTCGGGACTACTATGTGCTGGCCGGCGGCCTTCCCGTATCTTTTGCAGGCTTCCGCGACTTTGCCGCACGCGTCTTTGATGGTCTGGTGTCCGGTCTGACCTGGAATTCCGTATGAACCGCTCATGTCGTAGGGACCGACAAAACAGCCGTCAACGCCGTCAACCGCCATAATCGCATCAATGTTATCCACCGCAATTCTGCTCTCTATCATCACAATCACAACAGGATTGAATTCCCTGGCATAGGCGTCGAAATCAGCGCCCCAGCTGTTGCCGCGCTGCCAGGCGAAGCCGCGGGCTCCTTTCGGCGGATAGTATGCCGCTTTCACGGCCTGTTCCGCCTCGGCTGCGGTATTGACCAGCGGCACAATTACGCCTGCCGCGCCAAGATCCAGTGCACGGCGTATCGGCATGACCGCGTTTTCTTTCACCCTCACCAGCGGAGTGCAATTGAACTGCCGGACGGCCCGACAGAAATTGCCTATGTCGCCATCTTCGAATTCCCCGTGTTCGAGGTCGGCCGCAATCCATTCAAATCCTGACTTCGCCAGGATTTCCGCATTTGCAGGATGTCCTATCTGGCACCAGGAGCCTACGCATAATTCACGCTTCAGCAATTTATTTCTCAACATATTTCCTCCAAAGTTTTTCAGACTGTTCAGGATTTTCCACGACGGTTATCACGGCAAGTCCGGCATGGGGCAGCCTGCTGAAAATCCAATCCATGTCCGCTTCCGGAATGTCACCCCATATCAGCAAAGGCCTGCTTTTCAAAATTGACAGATGGCGGTCATACAGCTCCTCGGCTGACGGCCCTCCGCTGTCTATGTGCATTTCAAGAACGTCCATTCCCATGTCAATGTACTTTTCCGTAGGTACGAAGCCGGTCGAATGCTGGTGGATGACCACGTGTTCGAATGACTTGACAATCTTTCTGTCGCAAGGTTCGATGAACTCCCCATATAGTTCCGGCGAGATCAGGGCGGCCGCATCTTCCTGGTGCCAGACCGTCCCCTTCGGCGCCCACATGTGATAGTAGAACGAGCCGATCCCGCCGTGAAATTCGGGTATAAGCGACAACTGCATTTTTCCGCACTGGATGAAGAAATCCGTAAGACGCCCGGAAAGCAGTTTTACTTCCTCCGGCCTGTCGAGCATGGCGAACACGAATCCATCTCCGCCATAAAGGGCCGAAAGCAGGTCGGCGACGCCGCGCATGCGGGTTGTGGCCAGAGGAAAACGCCCTGAGCTTTTCTCCGCCAGCGCCTCCAGCATTTCCGACATCAGCCGCATCCAGGGAGCAGAGGATGAGAACTCCGGAACAGCGTCAGGCCTGAAATCCGCTGGAGGCTCACTGTATATCGAACCGGTACCGTGGTCGGCAAAGACGGGACATCCAAGCGCCGCCTCCAGCCACGGGATCCCCCAGAACGCCGACGCACTGAAAATGAAATCGCCACCGCATTCCTCGTGCGCGTTGAAAAGGTTTTCGCAGTCGTCCGCAAATGCATTGACATTGAAATCATCCGGACGCAGAGGTCTTCCCTCCGGCAGAGATCCGCTGAACGGGTATCTGAAAAGCGGATATTCACTGCCCCTGAAAAATCCCAGCAGCGGACGGGTGTTGTTCCTACAGTGGAAGGACTTGAAAAGCCCAACCCTCTCATCCATGGTCTTATTCCATGCCTGCACTGTGTTTCTCCCTAATTTTTTCCTAAAAGGAAAAATTATTTACCGATATCAATTATTTTCTCTTCTGCGAATTGCGAAATTCGCACTTGGAGTGCGACAATTCATTGCCGCCTTTAATAACGGAATTTATTCCGTCCCATCCAAATACCGCGAAATAAATTTCGCGAAACAAGGCGGTAACAAGTTACCGCACCATGGAGCGTTGTCACGCTCGTAAATCAAAAATCCATTCCAGTATACGTTCAGATTATCCGTACTTCGTAATTCGATTGTTCAAAATTTGCGGCTCTTTGGCCGCCTAATTCAACGTCACTGTTTCCAGCAGCATCCAATCATCCATCAATCCTTCCGTTTATCTCCCCTCTGGCTTCATACATGGACAGGATATTCGTCACCGGGATATCAGGGCCGAGAATCTGGCTTGGCGCAAAGATGTAGCGTCCAGTCGGAGCCAGTGCGCCGACGACTTCGCGGACATGGTTTCGGACGTCTTCAGCTGTTCCGCGAGGAAGGATGTCCTGAGTGTCTATTCCACCGTGGAATGTGATTTTTCCGCCGAACTTATCTGCGAGATCCGCAGGGTTCATTCCCTTTGCGGTCACCTGGATCGGATCGAGTATGTCAACCCCGGCTTCAATCAGGAGCGGAATCAAATCGCTGATGGCGCCGCAGGAATGCATCATCACCTTCAGATTGTATGAATGCGCCAGTGCGCAAAGCCGTTTGATGTTCTCGAAGAAGAAGTCGGTCCACATCTCCCTCCCCAGCAGCAGGCTTTCCTGGCTGCCGAAATCGTTGCCGAAGAACCATACTTCCATTTTCCCTTTGAGCATGGAAAAACACTTGTCGTTCAAGTCCAGATACATGTCTGTCATCCGATCAATCAGGGCGTGAATCACCTCTGGATTAATCGCAATGTTGAGAAGGAAGTTCTCGAAGCCGTGCATACGGTAGCTGTCGCCCATGATACCTGTCCAGAGTCCGCCGATGCGGATGCGTCCGGAGTTCGCTTCGGCCTCCGCGAGAAGCGGAGAGAAATCATAATCACCGGCTTCAGGCCACGGAAAATCCAGAATCTCCCGCACCGTCAGTTCCTGTTTCTGGAGCGGTCCGGAAATCGCCTCGTCAACTGTGAATTTGCTGGCATAGGCGCCGCGACGCCAGCGGATGCCCAGAGGGCAGATCCTCTCCGTCTCCGTCTCCGTCATCGCAGGCAATTTGCCCCTGTAGAAAGGCAGTGCGCCTTCGTTCTGCGAAATGTCGCGTCCCGGCAGATAGAAGAAGTCGCAGCCAAGGTAATCCAGCAACTCGCATTCGCTGTTAAGCCCCAGATGGGCTTTCAGTTTGCTGTCGGCGCTTTTATGCGCCAGATAATCAACTGGGATTTTTTTCATACTCTGACCTTTACTACTACTTTCAACTGACATCCGGTTCCGCCCATCGGCGCATGCACATCTGTCGGGAAAAATATGGCAAAATGTCCCGGAGTTGTATTTACCAGCATGCTCGCTTTGCCATCATAAAACTCCAAATCTTTCTCCGCATCATATCCATTGCCTATCAAGGATTGAACAGACTCGAATCCGATAAAATCATTGCCGGCGACTTGATACTGGATGTCAATATAATTCTTGTGTGTTTCCAGCTTTGCGCCATCCACCCCTTTGCCGTTATCATCCACGATAATGGCGTAGAGGCGCTTCCCGTCAACTTCAATTCGCCCGGCTTCCAGATTTTTCGTATCCAGTTTTTCCAAAAACTCGAACGCATCCTTGAAATTGTGGTTCACGGAGTAATACAATTTGGCATTTTCCAGTTTGTCTACAATCATTTTCTACCTCTGCTTTTCCAATCTGTCGGGATTGCGCCAATTTCAGTACGCGCATCGAAACAGGCGATGAACTTAACCGGCTTCGCCGGGATTTCTCAGTTTAACCTTCCCCTGCCAGTTTACCTGGCAGGAAAGGGAGATTGGAGAGCTAAGGGAATGTCCCTTAGCCTCCCAATCTTTGCCTCCTGCGGGAC
>JBAQUG010000326.1:0-14083 GCA_049297395.1 Victivallales bacterium | reverse complement strand
GTATGTGGGACGAAAATCCTGAATATCACAGGACATGGGGGAAATTCTTTCTTGGATTTATTGTTTTCCTGACAATCCTAATCCTCATAGCCTCTGTTTTCACATCCGATTATATTTTCATCATTGGCTGGCTTGGCGCACTCCTGATATTTGCGATCATCTGCATGATATACGGCATAATCGCCGTCGGTTTCGCGAAAACCATCTTCGCAATCCTGAATTTCTTCGAGAGGAAACAAAAACACAAATGAAGAATCCACCAATTTCTCCAAGCGATATGCGCATTGACCACGCAGAACATATTCCAAGCCTGTTGCCTTGCATTTTCATATGCAGGATATAGTTTATAATTACGGATGGTGTAACATCAGTTTTGCAGGGGGCTAGTGAGTTATGAACTTTTCCGCAGGGCTAGGATTATCTCACGGTTTCACTTTTTCTTTCCTTCTTCATGTTTCCGACCCTGCCCATACAACTGAAACCATGTACTGCTATTTATTCCCGGCCCCCTGCAGGTTGCCTGATTTTCCATCCAGGCCAGGCCTGAAGAATTCGGTATTTCGCAAGGAGATGCATGCCTGAGAAGAAGGACATTCTATTGCCGTCGAAATCCAGAGGCATGCCAGGATGGCTGATACCACTGGCGGCAGGGAGTGTCTGCCTGATGCTGACAGGCACTTTGTGCCTGAGCCTTGTTCAATATGAACAGGAAAACCTGAGGAACAAGGTCCAGTCTGAGGCGGATTTTCTGGCGGACCGTGTATCAGCCGACATCCGGAACCGCATATCGACGCTCCAGCGGATGGTCAAAAGATGGGAGAGCCTTGGAGGCACTTCTGAAGAGGAGTTCACCAGCTACGCCAACGCCTATCAGGAGGACACTCCGGGATACCAGGCGCTGGAATGGGTTGACAAGGACTTGATTGTCCGCTGGGTGGTGCCTCTCAAGGGCAATGAGCAGGCGAAGAACCTCAAACTTTCTTCCGAGGAGAAAAGAAGGATCGCCCTTTTAAAAGCAAGGGATACCAAGTCACCCGCAGTAACATCCCCTGTAGAACTTGTACAGGGAGGCAACGGATTCCTTGTCTATCTCCCGCTTTTCGCAAATGGTGAATTCCAGGGGTTCATACTGGCTGTTTTCCGGATAAAGGAGTGGTTGGATTATGTTTTCAACGCAAGGGATAATCCCGGCCTGGGTAATTTCAGGATATGCGCATCCTATGATGACGTCCCGGTTTTCATGCAGGAGGGCTGGGATGACAAGCAGAATCCCGACCTGGATGCCATCTCCCATACAGGCATGACGGACCATCGCATCTCAATAAATGTCCGGCCAGAAAAATCCTTCACCAGGCAGAACAGGACCTTGTTGCCCGAAATGGCAGCCGTGTCCGGAATCATCCTCTCATGTCTCGTCACGTTCGCAATGTTCCTTTTCAGGAAGGCGCGGCTGGAAGCGTGGATGGCAAATGATGCCAAGTCGGCGCTGCACGAGAGCGAACAGAGTCTCCGACGCCTTGGAGACAATCTTCCCAACGGCATGGTATACCAGGTAGTCCGGGAAACGGACGGACGACAGCATTTCATATATGTCAGCGCCGGTGTGGAACGTCTTAACGGAGTGACTCCGGAAGCCGTCCTAGATGATCCTGAGGTGCTATACGGACAGATAATCGAGGAGGATCGGGCAAAGGTGGTGGAAGCCGAGAAGTCCTCGAACCAAAGCCTCACGATCTTCAATGTCGAGGCACGCATCAGAAACGCGCGTGGCGAACTGCGCTGGGTACAGCTGTGTTCCGCACCACGCAGGCTTCCCGATGGCAGGGTCCTGTGGGACGGCATTCAGATGGACATAACTGGCCAGAAAAACATGGAACAGGCACTGCGGGAAAGCGAACTCAAGCACCGCATGCTGTTCGAGACGGCAAACGATGCCATACTGCTGATGCGCAGTGACCGCTTCATCGACTGCAATGCACGGGCATTGACGATGTTCGGGTGCAACCGCGAGCAGATCATTGGCGTGCCTCCATATGAATACTCGGTAGCAACACAACCGGACGGTCACAGTTCCAGTGAAAAAGCCTTGGAGAAGATCAATCTTGCATTGACAGCCGGACCGCAATTTTTTGAATGGGAGCACTGCCGTCATGACAGTACGCCGTTCACGGCCGAGGTGAGCCTGAACCGTCTGGAGCTTGGAGGTGAAATCTTGCTGCAGGCCATAGTGCGCGACATCACCGAACGCAAGGAGACCGAAAAAGCCCTGCATGAAAACGAACGGAAATACCGTGAACTTGTCGAACACGCCAACAGCATAATCCTGCGCTGGACACATGACGGACGGATCAGTTATCTGAATGAGTTCGGACAGAAGTTCTTCGGTTATTCCAGCGGAGAAATCATCGGCCGCCATGTCATGGACACCATAGTTCCATCGACCGACAGCGGGGGACATGACATGCACAAGCTTATGGATCAGATCTGCGCCGATCCTGTCTCCTTTGAGCAGAACATCAATGAGAACATGCGCCGCAACGGTGAACGAGCATGGATCGCCTGGACCAACAAGATAGTGCTTGACCAGGATGGCAAAGTAAAGGAAATCCTCAGCATCGGACTGGACATTACAGCCCGTAAACGGGCCGTTGAAGAACTGCAGGAGGCCCGTGCCACCCTTGAACGTCGTGTAATCGAGCGTACTGAGGAACTGGCTGCAGCCAAGGAGCGTGCCGAATCGGCAGACCGGGTGAAGTCCGCATTCCTCGCCACAATGTCGCACGAGCTTCGTACGCCCCTTAACTCGATCATCGGTTTTACCGGCATAATCCTCCAGGAACTTGCCGGACCGTTGAATCCGGAACAGCACAAACAGCTTGAAATGGTGCGCAGCAGTGCCCGTCACCTGCTGGCGCTTATCAACGACGTACTAGACATCTCCAAGATCGAGGCCGGGCAGCTGGATGTGAAAATCGAAAAGTTCGACCTGCGGGCCTCGATTGCGAAAGTCGCAGGCATCGTGAAACCGCTGGCCGAGAAAAACGGATTGGCCATGCGAGAGGAGATTTCGCAGGAGATAGGCATGTTCAACAGCGACCCGCGCCGTATTGAACAGATCCTTCTGAACCTCTTGAACAACGCCGTAAAGTTCACGGAACGGGGGGAAGTCACGCTCAAGGCGGAGCTTGCGGAAGACAAACTCCGCATTTCAGTCGCAGATACCGGCATCGGCATCAAGCCGGAGGATTTCTCAAAGCTCTTCCAGCCGTTCCGGCAGATTGATTCCGGCCTTTCCCGGCAACACGAAGGCACAGGTCTTGGCTTGGCCATCTGCCGTCGTCTTGCTGAAATGCTCGGCGGAGAGATAAATATCACAAGTGAATGGGACAAGGGAAGCATATTCATATTGACAATACCCGTGAAAGCACCAGGTAGGCTATGAACATGAAAAACATTTTCAGATTCACACTGGCACTGTTCTGTACGCTATCAACGATTTTTCTCCATACTGCAGCATGGGCAGGACAGAGTGTGCGCGTGGGGATCTACCAGAACAGTCCGAAAGTGTCCGTGTCCGAATCGGGGAAGCCCGAAGGTATTTTCATAGATGTGCTCGAATTCATAGCCGCTAAGGAAGAGTGGTCGATAGTGTATGTGACTGGAACATGGGCCCAGGGCCTGGATCGGTTAAAGGCAGGGGAAATCGATCTCATGCCCGACGTGGCCCTTACCCAGGAACGCGAGGCGATCTATTCTTTCCACCGCGAACCGGTGCTGTCGGACTGGTTCCAGGTATATACGCGGCATGGAAGCGGGATCCGGTCCCTTCTGGACTTGAACGGCAAAAGGGTTTCACTTCTTGACCGTTCGATCCAGCAGGACGCCTTTGGAAAAGCTGTCCTGGGCTTCGACCTGAAAGTGATACTTGTGCCAATGCCGGACTACAGCGCCGCATTTACCGCAGTGGAGCACGGAGACGTAGACGCAGTGATTGCCAACCGTTTCTACGGCGCCATGCATGTCCGAGAGTTCAAGCTCGAAGATACTGCAATCATCTTCAATCCGACCCGTCTCTATTTTGCAGCACCAAAGCAGTGCAGCACGGCCATGCTGGATACCATCGACAAGCACCTGCTGCGGTTGAAGGAAGATCCAACATCCCAATACTATCGATCCCTGCAGCGTTGGACCTCGGAAGAAGTCGGATTCAAATTCCCGATGTGGATCAAAGGTTCGATTGTCGGCGCCGCATTATTGCTGCTGCTGAGTATTTTCTGGACCGTAACGCTGAGGAGACGTGTTGCGGCCAGCACCAGGGATCTGGCATTGCAGAATGAACAGCTCCAGACCACAAACAGGCAGCTGGAACTCTCCGAGAAGGAAATCCTCCGGCTTCACAAGGACCTACAGGTCCACGCAGAGCAATTGGAGCAGCGTGTGTCAGAGCGTACCACGGAACTGGCTGTAGCCAAGGAACACGCCGAATCGGCAGATCGCCTGAAGTCCGCTTTCCTCGCCACAATGTCCCATGAACTGCGTACGCCGCTCAACTCGATCATCGGCTTCACCGGAATCATGCTTCAGGAACTGGCCGGACCAGTGAACCCGGAACAGCACAAGCAGCTCGAAATGGTACGCGACAGCTCGAGACACCTGCTTGCACTGATCAACGATGTGCTCGACATATCCAAGATTGAAGCCGGACAGTTAGAAGTGAAATGCGAACAGTTCGACCTGCGAATGTCAATTGCGAAAGTCGCAGGCATCGTGAAACCGTTAGCTGAGAAAAGCGGATTGGCCATGCGCGAGGAGATTTCACAGGAGATAAGCATATTCAACAGCGACCCGCGCCGTATTGAACAGATTCTCCTGAACCTCTTGAACAACGCCATCAAGTTTACGGAACGGGGGGAAGTCAAACTCAAGGCGGAGCTTGCGGAAGACAAACTTCGCATTTCAGTCGCAGATACCGGCATCGGCATCAAACAGGAGGATTTAAACAAACTGTTCAAGCCTTTCCTGCAGATTGATTCCGGCCTGTCGCGGCAGCATGAAGGCACAGGACTGGGACTGGCCATCTCCAGTCGTCTTGCCGGACTTCTTGGAGGAGAAATACATGCTGAAAGCGAATGGAACAAAGGCAGCATATTCACTTTAACAATACCAATGAAAGGACCCTGCCAACAATGAAGAAGAAAATTTTACTCATCGAAGACAACGAACAGAACCAATACCTTGTCAAGTTCCTGCTCGAAAAACATGGATACGAGGTTGTCTCGGCCATAGATGGCCCCATGGGCATTGAACTTGCCGGACGCATTTTGCCGGACTTGATTCTGCTCGACATCCAGCTTCCCACCATGGACGGGTATGACGTCGCGCGCGCGCTGCGAAAGAATCCAGCAATTAAGGAAACCCCAATCATTGCTGTCACTTCCTATGCCATGACAGGCGACCGTGAGAAAACTATCGAGGCAGGATGCAACGGCTACATTGAAAAGCCGATCAACCCGGACACGTTCGTTTCAGAATTCGAACGATTCCTTGGTGAGAAAGGAAAGGAGCCGATACCATGAAACCAGAAAGAGTTCTGATTGTCGACGACAAGGAGGAGAACATCTACCTCCTGCGGACCCTCCTCCAAGGCAACGGCTACGAAGTCGAAGCCGCCAGCAACGGCGCGGAAGCATTGGATAAGGCCAGGAATAATCCTCCTGCCCTGATCATCTCCGACATACTGATGCCGGTGATGGACGGATTCGCCCTGTGCCGCGAATGCAAAAAGGATGGAGCTCTGAACCCAATCCCGTTTTCATTCTACACCGCAACCTACACCGATAACAGGGATCAGGAATTTGCGCTGAAACTTGGGGCGGAACGCTTCATCGTCAAGCCACAGGAGCCTGACGTGCTGCTTGAAATGATCCGGGATATCATAAATAAAAGCCGCAACCCGGCCATAAAGGTCGCAAAACCCTTGCTGGACGATGCTGAACGGATCCCTGAAGCACCTGAAGAGGAATCCGTCTACCTGAAACAGTACAATGAGACCCTTGTCCGCAAACTGATAATAAAAATGGAACAGCTTGAAAAGACGAACCTCCTGCTGGAGCGGGACATTGCCGCGCGCACTATGGCTGAGGCCGCCATGCGCGAAAGCGAGGAACGCTTCCGCTCCCTGGTAGAGGTCGCACCTGAAGCAATTTTCGTCCAGAGCAAAGGTCTTTTCGTCTTTGTCAACCCGGCTGCCTTGAAGCTCTTTGGCGCTTCAAGGCGCGAAGATCTCCTTGGTACTGATCTAATGATGAGGATAGCTCCGGAGTGGCGTGAAACCGTGCGTGAACGAGTCCGTTTCCAACAGGAGACCGGAAAACCGGCCCCGCTTATGGAACAGGACTATCTGCGCCTGGACGGCTCACGCGTCCCGGTCGAGACTACTGCAATAGCAATCAAGTATCAGGGCTGCGATTCCCACTTGGTCTTCGTCCGTGATGTCACCGAACGCAAACATGCCGAGGAGGACAAGTCTAAACTTGAGGCGCAATTGCGCCAGGCCCAGAAGATGGAAGCTGTCGGACAGCTTGCGGGAGGCATAGCGCACGACTTCAACAATCTGCTCCAGGTGATAAACGGATATACACAGCTCATGCTCCTGACCTCTACTACTGACGCATCCACGAAGGGTCAATTGGAGCAGGTTAAACAAGCCGGAGACCGGGCTGCCAACCTGACACGCCAGCTCCTCACCTTCAGCCGAAGGGAGATCCAACAGAATATCGTACTTGACCTCAACGCAATAGTATCCGACATGGAAAAAATGCTACGGAGACTCATCCGTGAAAACATTGTCCTACAGACCACGCCCGCCACGGCACTTAAAAAGATAAAGGCTGATCCCGGACAGCTCGAACAGGTGATCATGAACCTGGTCGTCAATGCCCGAGATGCAATGTCAGGGAACGGCATTCTGACCATTTCCACTGAAAATGTGGAGATTGACGAGGCATATGCCCGGAGCCGTCCCGGTGAAGTCAAGCCTGGCCCCTACGTCATGCTGGCGGTGGGTGACACAGGTTGCGGCATGGATGAGAATGTCAAGACGCATATTTTTGAACCTTTCTTCACTACCAAAGCTGAAGGCGTAGGCACAGGCCTTGGACTCGCCACTGTGTATGGAATTGTAAAGCAAAGCGGTGGTTTCATCGACGTCGAAAGCGAATTGGGGAAGGGAACCATCTTCCGGGTATACCTGCCGCAGGCCCTGGAAAGAAATCCTGCAATTTCATCGAATCCGACGACATCGGCCATGCCGCGGGGCACCGAGACCATCCTGATAGTGGATGACCAGGAGAAAGTCAAGGAGCTCATAATGGTGATGCTCCAGTCAATCGGCTATACCGTCCTCCCGGCTTCCCACGGTGCCGAGGCTCTCGAATTGGCAAGACACCATCAGGGGCCTATACATATCCTCCTCTCCGACGTGGTAATGCCAGGGATGAGTGGAATCGATCTTTCAAAGCGCATGTCCACACTCTGTCCCGGATTGAAGACGCTCTTCATGTCCGGCCATGTCGATGACACGATCATCAAGGACGCCATGAGCGACCGCTACATCCAGAAGCCCATCGCAATGGGGGATTTGTCCCGCAAGATCCGCGAGGTGCTGGACAAGGCAGACGAGGGAAATATGATTTGACGGCATTTGAATATCGCCTGATAAAAGAACCATAGGAGATGCAGTCATGGGAACGAACCGAATACTGATCGTGGACGACAAGGAGGAGAACAACTACCTGCTGCGCGCCCTGCTGCAGGGCAACGGCTACGAGGTTGAGGTTGCTTCCAATGGTTCTGATGCGCTGCTCAAGGCACGGAAGAATCCCCCTGACCTTATCATCTCAGACATCCTCATGCCGGTAATGGACGGGTTCGCCTTGTGCCGTGAATGGAGGAAGGATGAGCGTCTGGAGTCAATACCTTTTGTCTTCTACACCGCCACCTACACAGATGAACGTGACGAGAAATTTGCACTAGGCATTGGGGCCGATCGGTTCATCGTCAAGCCGCAGGAACCGGACGTGTTCATGGAGATCATCCGGAAAACTGCCCGGCAATCTGCAAATCAATCCACCGCCCAGGCAAAACCACCAGAAGCGGATGAATCAGTCTATCTTAAGCAATATAATGAAACACTTATCCGCAAACTGGAAAACAAGATGGAGCAGTTGGAAAAGACCAACCGCCAACTCGAAGAGGACATTGCCGAACGCAGACAGACGGATGAAGAGCGTGAGAGGCTGCAGGCGCAGCTTGTACAATCCCAAAAGATGGAATCCATAGGCAGGCTTGCAGGCGGGGTGGCCCACGACTTCAACAATATGCTTACAGCTATTCTGGGGCACACGGAAATGGCTATGGATAAATTGGGGACGAAGCAGCAGGCACTCCTTGAAGACCTCCAGGAAATCAAGAAGGCCGCAGAGCATTCCGCCGACCTAACCCGTCAACTGCTGGCATTTGCCCGCAAACAGACCATCACTCCAAAAGTGTTCGAACTGAATGATGCAGTTGAAAGGATGCTCAAGATCCTGCGCCGTCTAATCGGTGAGGATATCAGCCTCGACTGGAAACCGGGTAAAAACCTCTGGCCGGTCAAGATGGACACCTCACAACTCAATCAGATTCTGACGAATCTCTGCGTCAATGCCCGTGATGCCATCTCGGGACTGGGAAATCTCACAATAGGAACGGAAAACGCCGTCTTCGATGAATCATATTGCGTCACTCATGAAGACGCCATAACAGGAGAATACGTTCAACTCACCGTGAGCGATACAGGCTGCGGGATGGACAAGGAGACTCTTGGTATAATTTTTGAGCCGTTCTTCACAACCAAAGAGATAGGAAAAGGCACCGGCATGGGCCTGCCAACCGTCTACGGAATTGTCAAGCAGAACAATGGCTTCATCAGCGTAGACAGCGAACACGGAAAAGGATCGATCTTCAAGATCTATCTGCCACGGCACATGGGCAAAATCGAACAGCTCAAGGCAAATGGCACTCCGCCTGCACCCGTCACAAGGGGCCATGAAACAATTCTCCTGGTCGAGGATGAACAGACGATACTCAACATTACAAAGACGATTCTGGAAGGATTCGGATACCGGGTGCTGGCAGCGAAGACTCCAGGCGAAGCCATGCGCCTAGCCGAAGAACATGCTGGCGAAATCCATCTGCTGCTGACAGACGTGGTCATGCCTGAAATGAATGGCAGGAATCTGTCCAAAAAGTTGATATCTCTTTACCCAGATCTGAAGAGCATTTTCATGTCTGGATATACGGCCAACGTCATCGCCTCACACGGCATCATTGACGACGGAGTGCATTTTATCCAGAAACCTTTCACGATCAAGTATTTGTCGGAAAAGGTGCGGGCGGCACTGAACAGCCAGTGAAAAATGAAAAGAAATCAGACGACAGAGGTCAGGCGAAAATGACGCTAAATTAAGGCAACACGCTAAAGCGTGAACTCCAAATTTTGGAGTCCAGCCTTTGTCCCTCTTAAAAAAACCTTAACTTAGAGCCATTCAAGTCAGGCGGAAATAAAAAAAATCCGCCAAGTTTCCATGGCGGATTTTTTGAAACAGGCAAGATGCCTGTTCTACATTAGAATACGAACTTCACGTCGGAAAGGCGTTTTTTGAATTCATTGAGGACACGATCCTCCTCCTTCTTCCCGCCCTGCGCCACGAAGGTTGCGCTGAAACGGACATAGTGGCCGACATCGTCCCATGGGACAGTGCTGATGAGCTTCTCCTTGATCATCCACTGGCTGAACTCCTCCGCGCTTGCGAACTTCGCGGAGTATTTACCTTCTGCAGCCTTCGGGCATTTCACGTAGAGATAGAATGAACCCTGCGGAACCTTGGCGGGGAACCCGATCGACTTTAATGTCTCAACCATGCTCTTCAGACGGCGTTCATATTTATCGCAAATCATTGGAGTAATCTTTGACTGGTTGTCAAGGGCGGCGATGGCAGCCTTCTGGATCGCGGCAAACTGCCCGCTGTCTGCATTGTCCTTCACGTTTGCGAAAGCCTTGACGGCCAGCTCATTTCCGCAGACCCAGCCAAGACGCCAGCCTGTCATATTGAACCCTTTTGACATGCTGTGCAGTTCGACGGCGCAGTCCTTCCCTCCTGGAATGGAGAGTATGCTCAGCGGTTTGCCCTGGAAGTTAAGAGGCGCATAGGCTGCATCAAAGACGATCAGGATATTGTTCTTCCTTGCAAATTCCACAGCCTTCTCAAGCTGTTCGATGGATGCAGAGGCGCCTGTCGGATTGTTGGGATAGTTGAGATAAAGCAACTTCGCCTTTTCGCACTGCTCCTTGCTCAATGAGGCGAGGTCCGGAAAGAAATTATTCTCCTCGACAAGAGGCATGTTGACGACTTTTCCGCCGAGATACTGAGTCCATGTCCCGAGCACTGGATATCCGGGAATTGTCATGATCGTGATGTCTCCGGGATTTATGAAACATGCCGGAAGGAGCGACAGCGCGGCCTTCGAGCCGATCGAATGGCATATCTCTGCTTCAGGATTCAGGTCGACCTTGTAGAGGGCCTTCATATAGCGGGCCGCCGCGTCCTTGAACTCATTTATTCCATTGTCGGTGTATGTGCGGTTCTCCCATTTTGCGGCTTCCTTGCATAGGGCGGCGACGACTTCAGGAAATGCCATGTCATCTGGTTCCCCTACTCCCATGTCGATTATTTCAGCTCCTGGATTCGCCTGGAGCGCGGCCCGTTTCGCCCTTTTAATCTTCTCGAACTTGTAGATCTTCGTATCCTTGCCGAACTGGTCTCCGCCAATCCTCTGTGCAAAATTCCGCTGTAAAAACGATTCCATGTTTGTCTCCGTATTATACGTGTTCATGTTATTTTTTTATTGGAAATAAAAAAATCAATGGTGGGAAAAGCATCTTTCCGGTGCATGGAAAAGGGCTACGCCCAGCTCATTCGCGCGCTTGATGACATCCGCGTCCTTGATCGATCCAGGAGGGGATATCATGGCGCTCACGCCGGCTTCGGCCGCAACTTCGACTGCATCAGGGAACGGGAAGAAACCGTCGCTTGCCATCACGGCATCCTTGATGTTCTCATCGCCCTGATATTTGTTGTTGTATTTCCATACGGCCTGCTCCACTGCGCCGACCCTGTCCTGCTCGCCAGTTCCCACTGAAAGAGTCTGCCCGTTCTTCATGATGACGACACCGTTAGATCGGACGCTCAGGTTTATGTACCAGGCGGCAAGAATGTCTTCAATCTGTCCCGGCATGGCTTTTACTGTTGAAACGACTGTTCCCAAAGTCTTGCTTTCTGCGGATGCAGGCTTGAGATCGGCAACGGACCTGAGATTCGTCAGAAGCGGTGCTGCGACTACGACCGACCCGTCGGCAAGGACCTTGAGCGTATTATGCACATCCGATGATTCACCGACATATCTTGGTATCGCCGAGATGTTCCCGCATTTTATAATCCTTATCTGCTTGTTGAGCTTGAACTTCTCGCCGTCATTGAAGATCATAACGGCGTCCTTGTCGAATGCCGGAGCTACGACGCATTCGCAGAAGGTGTTCATGATCTCCGTTGCAGTCTGGGCGTCGAGTTCCACATTGAACGCGATTACGCTTCCGAAAGCCGCGCGCGCATCGCAGTCCCTGGCCTTCTTGTAGACGTCGCATATGGTCTCGTCGCCGCGCTGGACGGCCGCACCGCTTGGATTAACGTGCTTCATGACCGCGCAGGCAGGCTTGTCAAAATACTTGACTATGTTCAGTGCATATGAAATGTCTTCAAGGTTTGTCTGGGACAATCCGCTCTTGCCGGTTTTGAGTATCTGCATGTCGCCGACCGTGCAGGTCTCGCCCTCGGGCTTGTAATAGGCGGCTGGCTGATGCGGGTTGGTCCCGTAGCGGAGGTCTTCAACCTTCCTGTAGCGTCTGCCGCGTATCTCTATTGCATCCTCGAAACTTCCCACATTCTTTGAAAGATATGTGTTCCTGTTCATCGGTGACTCAGCCATATGTAAATCTCCTCTATTAATTTTACACGAAAGGTTAAATCTTATATCTTATAGGGATTTTTTCAACACTGTTGCCAGATAATTTTCAGAGTATAGATTTACAAGTAATCGCATCGGCGACTGGGAGAATCGGCGAATCGGTGATAGAATAATGAAAATAAGACTCGAAACTGGCAACTGATTACTAGATATTTGAAATTGAAAATCGAAAATTGGCAATCGGAAATGAATATTCTCATCTGGACATATCACAGGGTGCTTCCGGCAGCGTCATCAGCTGCTGTCAGCGCCGATGAATTCGAACGCCAGATCGCCTATCTGGCGGAATCCGGCTATAAAGCAATAGGCCCCGCCGAACTCGAGCTGTTCTTCAACGGAAGGCTTCCCAGGTATGACAAATACACGATGATTACATTCGATGACGGCTGGGCCGACAATCTAATATGGGCGACCCCGATACTGAAGAGATATTCCGCCAAGGCGGTTCTCGCCCTCAATACCGGGCTGATGAACAAGGAAGGGCGCAGCATCCGCAAGGACGGGAACTATGAGATAATCGACTCGAAGAAGGCGCTTGAGGAATCCGTCTATGGAAAAGGTTCAAGGGCCTTCCTCAACTGGAATGAAATACTTGACATGAAAAACTCCGGGGTCTGGGAATTCCAGGCCCACGGCAACTCGCATTTCGGATGCTACTCTAAATTCGATAAGATAAAAGGCTTCTTTCCGGAGAAACCTCACTGGACAATGGAATATGCCCTCGGCGAACCACCATTCCCCGGCGCGCCAAAGGTCTCCTTCCGAAGCACTCTCGCCGGTAAACGCACCGTGATGAGCGGCGATCTCAAGGACTCGCTGAAAAAAGCATCTGGCGACTCGGAAAGAACCAGGCTCTGCCAGGCTCATCCGGCTCCGGTGAAGGTGCTGGAGACAGACGAGGAATTCGAAATGCGCGTGGAGGCGGACCTGTCCGAGTGCAAAAAGACGCTCCTGGAAACGCTGGGAGTTGAAACATCTTCGCTCTTCTGGCCGTGGGGACAATCTTCTGAAGCCAGCGTAAGAATCGCGAAAAAATGCGGATTCAAAATGCTCTTCACCATGGAAAAGGACATCGTCACCAGGAAAACCTCTCCGGATCACATCCCGCGGATTGCCGCGCCTGCGAACTTCGCAGACTTCAAGAAACAGCTGACCATCTATTCAAACAGTATTTTTAGAAAAATCAAGAAATTTTTCTGAACTATTGATACAGGCAGAATAGTCGCGGGACCAGCATGAACGCATGGAAACCAAGTTTAAACGGGGCTGCACCACCGGTCCAGATATTTTGCAATCCGTATGAGAGAAGGCCAAAAGGCAGTCCAATGGTAACTTCCAGAAAACCGACAGGCAGCATGAAAACGTCCAGCATGTCCTGGAAGATGAAAACCATTCCCGTGCCGGCATTCAGCAGGCCCTTCAGGGCGTACCGGGCTGCAGATTCGGCAATAGGTATCGCGTATGGCAGTACGATCGGCGCAAGTATGCCAATCGTAACCGGATCCATTGCCTTGGCCCTTGGTACTCCCGCTCCCATAAAGGCAATTACCAGTAGAATGATAACCAACAGTCTTTTCATAATACTCGCACGGTTAACAGATAGGATTCTTAATTTTCACAATTTGTTGAAAATAAACCGGAATTGGTGAAGAATCAAGATTGCCGGTGCAGAAGCAGCAACCTATTTCTTGATTTCCTGCTTTAGGAGTCATAGAGAATAAATATGACATTTGAGGGGAAATAGGCGTCATTCCGACCGCTTATCACGTTGCTCAATCATCAAATATCTTTAGATATTCTCCTCTTTCGCACCATGATAATTAATCCGGAATCTCTATTCTGTGTACACAAAATATACCTTTACTTTTATAATTACCTGTAAATACGAGATTTATAAAAACGAAAACAATAAAAAGACAGTTTCTGTTGACTTTGTGTCAAATAGAAAGACAGTAAAAAC
>JBAQUG010000325.1:0-5874 GCA_049297395.1 Victivallales bacterium | reverse complement strand
GCGAGCAGTTTTTCCGCCTCCAGGCGTTGCGCCTCGGAGAGGCTGACTTTCATATTTGGAAGGCGCCTGATCTTGTCCAACCCCGTCATCTCGCAGAGCATCATGGTCTCGCGGGCCGAGGAGATTGGCGATCCGATATACACTTTGCCGTCCAGTGCGTTGCGGAAGAACTCGCCTCCGAAGTTTTCGCCTCCGGCAGACATGCTGGCGACCGAAATCCCCCGTCTTTCGGAGTCGGGCAGCGTGTCGGGGGCGGAACGGCCGTCTTTGAAAATGGACGTCACGTAGAGCCCGTCGGTGGTCATCAGGAAATCACGCCCCAGGTTTCCGTTCATGCAGAAGATCTCGCCCAGCTCTGGAACCGTTGCCGAACCAAGCACCTTGATGGTGCCGATCAGGAGTCCACGCCTGTCCTTGGGCGCGGTGTGCGAACCGTGCACTCCCGGCCATTTGTTGGGGTAGGACCAACTCAGCTTTCCGTCCGGCGTGAACATCTGCAACGGAGTTTGGTTGACCAGAAGATTTCCCTGCGTGTCTGCCCATAGAGAGTTGGCGCCTCCGAGCTCACCCATATATTTCTCCGTGAGAATGAGTTTTGCGTCCTTGAAGTCGTATACCGGGGCTCCAGCCTCGTTCCATTTCTTCAACGGAATCCGCCACACCGTTGTTTTCCCGTAGCCCCCACCAAGGAGGGGGATGCTCCAATCCGGTGAAACGGCGGACTGCCATCCTCCTTTCGAATGAGGAACTCCTCCTGTTTCATCCTTCGAGTAGAATTGAATCTCATCCTCCTGCACCATCCCGTCGCCATTGGCATCAGTCCAGTGGAAATAGGCGTGCATGGGGCGCTTCCTCGCCTCGGCCTCCCGTGCCATTTTCCAGAAAGGTTCCCCCATCACCTTCTCCCCGCTGCCGATAAAGACGAATGGATGGTTCGCCCTGGCCCATTCGAGATCCTTCGGATCGTCCCACAGATGTTTGACCACGAGGTCGGGAAGATGCCCTTCACCGCTGAAGTACCTGACTTGCCCCATCGCCATCAGCGGCCTGGCGCGGCCTTTATCATCCAATTCATTCACACACAAATACTCGGTAGCCGCCTCACTGAAGATAAGATACTTGTGCCCATCGCGTTCGCGGAACTCGAAATGCGGCCATGGATAGCCGGATGAGGAGAGCCATCGAACTGAAGGACCAAGCAGATCACCGGGGCGCGTCGGCCGCCAGAGACTTCCAGTGACACGCCAGCGGCCTGTCGCCCAGTCAAGCTCGACGGTGTTTCCGCCGACGAACGCCTGCCTGGTGTTGAACTGGTTGACTGCCGCTTCTCCGGATGCGTAGGCAGTCTGGCCGCAGAATTCCCGCAGGAATTTCCCGTCGGCTGTGGCCCACACACTGACACGCTTCGGGCTGTGGTCATGCTCCGCCACCCAGAGCCTTCCCTGGGCGTCCACGGCAATTCCCCATGGACGGAACATGCCGCTAGGATCATAGTCTCCTGTCAGCGGCCGTCCGCCAACCTTGCCGATCGAACGGATAAATTTACCGTCGGACGTGAAAACCTTCACGCACATCTGGTCAGCCCAGTCGGATACGTAGATGTTCCCCGCCTTGTCTGTGGCGAGTCCGATCGGGGCGGAGAGCCCTTCGGAGACGACTGGTTCCGTCCTGCCGTCGGCGTCCATGCGGACGATCTTCTTCCCGGTGACCACCAGAAGCTTCCCTGATTTGTCTGCCGCCAGTCCGACAGGTCTTTCGATTTCGTGGCGTCCGACGACGTCGCCCGATTCGGGATCAATGTCGATGACGGCATTCTGATAGAAGAGGGAGACGTGGAGTTTCCCTCCAGCCGATGCCAAACCCATGGACTCGAACTGGCACCAGTCTGCATCGTATGCGTGGTCCGCCACAGCCTTTCCGACAGGCTCCTTCGGCTTGACCTGATGCTCGTCGGGGTATTCCGATATGACCTTGAAGGACTGCTTGTCAGAAAATGGGACGTAGACTCCCTTCGCCGGATCTATTCTTGCGATGATTATCTTGCCGGGGTTGAATTGGCCTCCCACGCGTCCGCCGCGCAACATGTAGAGATGGCCTCCATGCGTGGTGATCATACCACCTGGGTCACGTGCTATTCCCCACTGCTTCTGGCCGTCGAGATCCACGGCGATCACGGTGTTGCCGCCTTCAGAACACTCTGATGACAGATAGACTCTGGCGTCGTCGGCCGCCGCAGCCATTGGTGCAACATGATCTGCAAGCCACCCACCCTTGCGATCCGATGTCTCCCACGGCGGATTGCCGGGAGATCCGTAGGCCATGCGGAATACAGGATCGATTCCCTCATGACAGAGACCTCTGACAATGTAGTCGCCAGGGCTGACAAGGCGTCCGTTGTCGTCAGCTCCGTCCCAGTAATCCGTGTTTGCTCCGGCCTTGCGCGGATAGTCGGATATCAGGTTGCGCACGCGCGTCCCATCAGGCTTTTCCACAACAAGCGTAACACTGCCATCGCGCGGGACGGAGTATTCGATCTTGACCGGTCCGGATGTGCTGTAGCGGACTTTGTTGAGGCTTTCAAACACGGAAAGTTTCGCTATTGAGTCCGAAGGTGGGAGTTTGCCTTTGCCGGAAAAACTGATAATCCCCCAGGCGTTGTAGCTGTTGCCGAAGAATTCACGCTGGGGACGCTCGGGGTTCAGGAGATCGGCGAACTGGTGCTCGAAGAAGCCCTGGGCACTGGAGTCGCCCCAGCTTGTCTGGATGCCCAGCCGCATTTTCTCGCCGGCGATGCAGGGCCGTCCATCGCGTCTCAGGAGGCTCCAGGATATCCGCATCTCCTGCGTGTATCCCTTGCCGTCGGCGTCCTTGACGAAAGCCGCGTCTATGCCTTTTCCGATGGCGTCGAATGTCTTGTCCTCCAGTTTGTTGAGATCTGATCCATGGAGGATGTTGGCTGCTGCGCAGCCTCCATCAGTATAGTTCCAGCAGTCGATGTGTGTGACGCGGCCGCCCTCCGGCCCAACTCCCTTTTCCGGATCCGCCCACAAGCGCAGCTGCACGCAGTCGGAGCGCCATCCGTCGCCGACGGACTGCGTCGGCTGGACGCCAGGATTGACATGGCTGAGCATCGGCGTCGGATCCTTGATCCTGAACGACAGGTACAGATAGTCCTTGTCATACATCGCCGCTGCACGCGATGAGTATTTGTCCAGCAGGGACTCAAGGTCGTAGCACATCAGGATTTCGCCGGAGAGATCCCAATCGTTGAGCTTCCCATCGATCACCACTTTGCCTGGCGAGGGAACCGCCCGCAGCCCGGTGTTCAATGTAATTTGCGCTTTGACCGACAGGCAGAATGCCAATGAGATTGCCATCACCATTAAAATCTTTCTCATTACCTTTTCCTCCTATTCATATTTACGTTAAATTTGAAATTTAATTGATGTTTGGAATTATGGATTAGGGGAGAATCTTCCTGTTGATCTTTCATACCATATCCTCGGAGCGAAAAGGGTGCCGTCCCCCATGTCTGTAAGTTTATTTCTTGGAACCCAGCTGGCACTGCCGTCAATATATAGGGCATTCTCGCCTGCCGTAGGGAAGCCTCCGCTTTTAGCATGGCCTGGCCATGGAGTAGTATACCAGGTATTTCCCGGCTGATTCGAAAACCCCTGATCAGAAAGAATGCAGAGGCCGGTATTGCTGGTGATCCTATAGGCGTTTTCGTAGCTGCTCCCATCAGGACTTCCGTTGGGCGTCGCAGTGCCAAGATATCCTCCATAATACCAGTAGCTCCAGGCTGGACCAACTCCGGCCCAGTTATCGCCGGGAGTACCCCATCCTGCTTTTATAATCTGATCCAGCGATAGTCTTGGTTTTGCCTCCCGCCACCCGGAACAGAAAAACACGCTGGAAGAACCGCTGTAATCAGGAAAGAGAAGGCTCAGCGAAGGATAAAGAGATGATGTCCAGTTATTCTGACCCCACCATAAATATGCGCCGGTATCGCTTTGCCCGTGAGGCGGCAGCCAGCCATTAAAATCATTGGCATACCCGTTGATTGCAAGACTCATCTGCTTCATGTTTGACGTGCACAGGGATCTTTTTGCGAGTTCCTTCGCCTGCTGAAGGGCCGGCAGAAGCAGCGCCATGAGAATTGCGATGATCGCAATCACGATAAGCAATTCGATCAACGTGAAGCACCTACAGTATGACAGTTTCACGGTATTACGGTTTGACAGCAGGACGGCTGGGAAGCTGGCGGATGACAGAGGGCGGGCCGGTGACTGACGACTGCATCCAGATTGCGGATTTCGCAGAAGTCCGGAGTCTTCAATGCTGTTTTTTTTGCTTTCCATGAAACACCTCTTTGGTTTAAACTCAAATTAAGCGGCTGCCGCCGAGATTTAATTTTCCGCACCGCGCCGCCTCATTTGAACCTTGCCTTGAGTAGCTTGCGACATCCTTGGCGCAAGCGGCCTCTTTGTCTTTTGCGCTCGGAGATCGCATAGCCGAGCGAAGCGACGCTTGTCCCGCGCAATGCGGAGACAAAAACTACGTAAGTTTCATTTTGATAAAACTGCGGCCGCCGCAGTAGACCGCTGAATTCCGCCTGTCAACTCAGCGTCTGCCCAGTATTGCCACGAGATCGTTAGGGACGAATCCGGGGACCGTTCCGACCGCCCATAAAAATCCCGGGCCAAGAGAAAAGAAACTATGGACTTGTTTCGAACCGGAAAGACTAGGCGTCCATGTCTTTCCATAATCCCCTGACTCATATGCCGTGGTGCGGGGTCGTCCAATATTACCATTCAAAACAGCGGCAAAGCCCCGGCCAAACTGGTCGAACCAGAAATCATAGACATCCTGATCGTCGCCGACCGGGAGGTCGCGCCGTTCCCATGTGGCTCCGCCATCGCCGGTGAAAAGGATCCCGCCTCCCGGCGTGCCGATCCAGCCAACCCTGGCCGTGGCGAAAAAGACGCAAGGCCTTTTCCAGTTCAATTCAGGATGGATTGACGCAGGCAATTCGAGGCCGGACCAGTTTTTCCCTCCGTCTACGCTCTTGCGCAGATGGTAGTCTTTCCCTTTTTTTCCAAGCGCATAGACGGTGGCCAGTCGAGGATCGGGAGCGTCAGGAGGAATGGAGATCCTGATGGCGCCAAAACCTCCGCCGAAGTTCTCCCCTCTCCAGGTCGTTCCTCCATCCTCGCTGCGGTATGAAGGAAAATCCCCGCATATCACCCAGCGCTCGTCAAGACGGCAATAGAGATCACCTGCGCCCCTCAATTCGCCGGGGAGCTCCTCTTTCCACGTCGCACCGCCATCGATGCTGTGCATCAGCTGTCCTCTTGCCTGTCCATGAAAACTTTTCAACAGCCATATTTCCTTTGAACCGGTCATCTGAATCTTGTCCCAGCACTCCCCCATTGGACAAGGAGGGAGCATGCGTTCCCAGGTGAATCCTCCATCGTTGGTCTTGAACACTCCTGTCCATCCACACGCCCAGCCCAGCGACTCATTCCAGAAAAACACATCCCTTAAATCCTGCCGGATATCACCTTTGCCGAAACCGCCGCCGCTGCCACCCGTGTCAAGGATCAGCCACCGGGACGTCGCCACCGCCGCCGTTCCGTCCCCGCTCCCGCAAACCGGCCCCTGCCAGCGCCCGGTGGAGGAGGGATCCCCGGCGATGAGCGTCTGGGCGAAAGCCATTACGGCCAAGGCCATGATGAATCCACTCCGCTTTACTAATGTGTGCATGATATTGTCTTATGCCCCGAGTTATTTTATTCTGACTACTGTCTTCTCCTTTGAAACTTGCTTTGAGTAGCTTGCGACATCCTTGGCGCAATCGGCCTCTTTGTCTTT
>JBAQUG010000324.1:0-23735 GCA_049297395.1 Victivallales bacterium | reverse complement strand
TGTACCACCACCTGTGGAAGTTTCGGCGGGGGATTGTCTGGCACGTTCACAGCTTCAGGCGCCCTTTCCGGTTCAGGATGCCTTTCGGGCTCTGCCTTTGTGACCGGTTCGGGCTTCACGTAATGTTCAATCTTCTTCTCCGGCACAACTGCCGGCGTCTCGGCTGCCTCAACGGGACTCTCCTGCCGGACAGGAACCGCAGATTGCACGGCAGGAACCGGCTCCTGAACTTTGATGTCCTTCTGCTGCCCGGCCTGCTTCGTTGAATTTACAATGATAATGGTTATTCCCGCGCTGAGGGCGATGAGCACAATTATGAGAAACACAACCAGCATCATTTTAGCCGGCGAAGAACTCTTCACAGGAATCGGCGATGGAACGCCGGCCGCAGTCTTTTCTGCAATCATCCTCTGCTGCGTGCGGGCCGCCTTCGGAATTTCGGACTCTCCTGTCCCAGGACGATGGGTTTCAGGGAATTTCCCTTCCAGGACATTCTTCATGTCCGCAATGACCTGTTCCCAGCTATGCTGGCGCTGCGCTGGTTTCTTGGCCATCATTACTTCCAGGAGTACGGCGCACTGCTCGGTCACATCCGGATTCTTCAGCCTCGGAGGCGGGAAAGGCTCAGTGATGTGCTGGGTGATTATGCTTATGGTGGTGGGTCCGGTGTAAGGCACTTCGCCTGTGACGACATGATACAGCGTCGCCCCGAGGGAATATATGTCGCAGTGGAAATCAAGCTCCTTCATCCCCATGCCCTGCTCCGGGCTTATGTAATACGGAGTGCCGACAACAATGCCCGTCATAGTAAGCGACTTGTCCTCTCCGACGCACTTGGATATCCCGAGATCCATCAGCTTGGGAACACCTTCGCTGTCGATCATTATGTTCGCAGGCTTGATGTCGCGATGGATTATCCGGTGCTTGTTCCAGGCGAAACAAAGCCCCTCCGCAATTCCCATGATAAGCTCGAGCGCCTGCTTTTCAGGGATGATCTTCACCTCTTCCAGCTTCCGGCCCAGTTCATAGCCGTCGACATAGTTGACGGCCATGTAATAAATACCCCTGCTGTATCCGGCGTCGATCACGGAGACCACGTTGTCGTGTGCGAGTTTCGCAAGATTCTTAGCCTCCCGGAGAAACCTCTCGATGAATTCCGTGTTCTTTGAAAGGCCTGGGTCGAGTATCTTCAACGCGATCTTCCTGTCCATTGCAGTCTGGCGGGCAAGCCAGACCTGTCCCATTCCGCCGATGCCAAGCACCTTCTCAAGGACAAATCCATTGAGATCCAGTTCCTCCTGCAGTAAAGGGGCAGGCACCTTTACCTCGTTCCGGCAGTTGGGACATGCCACGAGCCCTCCGCAAAGAGAATCATTCGCCTCTATGCTGATACCGCATTTTTCACAGAGAAAAACTATTTCCGCCATATTCCCATCACCCCACTCTCTGGGATACAATATAATTCCATACTAAATAAATGAAAGATGAATGAGCAATTCAGAACTGTAAGATACTTGTTGTTTTCATGCGATCTAAAAAAAAATCCGGGGGAACCCGGATTTTTTAATCAACAAATAAATGAGAGCAATAAAACTACTCGATCTTGAGTTCGTCCTTTGCTTCCTTCTTCGCAGCTGCGCCATCGGCAGCAGCCTCGACACCGACAGTAACCTTGAATGTCGGCAGATAACGGTAATAAACCTCAAGCATCAGGCAGCACAGTGAGGTTGCATAGATGGGCTCATCGATGCCTTTAAAGCCCCACTCGGCTTCTTTCTTCACTCCATATTTACCCGCAGGGGTAGCCCAATGCCCATCGGATTCCTGCTCCTTTATGAGGGATCTCTGGAATTCCTTGTTCCATGCATCCCAGTTTCCACCGTTTCCAGAATATCCCTGGAAGAGGGCCTGTGTCTGGTAATACCACTGATAAAGCGTACCGCCGCCCGGCTGCCAGTCACATTTCATGAGTTTCCCGCCGCTGGATGTCTCAATCCACTTCAGGCCCGCCTGAGCCTCTTTGGACTTACCCTCTCCGTAAAGCTGAAGGCACAGGGTTCCAACGGGAGTCATCGTGGGGCTGGGGCCTCCTCCACCCTTGGAAGTTCCGGAATAGGAGAAACCTCCGCTTGCAGCATTATAATGGGTCTTCTTAAGGCCGAGCGTCTTTCCATTTTCAATCGCAGTCTCAAGTCCCTTGACCGTACAACCGGCTGCAAATGCGGCCTTCAATGCCTGGTAGTTCCATCCAGCTACGGATAGATCGCAGCGCGGCCCCCCGTCGTTTTCCTTGCTAGGGCCATTATTATAGGCGTAGTTATAGCTTCCCATCACATTCTGTCCGGTTACTACTCTTCCGATTGTCTTGTTCATCGCGTCTTCTATCATCGGGATCTTCGTGAGGGCGAATGATTCCGATAGCGCATATGCAACCATCGCGTGTCCATAACCATTTCCATGCGCTGCTATCAGACCGTCCTTGTTGGCTCCGTTCCCATATTCGATAAGCTTCCTTATGGCCTTGAGCACGCAGGTGCCATATTCCTGGGAACTCGGTGTCTCGCCATGCGCAAGGAATGCAAGAGTCGCAAGGGCAGTCAGCGCAGGTGCCTTGCCGGCATCTTCACCCCATGACCCGTCCGCGTTCTGATGATCCCTCAGCCAGTTCAGCCCCTTGCCCACGGAACGTTCCGTAGACGAGCTTCCACCGAACTTCCTCAGCGCCGCAACTCGTCCGCCCTTGCTCCTGCCAGCCATGATGCCGGGAAGAACAAGAGGTGAATTCGACGGGGCGATCGCAAGGACGTTTGACATCGGCACGTCGGGCGCGTCTGAAAATCCGACCGAGACATCGGCAGTGGTGGCGCCTATGTCGACGCTCTGGGATGTCGCGTTTGTCGACGGACCTTCAACTTCTATTGCAGTATCCGGCTGGTCCATCCTCTCCTCCGGCGGCGGATCAGGAAGCTTCTCGATGTCCTTCACTTCAAGCTCCTTTATCTCCACCGCTATCTCCTGCCTGGCTTCTGGAGCCGCAACCACGAATGTCATCAGCAAGGCAAGTCCGACGATATGCAGACAGACCGATATGACTGGTCCGGTGAGATGCGCCTTGATATCCTCGAAGCTTATCGATCTCGCCGCCATTATCTCCTCATACGACGGTCCCGCAGGCATCGCAGACGGCTGCTGTTCCTGAGGCGGTTCCTGATAGTCCTGGCTCATTATTATTTCCTCCAAATAAGATTTTATCTTCTGCTTTTGCTATAATATATATATTGAAAACTATATCCGTCAAGTAAATTTGTGAATTTTATTAAATTTTATCAATTATTGCTATTTTATATTAGTTAATATATGAAATTTTGAACTCATTATCTATAATTTAATTTTCAATCGATAAACCCCGTATATACTTAATCCATGAAGAAAAATCCGGTTAATGACATCACGATCATACTTGACAGGCTTAGAAGTGCGCACAATACTGGAAATATTTTCAGGCTTGCCGACGCTGTAGGTGCAAAGGAAATAATATGCTGCGGCTATACGCCGTTCCCTCCCCATCCCAAGCTCGCGAAGACTGCAATGGGGGCGGATACGGCAGTCGCCTTCAGGCATTTCGAGGACTCGTTTTCCGCCGTTGAGGAAATAAGGAAGGAAGGAGCAAGACAGATACTTGCCGTAGAAACAGGACCTGGAGGAATATGCGCCTGGGAGAAAAACTACGAATTCCCATTGGGGCTTGTCTTCGGAAATGAAGCTCTTGGCATTTCACCGGAGACAATTTCAATTTGCGATGGTATAGTAAATCTCCCGATGTTCGGGATCAAAGGTTCGATCAACGTGGGAAACTGCGCGGCAGTTGTCCTCTATTCGGTGCTTGCACGAAGTAAAAACAAACGGAATCCATAATTATGAAAGCTGTTCTGCTCGGAAGATATCTTGAGGATATAAGGCCTTTCATGAAGCCCTCTGGAATGCAGATAGTAAAAAATAATCCTGACATCATAGTCGTCCACGGCGGCGACGGCGCCCTGCTCGGCGCGGAAAGGGAGTTTCCCGGAATTCCGAAGTTCCCCATCCGCGACATCCGCACCGCACCGCTCTGCCCGGAACACTCCTCCTACAAAACGATCTTCTCCATCTTCAGGAAAAAAAATCTCTCCAGGACCGAACTTATAAAACTTTCAGCACGATGCGGCGCCTTCAAATCAAAGGCCATCAACGATGTATTCATCCATAACCTGAATCCCGTCAGCGCGATCCGGTACAAGGTGTTCATAGATGGCAGACCTTATGGCGAGGAGATAGTCGGAGATGGCGTCGGCGTCGCAACAGTCCACGGAAGCACCGCCTACTACAGGAGCATCACGCACAGCATATTCAGGGTCGGGATCGGGCTCGCCTTCAGCAACAGCACCGAAGTCACGAACCATCTCGTGCTGCCCGACAATACGCAGATAGAAATCACACTCACCCGCGGCCCCGGCGTACTTGTCACCGACAATTCCCCTGACTCCCTGGAAATCAATGCCGGAAATTCAGTCGTGATCAAGAAAATTCCCGAGAAGGCCATATTGTACGGGCTCGAAATCTTCATGTGCCCCAAATGCAGGAAGCTGAGACATCCCAGGGAGTGAATCGAGCCATTACAATTCAAACCCAATCATCCATTCATCCGTCATTCCGTGGGGATGACTCTGGATATTTGCCTCAATTCAACATCACCTGTCCGCCGGCCACCGGGATTGCCTGTCCTGTCTCGTATTTCTGTTCGACGCAGTAGATGATCGCCTTTGCGACATCTTCAGGACAGCAGCCTCTTCCCATCGGAACTTTGTTCTCGTAGAACTTCTTTACGTCCGCGATGTTTTTCGCGCCTGGAACTTTTCCGCTGTTGAGATACTGCACGAACAATCCGTTCTTCGGATCGCTCCACAGGGGCCCTTCGAAATAATTCCCGGGGCATACGCTGTTCACCTTTATCTTGTCTTCGAGAAGTTCGAGGGCGAAGCTCTGCGTGAGCCCGACAGTGCCGAACTTGCTTCCGGCATATGCGGAATTGCGGCTGCTTCCCTCAAGGCCGCTCTTGGAATTGATCTGGACGATGTCGCTCCACTCGGATCCGTCGGCATTCTGCGCCGACATGATCTGTGAGACATATTTGACGCATATGAAATATCCGGTGTAGTTCACTTCCGTCACGAAATCCCAGTCCTTCTTCGCGAACGTCTTCACCGGTCCGGCCTTGAGCACTCCGGCGTTGGCCACGAACAGATCCACTCCACCGCAGAGTTCGGTGATCCTTGAAACCATTTCTGAGACGGATTCCTCTTTGCCTATATTCACCTCGGCTGCAAACGCCCTGTCCTTTCCGAATTTCGCGCAGATTCCGTCGGCCGCCTTCTGCGCGCCCGCAAGATTGATGTCGACGATTGCGACTATCGCACCTTCTGCAGCGAGTTTTTCAGCGATACCGAGACCGAACCCCTGCGCGGCGCCTGTGACTACCGCCACTTTCCCATTCAGTCTTCCGAGCGAACCGCCGGCGGAAACTTTCTTCCTGTACGATTCAACTTCCCAGTTCTCGATGAACTTATAGGAGTTCTCGGAAAGATAGTTAGGTCCGCCAAATGCCTTGGCCAGCTGCTGGACAAGAGCCGCATCCCTCGCAAGCAGTTCGGCTGTGCCGGCGTCTTTCAGAGTCTTCGCGGCAGTGAAGACAGCTTTTCCAGGCACCGAAACGACCAACGGCCTATAACCATGCTGCCCTGCGAATTTTGCAACCGAGCCGGCATCCAGGTTCACGCCTATGAGTGAAAATGACTTTGCGTAGACAATGTGATCAGGAGTCAACGGCCCGTCCGCGACGTTCAGCGCATCTGAACTCTTCACTATCATCCTGGTTCCGTCTCCGAGCCAGGTCCTGAGTTTTGGGGCTAGTGCTACGACAGTTTTAATGTCCTTGGCCTGTTTCTCCAGTTCCATGGCGACATCCTGTTCCTCATAGTAGGCCGCGAGCTTGTCCATCATGTGCGAGTATATGCGCTTTATGCCATCAGCACTGTTTGAACCGACGAATACCCCGTGGTTCTGCAGGAAAATAATATCCGGATGCCTTCCAGACGCCTCTGCGAATTTCGCAATCTCCTTCTGTACGAATACGGCAAGTGAATATCCCGGATCAATGTATTCGACCCAGAGTGAATCCGGGAAAAGTTCGGCGCATTTCTCCTTTCCATCGACTCCGCATGTCATTCCATTGACCAGCGCAGGATGGAGATGCACGACGAATGTCGCATCCATCGCCTCGTGCAGGGGGGCTTCGACCGACGGCCTGCCGGAACTGTCGTGGCATACCGCGATTTCCATGACCCTCTTGACGAGGGCTTCCCGTTCATTGGAATCGGCAGGCGGCACGATGGAAAATATCTCGCGGATCTTAACCCTGTCCATTTTTACAAAATCTTTTTCCCTGATGTCGGCAAGGGCTGTGCCGCTGGGTTTGATATAGAGGTTCTTCTCGTCCTTGTAGGAAGTGTTACCGCCGCCTGCGAGGACAAAGCGCGGATCCGCGCCGTACAGATGTGAAAGTCCGGCAATGATATCCAATGACATGTTTTATTTCTCCTTTTACTTCTACATTTTTTGTTCGTCGAAATAAAATAAGCCCGAATCCGGATTTTAAAAGGATAAAAACTTATGCCAACAGGCAGGAATGCATGTTTTATTAAGGCGGGTTCTGCCCGCAGCCCAAACTCGAAATTAATTAAATTTCAAATATTTCAGACATTGTTTTGAAAATTAAGATTTTATTTTTTTTCGAGCTTGTTTCGGATTTCGTGCTTCGAATTTCATATACGATTAAGACATAGAACTGTGAAATAAAGACACTAAGGAATAAAATCTTAACACTGAGAATCCATTATTTCTCAACGAGCTCGTCGTCGAATCCGGAACTGTTCTTCGTCCACCAGTTCCTGGCATCATCGCCAGTCTTGAATTCCTCGGAAAAGAAGACCTCCAATGCCGCGAATATCCCGGTTCTCAGCTCCTCATCGCCGTCCTTGAGGGCCCGCAGGAGCGTTTCCACCGTCCTGCGGGAAGGGGTGTCAACCGCCAGATCGATCAGACTCTCCTTCACGTCCTGATACTGTGAGCCTACGGCTGCTTCCAGGAGCGCCTCCCTTGTCGGGGTGTCCTTTGTAAAGGCGATTGAAAAGACCGCGCGCCTGACATCCTCTGAATCATCGCCGACGCCTTTTGCCAGGAGCCTTGCGGTTTCGGGGGCGTCTGCCTCGCCAAGAGCATTCACGGCGAGCAGCCTGACCTCCTCGTTACTGTCACCTAGTGCCTTGGAAATTGCGGGGATCACGTCGTTGGCGTCGAATCTGTCCAGCTGCTGCGCGGCGGCAAACCTGACATCGTCGTCCGGATCTTCCAGGGCCTTGTAGACTAGTTCAAGCATTTTTTTGTCGGTGGATGACTGGGCAATCCCGTTCAATACGGCTATCTTCTCGGAGGAATTGCCAGCCCTTGTGTATTTTTCAAGAGTGCCGGCGGAGGGCGCGGGGACTCCCGCATCCAGGTCCTTGTCGGCATGAAGATCCGTCCTGGCAGGAGCGACTGCACCGGCGCCGGGCTTGCTTCTGAGTTCGACGACCACGAGACCTGCGGCAAGCAGGATCACCGCCGCGGCAAATCCGTATATCCATGAAAATTTATTCTTCATCCGTTTTACTCCATCGTCCTAGGCCATCTGTTTCAATATCGGTTCTGAACTCATTTGTCAAGGCTGCTTCCGGCCCTGAGCAGATAGCCTTTCGGCACACCTGCCACTCCGGTGATCGTGCGGTTGGCACGATATTCCATGTCGACAGGATATGTGACGCCAGCGCGGTCGACGTACGGGCTCACCGAGAAGAAGTCAGGATGGAGCAGATAGTTCGAGATGTACTTGATGTCGCCGTAGGGCCTGCAGCCGCCTATGTCGGAACCATAGGGGAATCCGTTGAGGATCGCCACGTCCGGATACGGCAGTAGATCAAGAGGATTCGGAGAAGGCCCGAAATACGTGATCCCGACAGGGTTGTCGTACGAGACATTATAGCGGAGGTTCAGATACCTGGATCCGCCGTCGGTGTAGTATGTATTGCCTCCGGCCAGGGTGCGCTTGCCGTAGGCGACATTACCCGAAAGGGTGGTGCCGGCCGCCATCGTCGGGCCCTGCTGCCCGTTGGTATAGATCGCGCCTCCGTCCCAGAGCATGTTCAGGAATCCGGTGATCTTGTTGTATGTGATTTTGTTGTTCGACGAGATCGTCGGCGTGTTGAAGTCGCCCCACTGCCCGATGTTCGCGCCCGGCAGTCCGGGGAAGCTGCCCTCGTCCATGAGCCCCCAGCCCCAGCCAATCGCGATCCCCGACCACGGCACATCGATTATGGTGTTGTGCGTTATCAGCGTCTTCTGCGTGAAGCCCGCGTATATGGCGGCGGAATCTAAATAGTCCTGTCCGGAACGGTATATGCGGTTGTTGGAGACGATGTTCCCGCGGCAGATCGACGAGATGGCCGCCGGCCGCGCATCATCCAGATTAACTCCGCCGATCTGGACTGCCGCCGACGAGTTGTCGAGGAACATGTTTTTGTCGATCGTGTTCTGGACGCATCCAGTCACAAGGTCAATCGCCACGGCACCGAGCTGCTCGAAGGTGTTGCCCCTGAATTCTATCTTTGAAGCATGTGTCAGCGAAATGTTGCCTGGTGTGCGGACTACCTCCTTCACGTGCCCGATGTAGTTCGGCTCATGCACTCCTGCAAGATGGAAGCCGCTCTGGTCCGCCACATAGCCCTCCGCGCTGCCAGGCCCGTTCCAGGTGGCGCCGCGGAAAGTGAGCCCCTGGAACACAATGTTGCTGACAGGATTGCCGGGTGCGCCGGTGATTTCGATCAGGCTCTCAATCTGGGGCAGTTCGACCTCGGCAGCAGCGATGTCCTCTCCCCAGAGAGGCATGTAGTAAAGGACTTTCGCAGTCTCGTCGAGATACCATTCCCCGGGTTCGTCAAGAAACTCCCGCGCGTTCTCAAATCGGGTCACCTGCCAGAAGCTCCATATCGAAGGCTCGCCAGTATCCTTGTCCCTGAAGACATTCGCATTGGTCCATCCGGGCTCCTGCATCGTTATGAGCCCCGGGATGATGCCCACGGACGCCGATATCGAATCCAGCCTGCATATCGCCATCTTCCACTGCGTGATGATCACCGCCTCTATCTTGTCCTGCTGCTGCCATGTGAACGGATCCGGAATCGTCGGGTTCAATATCGGATTCGGCAGGTATTCGATGCCAGGGGTAGTCCACGCACTGCCGACCAGTGCGAACAAGGGCTTGAAACTCGACGGATAGTCCGGAGTCCTGGCACGCGGCGCGCGGTTGCCATTCACGAACAGCTGGCGCGACGGCTTCAGCGCAATCGCGCTGAGGTCGCTCTTGTACACGCGGCCCGCATCAAGCACCCAGTTGGTGACGGGGATCGAGCCCGTCAGGACCGGCGTCTCACCTTTGACCGCACGGTAGATCACCTTGGCGCCTTTGGCGGTGTCAAGCAGCCCGAACTGCAGCGGGCTGTCCATCCTGTATGTACCTCCATGGACATTCACGATGATGATCCCCCGGATCCCTGCCGCCAGCGAAGTCCTGACAGCCGTCTTCGCCCGTGCGAGTGTCGCGAACGGCAGAGCCTTGGTTCCAGGGTTGGCGTCATTGCCGGCGGGATCGGTCCAGAACTGCACGGCAAGCACCTGTATTGGAATTAATATTGAAAGGAGGATGAGCCCGATACACAATGGTATACGCATAATATATCCTTGTATGATTTATGGGAACGTTATTGGGAATGTATCAAATACACTATATTCACAGGAGGAATTTACCAGCGGGTCGGAATGCAAGCCCTGAAATTTCGAAGGACAGCTACAAAGGCACAGAGGCGCAAAGTGCGGGAGGGAGAAGTGGATAACGAACAATCGGACAGCCGAATGATGATCAGGGCCAGCTAAAAAATAACTTGGCGAAGTAACCCAGATATTTTTATGGCGATATGAATTTCCATTTGGAATTCTTGATGTTTTCACATTTTTATACTATACTCAGAATAATTAAGGACGGATGAATGGATGGCTGGGGTTGAACTCAAAGAAAAACTAAAAGTCATAATGCATGCAAATCAAGCAAGCATCCAGCAATCCATTAATCCAATCATCCAGTGCACGACAGTAAAATTAAAATGGAGGTGTCAGGTGGAAAAAAACAATGCAGGCATGTTTTTAAAAGCAGTATTTCCAGGGAAATATATCCAAGGGGAAGGAGCTCTCGACGAGTTGCCGAATCTGATCAGCCTGCTAGGTAAAAAAGGCCTTGTATTGGCGTCCCGGACGGTAGCGAACAAGATTCTCACCGACCGCTCCTACAGGCTGACTTTCGACAATATTGCCGTTGAGACATTCCAAGGAGAGTGCTGTGAAACCGAATTGAACCGCCTGGCTGGAATCATCAACCGCGGCAAGATCGACGTTCTCGTAGGAATGGGCGGAGGCAAGACCATAGACACTGCGAAGATCGCATCTGACCGTGCCGGCATACCGGTGATCATAGTTCCCACCATAGCCTCGACCGACGCGCCGTGCAGCGGCTGCGCAGTCATATATTCCGAGCATGGCGTCTTCGAGTCGGTCTACTATCAGAAAATGAATCCGCAGGTGGTCCTCGTTGACACGCGGATAATAGCCAATGCCCCCACCCGCTTCCTTGTTTCCGGGATGGGTGACGCGCTGGCGACATGGTTCGAGGCCAGATCCTGCGGGCGCACGCAGTCGAAGAACGAGTGCGGCGGGCTCAGCACGATGACTGGGATAAATCTCGCGAAACTGTGCTACGACACGCTTATCGCCTATGGACCAGCAGCCAAAATTGCATGCGAGAAGCATATCGTCACACCAGCACTGAACCACATCGTCGAGGCGAACATACTCCTGAGCGGAATCGGGTTCGAAAGTTCCGGACTGGCGGCCGCCCATTCCATCCACAACGGACTTACCGCTCTTGAGGAAACACACGCCTACTACCATGGTGAAAAAGTGGCATTCGGCGTCCTGACCGGACTCCATCTGACAGATGCCTCTCCAGCAGAGATCAACACAGCGTACTCGTTCTGCGAGGAGATAGGACTGCCAACCACTCTTGCCGAAATCGGCCTGGAAAACTGCGAGAAAAACAAACTGATGAAAGCCGCCGAGAAAGCCTGTGCCATCACAGAAGGCATTCATCACGAGGCTGGGGTAATCACTCCTGGAAAAGTCCTGGATGCAATGATCGCCGCGGACAGCATGGGGAGAACGAGGTAGGATGAAGAATCGAATGACGAAGTAACTCGGGCATTCCTGTCTGTGAGGAATTCAAAATGTTTCAAAGTCTAAGGGTACGCTAAAAAATAAATTGGGTATTTGCTGGCGGAGATTTCGGATTGATTATCATGGGGCGAAAGAGGAGTCCCGACCCCGCAGGGAGTCGGGATGACGAACAAGGAGCGGCCGAAAGAACGCCAGCCCTTTGGGACGGGAATCCATGCAGATGACAGCCTGGGGAACAAAGGAAGGAAATAGGTTCAAGGCCTGGTTACGGCCGCAGAAACTTCTGGAGCCTCTTCGATGATCCTGACAATGCCAGCTGTTCCGTCGACCTCGACAATGCTGTTGTCCTTGAGGATGCTTGTCGCATCGGCAACTCCTGCAACGCATGGCAATCCATATTCGCGTGCCACAAGCGCACCGTGCTGGAGCATCCCGCCGACTTCGAGAATGACGGCGGACGCACTGGCGAACAACGGCGTCCATCCAGGATCCGTGGCGCGCGCCACCAGGATGTCACCTGCCAGAAACGGTTTCTCATCAGGACTGTGAAGCACCTTGACCGGCCCACTCGCGGACCCTGCGGAGATCGGGGCACCATGGAATTCACCGGGCTTGAGCCTGGGCACAGGCGGTCTCAGGACGCGCCCCCTTGAATCGAACACCTGCGGAAGTCTGGGAACAGCCGCAAGCTTGTCGGAAAACTCACGGTTCCTCTTTGCGATGACGCGCAGGTCCTGACTGGGATTATCCAGCGCCGATGTCAGTTGTTCGAGCGTCAGGTCAAACGCTTGTCCTGTCGAATCCAGCCGTCCCGCCGCACAAAGCTCATCCGCCTCTGCAACTACACGCCGTTTGATCATCCACAGCGCCATTGAGATGAAATATTTATGCGTCTCCCTGTACCCGCCGAGATTCAGCAGCGCCTTGTATAGAAGTTTGAAAAGGATTTTTTTGGCACCGCTGGTTTTGGCGAGAATTGCATCGCAGGATTCCTCCCTTTCGGCTTGCGCCCGCTTGTGCCTGAGCGACGGATCCGCCGCACTGGTCAATGAACTCACCTGTGAGAGCAGCATTGCCGGATCATCCCTGTAACGCTGCGACGCAAGGTCGATCTCCAGCGGCCCGCGATGGCCATATTTCTCCAGGAAGTCCTTCCAGCCATTCAGAAAACCATCCGGCAGCGTCTTGTCACGGAGGCCTTTATCAAGATCATCAGGTGACATGCCGTGGGACAGGAGTGCTGCCAGGCTGGAGAGATCCATCCCCATCTGCAGCGTCATGTTATGCGGCAGGGCCTTGTCGAGTGACGCAGTCAACGGCTCGCCGGGCAAGAGGCGCTTGATCGCCTCATTGGCTATTTTGGATGTCATGAAGCGCGGTATCGAGTAAATTGCTATCAAAGCAGCAGTGCGGGAAATGACGGTTTCTGCGAACTTCGCAAGAGGCATAGTTGAATCCTGCAGCATGCGCACCTCCTCCTTGTAGCGGGCAAATGCCTTCTGGCTTCTCAGGTGCGCTTTTTCAGGACTTATAAGGAGAAAAAATATTCTGGCAAGCAGCCTTGGCGCATAAAAGATAAAGCCCAACCGCACATTCATCGGCATCCTGAAATTCGGATCAGCGTATTTGGAACCGTCAACGGCCTTCAAGGTCGCGGACGCCATTGAATCCATGTTGGCTATGAATGAGGCGACGTTATCCTTGCCGAACAGGCCCATGACATTTGAAAGGTTCCCATAAAGCCTGCCGTGCTCTATCCTCGCAATACGTCCTACCAGGAAATGGCTGACGTTCCTCCCGAAGATATCCTGCACCATGGTTCCGAGAAAAAGTTTCAGCATTCCTGCACCAATGACGGAAAGCTGACTGGTTATGCCCTGGACGCTGATGGTAACGTCAAGATACAAACGCCGAGGCAATCCCGTTGCCGTAAGCATGTCAGGCGCCACTGGCATGAAGGCAGTTATCGGTCGCGCCTGAAGCAGGTAGAGCTCGTTCTCCGCAAGACACCATTCGATGTCCATTGCTTTACCGAAGTGTTTCTCGACGCCACAGATCAGCTGCGTAATTTTCACTATCTGTCCGGGGTTCAAGGTCAGCTCTTCTGAGCGATACTTCTGCCGGGACGTTGTTTCACCGGACTGGTCAAGCCATAGGGAAGTCTGCTTGGACCCCAAAGTCGTCTCTACAGTTTTGAGACTTACCTTGTCCACGATGAAGCTATCCGGCGTGCTCAGGCCGGCCACGACGGTTTCGCCAAGTCCCCAGTTGCTGTTTATTACCGCTTCATCGAAGTCGTTCGTCAGCGGATTGAGTGAAAATCCGACACCTGCTATCTCGCTGGCGATCTGCTTCTGGACAACAATGGCTATCTTAGGATCGAATGGATCAAAACCTCGCATCTTCTTGTAGACATATACTCGATGATCCAGACATGAGGAGAACGCCTGTCGGACCGCATCTTCCAGGGTCTGCCTGGTCACTCCCATTATGCTCAGATAACCGCCCGCAAAAGAGGCGCCTTCGAGATCCTCTTCAGGAGCCGAGGACCGGACCGCGACCTGGAATGCAGGCCGGCCACTGCCGTCAATCGCCTCGAAGGATTTTACCAGGAGTTCTCTTTGTTCAGCATCAAAAGCCAGTGCGCTGCAGGACTCTTTCAGCGCCTGCCATAAAGCGGGAATTTGATCGTGCGGCGCATTCCGCAGTTTTACCCAGTGCCCACTTTCCTTGATGCGCAACAGCCACGGCGAGAAAAACTCTGTGGACAGGACAAAGCCGGAAGGCACGTTATAACCGGCGCCAGACATCAGGATAAGCGAACGGGCCTTACCACCGACTTCGCTCAATGATGCGTCTTTCGTACCAGGAAATGGAAAAACCAGATTCATGTGTCCTCCCTCTGAATAAGTCCATCAGCGTCCTCCTTCAGTCCAAGCTCCTTCCGCAGCCGGCCGACCAGATCTTCAGCCTCGCGCTGGCTTGGAATGGTGGTTGCTATGGTGATTCGGCCCAGCATAGCTGCATGTGCCTTCCCAGCGAAACGAGGCCGTGCAGCCCAATTAACAGGAACACCAGTCCGAAAAGCCCGAACACTACCATCATATCGTTGCTTTCGCTGCCCTTGCCGGGAGTGGTGGTCGTCGTTTCACAGACCAGTTCCATCCTTACATCAATGTCGGCCGGAAATGATTCCGGCAGCATGACCTCGCCGCGAAAATGGCCGCCGATCACGCCGGGCACTTTGCCCAGGCGCACGCGGCAGCCGCGGAAGCGAAGCCATCGGGACGTCGATATCAGTGCGCCTACCATGAATAAAAAAGACACCAGCGCCAACCCGCAGGGAATCAGTATTTTCCAGTGCATCCGCGAAAAATGAAGCATGTCCGGCGACTTGAGCGCAATCCCCGCAAGCGCGCCGCCGAACGCTAGCGCAATGAACCATAGTATCAGCGCCCTACCGCCAAGATCCGGACGGCAGATGCCATCGCGCCAGCGGCGATGCTCCCAAGGACTGTTGATGTTTTTCATCTTCTGCCCCACGTATTCCTGATATTCGCAAGGTTATAAAATTATCCGTGAAAACATGAAGTTCAAGCAACTGACGGACATGCCGGAGAAACGGAATTCCACGCGCTATTTTTCAGCATCCGCATATTTCAGCACTAGCCGCCTCATGACTGTCGCCTTGAGTTTGAGACAAATACAGTTCGGCTACGTCTTATCTCCTGTTTTTTCAATTTTACGTCAGGTGCTTCGGCCTGACCCGGGAGTGCGTGTGACAAAGTCACCGCTCTGGTGTTTGATACACAAAAAGCGCAAACTTTGTTTGCGCACTCCTAGGGATGCCTGCGGCATCGTAATACGAACACGGTAGCGTTCTGACGGCTTCGCTTATCATAAAAGTTTTTAAAATGCGTATAGGGAACTTCTAAAGATTTAAAGAATCAATAATTGCCGGCAGGATGTTTACCTGCCTATGGCAGCGCCGAAGGCGACCAGGGCCAGCGCTCCATAAAAACAATGAACTAAATAAAGGGCCCACCTTACTTCCCGGCACACTCTCCAAGGTGGTCGGCTAGTGTCTTTGCAAAGTGGGTCAACGGTTCGATGACGCCCTGATGATGCATGCTGAGCTGCCCCTGTTCATCGCATGACTTCACCCATTTTGAAAGAGTGCGCATGTATCTGATCTCCAGTGCGAGCGCCCTGCCGGCCTCTTTCACCAGCACCTTGAGGATCTCCGGGGCTGGCCAGGCGGCACGTTCATTCGTCACCGGCCATGCCTTGTAGCCCATGAGCGGAAGCTTTGCATTCTGCAGATGATGGACCGCATCAATATGCCAGACGGTCATCTGGCAGTAGTCCTTCATGTACGCGGCCTGTTTTCTGCCTGTCTTGATCGAGGCGGCCACGAGTCTCCCGAACGCTTCAAAGGCCTTCTGGTAATTCCCCTTCGACTCCATGAGCCTGCACCAGTGGTAGCCCGGGATATCGGTTGAATTCTTGAACACCCAGTCTGTGGTGAACCCGATATTGTAATTGTAGTTTTTAGCGTAGATGGTCGCTTCCTCGAGAAGTCCATACGCCTCTTTTGCGAGATCCGCATTTTCCGGCCCGAACATGCGTCCGAAATAATCTTTCTTAAACTCATCAGCGCTCAATGAAGTATCCCAGCAAATCCCTGCTGCGGCGGCGGCATTGTGTTCCAGGGATCTGATGCGCCAGTGGTTGAAGCTCATCACTTCAGCGCCCAACTCCTTTGCCTTGCGGACATTTTCGACCAGGGAGTCAAGCCAGGACTGGGCGAGCATCATCGAGCCATCGAATTCAAGCCAGGAAATGACACCGATCCTGTGTCCTGCATCGGCGAGTGGTTTCCATGATGGAAGATTGTCCGCTATATCACGAGCGCCGTAGTCTGCAAGACACGAAAATCTTATTCCTCTGGGAAGCATCTTTGCCAGCGGAGGCATCATGAGCCTGATCGTTTCGGGATTCGGGCTGTAAACTGCAATCTCAGCTTCAATCTTCCGTTCCGCCAGTTTCGCCTGTACCCTGGGATCTTCCAGGATGGCTATGGAGAATTCCATGAAGCGAATGGAGCCTATGACGGTCGGGAAGAAATTGTCTCCCGGGGGAACTGTCCAATACGGATGAGCCTTGATATTCATTTCCGGCCCTTTCCCGTCCGGTACCGTGCGGCCTAGTCCGGAACTGTCGAAGACCTCGGCGGCAAACTCGAATTTCCTGCAGAGCCTGTCTATCTCGCCGGCATAAGTTTCGCTTCCCTTCGGGCGCCATGTCACGCCTTCACGGGATATGAGCTGAATTTCATCGAGTTCGGGGAAGGCATCGATGCACTGGAGGACGCGTTCCACTGCTATATCGATCACAAGAGGATGCCTGATATCCGGTTCCGCGAGTTTTACTCCCGACCATTCTTCCTGCCAGTTTGCAGTGAGGGCGTCGGAGCAATTAAGGGCCGGGGCGCCCTGTCCTGTCCATTCGGAAAGTTTTGCGGCTACGGCTGGAGGCATGGATTCAGGTTCAAAGGACACCGAATTGCGGATTCCGCGGGCATGGGCGCGTGACATCATGTTCTTATATCTGCCGTAGACGGCGCTGAGAAGTTCCCCGTTGTCCCTTATCTGCTCGAATTCCCTGGGAAACCAGTGTTCCTTGACCTTCACCTTGCTCCTGCCGATCATATCGTCCGCAAGCTGTCTCCTGTGCAGGTTGCCGAGTCCGAGATCCAGATGTTTGATTCCCCTGTACTCGAACGGAAACCATTGCTGGGGTGTATACATGTGAAAGACCAGATAGTTGAATTTCTGCCGGGCCATGTTGTCGATGAATCCGGTGAATTCCTTTTCGGAGAAAAATGACTGGTCCTGGACAAAGTTGAGGTGCATCCTGATTCCGCGGTTAGGCATTCCCGGGATATGCCGAATATGGAGTTCAGGTATTTCCAGGATCTGTCTCTTCTCCGGAAAAAGAATGCCTGAGAATTCAAATACGCATCCCAGCTTCTCTGCAAACGTATAGACCGCATGCAAAAGGGCGCCATCGCTGCCGCCCTTTATCTCGGCCGAACCGGAGTTCGCCTTGATGCTTATCTCCTGCGGATGCATGGAGCTGTCTGTTGACAGTGAGATTACAGGTCTGGCATCAGCTGACGGAGCCGATACTGGTTTGACCGGTTCCGCAGTAAGATGCCTGAGGATATTCACCAGTTCCTTTTCTGCATGAACTGCTGCCTGCTGCGTAGAGCTTGCGTGGACGACTGCTATCATTTTATTCCTTCATTTAGTTAAAAGACTTAAATGGAGGAGCTAATATAGGAATGCATTTCTATAAATCAAACATGCCTTGATTTCCCGTTTCAGCCGTATTATCTTCAAGTGTATGAAAATCAAATTTCCTGTCGATTCCTGTGGACTTGACGATGTCCGCGGACTGATCGTTTCCCGAATCGGGAAAACTTCTCTTGCCCCCCTCCTCGACGAGCTGGCTCCGGCAGTCGCTTCGGGCAAGATGCTCCGGGCGAAGCTGGCGCTGGCAGTGGGAAACGAAACAGGGGCGGCGCGCGATCTGATTCTTGCGGCGGCCGCAGCCGTAGAAATGGTGCATGCGGCCAGCCTCCTGCATGACGATGTGATCGATGGCTCATCCCTGCGCCGGGGCTCGCCGTCGTTCTGGCGTCGCAGGGGCGCATCGGGGGCGGTAATTCTGGGGGATCTTATCCTGTGCGACGCAGTGGTGCTGATCCACGAACTTGGAGATCCGGAACTCATGAAACTTTTTCTGTCGGCAACGAGGGATCTGTGCGAGGCCGAGGCCGGGCAGGAGCTGCTTTCCGGATTGTCTGCGCCATCCTGGGAGAACTGTCTCGACGTAGCCAGGGGAAAGACGGGCGCACTCTTTTCCTTCGCATCCACGGCCCTCGCCGGGGACAAGCCGGATATAAGGCTGGCTCTAAGTGAAAGCGGATACGAGATCGGCACCGCCTACCAGATCGCGGACGACATCTACGACGCACATGGCGACATATGCACCGCCGACAAGAATCTGGGCAGTGACGCGGAACATGGAAAGATAACTGCGGCATATTTTCTCGTCGATCCATCCCGTGATCCGGCCGGAACCGTCCGCAGGCTTTGCGAAAGTTCCCTTGAAAGGCTGAAACCCTGGAGACATGTGGCGGAGGGCTGGAGCCGCTATCTCGAGTCCGACTTCATGCCACAGTTGGATTTTTTTCTCGCTGGCATGGCATCTGATGATAAATTATAAGACTGCTGAAAACACATACGGAGGATTATCATGAAAAGCTTAAAGAGGGTGTTGGCAAGGAATCTGAAAATTTCCGATCTGGCAGCGTTGCTGGCTTTCGCCGGGCTGCTGATCTACGGGCTCGCATGCGTCTATCCGGTCGCCTGGTCGCCCGACTCGAAGAAGATGGTTTTCCCTGTTTTCGGCAAAGATCTCATCAGCGGTCTTCTCATTGCCGACCTGGACGGTAAAATCATGGGTCGGATTACGGCAGGGGATTCGGGAGAAAATGCTTTCAGTCCCGCAGCCTGGTCGCCCGATGGCAAATGGATCGCATATTTCAAGTTCACCCCTGAAAAGCCCGGGAAAGATGGCGCGGGGGAAGCTCCAGCAGCAGACGGCAAAAAGGGGGATTTCCAAGCCTCATTGATGCTGTATGGTGTCGAAACCAGGTCGGCAAGGAGCATCTTCGAATTTCCGGCAGCGGGCAATCTGGAAAAATCCATGCTATATCCTCCGCAGTGGACGGAGGATTCGGGGAAGATACTTGTCGTAAGCGCCGGGGAGAAGGCTTCTTCATGCACTCTTGTCGATCTTCGGGGGAAAACAGCATGGAGTCGGACTTTCCCCGCCCCTCTCGATGAAAAAGGCATTCCTTCATCCTCGATGTCTCCCGATGGCAAAAATTTTGTCTGGGTGGAGAGATCCGCCGAGGTTCATGATAAGGCTTCAGTTCATCTTCTTGCCATCGGCGCTGCCTCGGAGCCGAAGCACATCGGACAAATAAACCTGAATCTGGAGAAAGACAATGAGATTGCCGCACGAATCATCTGGAGCAATGATTCCAAAAAGATTTACGTGTCGGATTACGACGACGGAAAGGGGATGCTGAAATGCTTCGATACAGAAAAGGGGGAATGGTCTACAGTTTTCAAGGAGGAGAAGGTAACCATAGCCGGAGTCGGCGGCGCGGCTGGTTCTTCGCGGATTGCCATTGACTGCATGTACAAGAAGGAAGAGAGGGAAGGCGGATGCAAAATAACCGTTCTAGACCTGAAAGACAATTCGGTGTACAAAACATTTCCATTGGTTCCGCTTCATTACAGCACATCGCTTTCACCGGACGGGAAATGGATGGCGTTCTGCGCTATGGGCAAGGATGAAACGGGTTCGCAGGGCTCAGACGAGTTTTTCCTGGGCTGTTTCCTCTCGGTCGACGACGGGGAACTGCGCTTTCTGGAACAGCATCTCTCCAACAAGGAAGTCGATGCCGCCAAACTGCGGAGAAATGAACTTGTCGTGGCCTTTTCGCTCAGCGGGGCGCAATCCCGCATGGAGGAGTTGAAACTTGGAAAATGGGAGAACCCGGTTCTGCCGGAGATCGGACTGTGCATGAAGGAGCTTGACGCATTCAATGTCGTAAACAAGGGCGATGTCTACAAGGAGGCTCTTGCATATTTCAAGGTGGATTTCTGTCTCGATGGACTCGGAAGAAGCGCTGCCGGCGATAAGGCCGCGGCCGCAGAGGAGTCCGAAAAGAGATTGGGCGAATTCCGCAAGGCCTATCCAAAGCATCCTTGCCTGCCGGACCTCGACAAGAGACTCAGGGGGCTGGAAAAACCATCTGACGAAGCAAAAGACACGGGGAACCAGCCCGGAACAAATACGCACTGAGAATCCAGCCGTGGACTTCATTTTCAACAATATTTGCCATCACGCCGGCGCGCATCCAAACCTCATGCCGCTCTGCCTGCGCTGTTCATGCGTCTATGCGGGGGTGCTCCTAGGGCTGGCATACGAGCTGATTCTCTTCTACTGCACCGGACGGAGGGAGGCTCCGTTATCCGCCGTTCTGGAGAGTTCCGGGGCGATGCTGTTCTTTTCCGCCATAGGTTTCTTCGGCATCTACGGACTGTTCGCCGTCCCTCTTTTTCTAAATTGTTTCAGCGCCTTGTACTTTGGCGCAGCACTGGCCTTCCTGTCGCTTTTCTCCATTTCCCGGGAACTGAGGCTTCGGGACCGCGGACAGCGCTATCCTATCTTCTTGCGCATAGGAATGTGGTCGACGCTTTTTCTGCTGGCGTTGCTGTTCGCGGGAAACAGGGAATGGGGTTTCCAAGTGCTCGGAATTTTATCCGTCGCCGGACTGGCACTAGTCTTCATACTGGTCAATTTTGCGCTCTCCCTACCGTTGTTCCGCCGCGTATCCGACACGAAAAGGCGAGTCTTGCTTGCCCTCCTTTCCGTGCCATTTCCACTCATAGCGGAATTTGCGGTGTTCCATCTCTGGAGAAGTTTATGAACCAGGATCAGTGTCATCCCATAGGATGACTGATGGGTGGATTGATGGATGGATGACTGGATGATTGGGTTTGAGTTCAAGACAACACAAAATAAATATTCACTGAACTATGTTCGTTCAGTGAATATCTACCGTCACTGTAATTCCCTTCTACGATGCCAGCAGGAGTACAAAGCAGACAAACCCAAAGCAGGCATTCAGGGACATTCCAGTGTATGCCATCCACGTCATCTTTTCCTTCTTGATTAATCCTGTAATTCCACTGATGATTCCTGCACAGGCTGCTGCGATCATCATCATCAACAAGTATCTGCCCGGCAAAACCGCATCAAGCGCGATGTATCCCTGTAATCCCTTGAACAGACAAATTGACACGAGCGAAACTAAAGGCATGCATAAAGATATTGCATTGAAATGACTGTCAGTTCCTTTCATATATAACTACCTCCTGCCCTAATATACTGGATCCATCAACAATTCATATATTGTTTATGATATTTTCCAGTTCATATTATTTTTTTTTAATGCTGAAGCCCGTCTCTACTTCTCCGCGCTAAGCACGTGCCAGCGGGAATATAGCTTCTCGATTTCGGACCGGCGGATCTCGAGTTCTGCAATGATATCCTTCACCTTCGGCCCATTCTTGATATAGAACTCCGGATCGCCCATCTGAGTTTCCATTTCGGCGACGACGGCCTCTGCCGCACTTATCTTCGCCTCCATGCCATCAAGCTCCTTCTGTTCCTTCCAGGTGAGTTTCTTCGGCTTGGCGGCAGCTGGAGAGACTTCTGCGATCTTCGCAGTCCGCTGTGCTACCGGCGCCAGCTTGTTGGCGGCGGCAAGGCGTTCGGCTTTTTTATGGAGATAGTAGTCGTAATCGCCTTCCTGGTAGTAAACGCGGCCGTCACCCTCAAATGCGAGAATACCAGTGCAGACGCGGTTGAGGAAATAACGGTCATGGCTCACAACCATCGCGCATCCTTTAAACCGTATGAGCCCCTCCTCCAGCACGCGGAGCGTCGGGAGATCCAGATCGTTGGTAGGCTCGTCGAGGATCAGGAAATTACCGCCGTCCTTCAAGATCTTCGCCAGCATCAGACGGCTGCGCTCGCCGCCAGAGAGACATCGTACCTGCGTCATTATCCGTTCGTCTGCGAAAAGATAGCGCTTGAGATATGTCCAAGTGGAGACACGGGCGCCATCGCTGCCGAACAGTATGAAATCCTTGCCGTCGTTTATCTCATTGAACACGGTGTTGTCATCGTTGAGATGGACGCGGTGCTGGTCCACGTAGTTGAACACTGTCTGGTTGCCGATGACAAGTTCTCCTGAGTCCGGCTTGAGTTCGCCTATCATCACCTTGATCAGGGAAGTCTTGCCGACGCCGTTCGGGCCGACAACTCCGATGCAAGTACCGGCAGAGAAGCTGAACGAAAGGTCGCTGAAGAGAGTCTTTCCACCGAGGGAAAGGCCGAGTTCGCTGAAGTCGACCACCCTGGCGCTGAGCTTGGGAGGCGGAGGCAGGATCAGTTCAACGTCGAGCTCGCGGTTCGGACCCGACTCGGACTCGATTGAGTAGTATCTGTCGAGTCGCGACTTTGATTTTGTCGTGCGCGCCTTAGGGCCGCGGCGGACCCAGTCCAGCTCGCGGCGCAGGAACGACTGGCGCTTATGTTCTTTCGCTTCATCATTTTCCTCCCGCTCCGCCTTGGTGGTGAGATAGGTCGTGTAATTGCCGGGATGCGAATATATGATGCCATCGGTCAGTTCGAGGATGCGGTCGGCAACGCGGTCAAGGAAATAGCGGTCATGGGTGACCATGATGCAGGTGCCGGGATACCGGGCAAGGAACTGTTCAAGCCATTCGATGGCCTCGGTGTCAAGATGGTTGGTGGGCTCGTCGAGCAGGAGCAAATCCGACAGCGATACAAGCGTGCGGCATAGCGCGACACGGCGTCGTTCACCGCCTGAGAGGTTCTCGCATGAACGGTCCGGCGGCGGCAGGTGCAGGCGAGTCATCGCCTCATCGACCCGCCTGTCAAGAGTCCATCCTCCGTGCCGGGCGATCGCATGTTCGAGATCCATCGCGTCAGGATGGTCGTGCGCCATCTGCTCGTAGCGCGTGATCATATCCAGGACATACGCGGCGCCTTCGAGGACGTTCTCCCGGACCGTCTTCGAAGTATCTAGCGGAAGATCCTGCGGCAGGAACGCAACCTGCGTTTCACGCTTGAACGCCAGGATTCCCCCATCCGGCTTCAGTGTCCCTGCCAGAATCCTGAGCAGGGTGGACTTGCCTGCGCCGTTGCGCCCTACAAGCCCTACGCGCTCGCCTTCAAAAACTGTCAGCCCCGCATCTTTGAGTATGACCTGCCGCCCGATCTGGACATCCAGTTCCGAGGCGTTCACTATTACTACCTGATTGTTCATTGAATTCTTTCGGAGTGGCCAAGCGACCAGTGACCAAGTTTATGAGAAATATTTTTCCTTGACTGGGACACTCGGTCTCTCGGACACTTTATATCCATTCACACGGCCCAGCTTATCTGTGATATTTAAACGAGCCATATTATATTCCCATTTTAAGAAAATCACAGGGCAGGAAAAGAGAAGGAGGCGAATAGGCGCAAAGGGTGGGTAATGGCTCAGTCTTTACAAGAACGCGGGGTCAGTTCCGTACTTTTCCCTCGTGCCTCGGGAAGAAGTCCTGGGACCGACCCCGTAAAGACTGAGCCATTACAAGGGTGGCTTC
>JBAQUG010000323.1:0-1906 GCA_049297395.1 Victivallales bacterium | reverse complement strand
AAATAAATAAAAACGACTTTAGCCACGCTAATGCTACGAAACTTAAATAGGCACATAAATCAATGTGCCATCCTGGCTCTGGCCTTGGCGTGGTTGGCAGGTTGTTCTTCATCCAGCACTGAATCTGAGGACCAAGACAAGTATGAAACAATGGTTGTCGAAGGCCTGTTGGGCAAATGTTCAAAGATCCCCGATCCCATTAAGTCTGATTACTCGGATTGTTATTATACCTCCATATTTGATAGCCACAACTCTCTTTCCACTTCTGTGCCACAGAAATTTATTGCCGTGTTTCCGTGTTTCTTTAAACGCAAACTTCAAGCAGAATCAAAATTCCGACAGGGAGACCGTCTAAAGCTTGAGATTATACCATTTATGGCGCTGCCACAGGGAAAACGTTCCATACAACAATCTGACGACATCGATGAAATCGATCTTCCAGTATATTTTATCGTCAAATCAGAGATAATTAATATCTATAGACAAGAGATGCCAACCACCTTCTCTCAGCCTCAACCACGGGTTGCCGACAAAATTCCGGGGCCCGATGAAACAGCAAAAGCAGCTAGAAAAGAAGCCGTAGAGAAAGATATTGCCAGGATAAAAGAAATCATTCGTATTGAAACCCCGATCAGAAAAAAACTATATGGCGATTTCGAGATTGCCTTTGACTCTGAGAAGAAAAAATGTCTTTCAGTCAAAGGAAACTATGTAAAAATGGCATGGGATACTACTGGGAAGCTTTCCGGAAAAGAAACCTTCATGCGTTGGGAAAACAACTCTTTTTTCACCTTGGACTCGACGTACAACCCATTCTATGAACCACAGACTAAATGGAAGGAGAACAACCTCACTGCCTTGATATCACTTAATAAATATCTGGCCGCGAGAAACATCGACTTGATTGTCGTACCAATCCCCTACCTCTTCGACATATCGGCAGGAGTATTCTGTCCTGAGTTTCGCAAATATCATTCTCCCCAACTCACGGAGATTGTAGACCAACTGTTGAAAAACGACATAGAGACTATTGATCTGACTGATGCAATCAAGGATTCCCTATTTGATTACCAGTTGCTTTACTACTACCATGACTATTATGACAGTCATCCTCATACCGGAGTGGCGGAGATAGCCGCCAAGATGATCGCTTCCCGCCTGGCCCGCTATAATGTGCCGCAACAGAAAGGGAACGTGTTTTCCACCCGCGATCAGGAACACCATAAACTGCGCTGGCATGAAAACTCAGGACGCTATAAGCATGACGAACCCATAAAGTTCAAAGAGGTGCTCGTTAATAGCCAGCGGTTAACCTATCCTGTCTCAGGATCCCCTTTCCTTTTTACTGGCAATAGCTTCTGCGGGACACCATACGCTTCTGGCAATATTTCCGCTTTCTTCTCCCTGAAAACTGGAATCATCCCCCAGCTTTACGAGTGCCCGGGAGCCGCCAATCTGATATCGCGGCTTCTGCTGCGAAATGCCGATGTCCTACTGAAAGACAAGAAAGCTGTAGTCTTAATCGTCGGGAGTTACCATATCTCCAATGAAAGCCCAGTATGGCTTAACATTGACAACATTATTTCTGAAGAAAAAAGATGGGTGAACTCAAAACCCGTGGCATTATATGAAAACAAAGATCTTTTTACAGCCATAGAGTCAATCCCTTCCAAAATCCCCGCGGACAACATAGTGCTTCAGCACAAATGTCTTAGCGATCCAATCTCCCAGTGTTTTCCCATTGTATATGACGAGACCAACGACAGTTTCAAGTTGAAGTTGAAGCTGCCGACAACCTGCTCTGACAAAAACATACTAGTCCGCTTATCGCTATACAACCCAATCCAGATCTACCTAATACTCAATTCGAACAAGAGCAGGTTTACAAGATATGACTGTTCGGATG
>JBAQUG010000322.1:0-4815 GCA_049297395.1 Victivallales bacterium | reverse complement strand
GTTATGAACGGCAGATTGATGTCCGTGCTCTGGTTGGAGGATAGTTCGCATTTCGCCTTTTCAGAGGCTTCCTTTAGCCTCTGGAGGGCCTGGGGATCCTTTGTGAGATCTATCCCGTTCTCCTTCTTGAACGCGTCGACGAGCCAGTTGATGACAGCGCGGTCGAGATCGTCGCCGCCCAGATGTGTATCGCCGTTGGTAGATTTGACTTCGAATACGCCTTCACCGAGTTCGAGTATTGAAATATCGAACGTTCCGCCACCGAGATCGTATACGGCCACTATTTCGTCCTTCTTCTTGTCCAGTCCATATGACAGGGATGCGGCCGTCGGCTCATTGATGATTCGTTTGACATCCAGTCCGGCTATTTTTCCGGCATCTTTCGTGGCCTGGCGCTGGCTGTCGTTGAAATAGGCGGGGACCGTGATGACGGCCTCCTTGATTTCCTCGCCGAGATAGGCTTCAGCGTCTGCCTTGAGCTTCGAAAGGATCATGGCGGAAATTTCCGGAGGGGAATAAAGCTTGTCGCCGATTTTGACTGCGGCGTCTCCGTTTTTCGCCTCTACTACCTGGTACGGCACCATTTTTATCTCATCCTTCACTTCGCTGAATTTGCGTCCCATGAAGCGCTTGATCGAGAATACAGTGTTCTGTGAATTTGTGATGGCCTGGCGTTTCGCTGTCTGGCCTACAAGCCTTTCCCCGTTCTTCGTGAATGCCACGATAGATGGAGTTGTGCGCATGCCCTCAGCGTTAGGTATGACTTTGGGTTCACCATGGTCCATCGTAGCCATGCAGCTATTAGTGGTTCCCAAATCTATTCCAAGTATTTTTCCCATAGCATGATTCCTTTCTATAATGTTTCGGAGCCTGCATTTTTTAATTTATACAGACTCCCGCATTTGTTTTTGAACGTATATTAGCAATGGGCATGCCAAATGAATTTGCTTAATCGCAAATCCATAATGATTAATAAGATATAGATGCAGCTATTAAAAAAAACTTGCGAAATTCGCACGGCATTATGTCGCTGATTGCGCCAAGGTGCGACATAATGGCACGGTAACGTGACGCAGGCAGGACATGCAGAATAAGATTGTCAGTCTGCTATATCGAACCCTGGAACTGGTATTTTTCCGGGGCTATCCTGAATGAATTTTCCGTTTTCTATTTTCCATGCGCCTGGGATTTTTCCGCGTACGGAGTCCAATGAGGCTTCGGCATGAGTCAGTCCTCCACCCGGCACAGGACGCATTATGATGTTCCTGTAGCCTGCGGAGGAGCTGTCGATGTCGATTCCGGCAATGACCTGGTACAGCCATTCTCCTGCAGCTCCGTAGGCGTACTGGTTGAAACTGTTCATGCCCGGATCCTGGAATCCCTTGTCATGCCGCCAGCCCTCCCATCTTTCCCACATCGTGGTCGCCCCATGCTTTATGGGATATAGTTTTTCAGGAAAATAATGAAATTATCTATCTGAAAAACTATAGAGTATCATTTTATAGCACAATAGTCCCAGTTTAATGAATGGCGTTTTTCATAGGCTTTACTTGATATTGCAGGTTTTACTATATATAGTAAGTAAAGGATAAATATTTAGTAAAGGATATGCGATGTTTATTTCAACTGTATCAAGCAAAGGGCAGATAACCCTTCCGGCTTCGGCGCGGGCAGTTCTTGGCATAAGGAAGCACGATAAGGTCTGCATAGAGACCTGCAAAGACAGGATAACTATTAAATCGGTTCCCAGCATCCTGTCGTTTTCCGGCTCTGCCGGCAAGGCGTTCTCTTCAGCAGAGGAGAAAAAAGCTGTTAAAGAGCATGTTTCCGCGAGACATTCGGTAAAGAAATGAAAAGAATATTTATTGATGCCAACGTGATCCTCCGTGTACTGACAAGAGACGATGAAGGCCAGTTTAAAAAGGCTGAAAAGCTTTTATCAAGAGCCATGAGTGGGGACGTAATGCTTGTATGTGGACCGCCAGTGTTATTTGAAGTTGCCTGGACGCTGGAAGTGAGATATAAAATTCCCAATACCCGCATATTAGACTATCTTGAATCCCTGCTGGCTACGGACGGGATCGAGATAGTCGATAGGCGTCTTGTGGAAAAGGCGATAAGCAAATCAAGGATTTCCAATGTGGAGTTCGCCGATGCCTACATAGCGTCTATTGCCGAAGAGAATTCATGTCAGGAAATTGCTACCTTCAATCTTTCCGATTTTAAAAAACTTAAAATGAACCTATATGAAATGGAGGCTTGATCATGGCAAACGTATATTTTGCAAGCACTGCGTTCAAGAGAATTGAAGCCGAGGCTACTCTTCCTGCGAAGTTCAGGAGGATGCTGGCTAAATCCCTGCCGGTGGACAGGTTCAAGAACAGGAAGATCTGCATCAAGATGCATCTCGGCGGAAACCTGGGATATACGACAATACATCCGTTCTTCATCAGGCAGCTCGTTGAACATATTAAAAAAGGCAGGCCGAAATCCGTCTTTATCTGCGACGGAAATGCGGACAACTGCGAATGGCGCGGATATACGGAGAAATCACTGGGCGCTCCGATCGTCGGACTCTTCAGGAAAAAACATCCGCCGCTCAGGACCCTGAAGATTGGCTATGGGAAGCTTGACGAGGCGAAAGTGTCAAAGGAAGTTCTTGACGCCGACATGATGATCGTCCTAAGCCACATAAAGGGGCATGGTGACTGCGGATTCGGCGGCGCCTGCAAGAACATTGCAATGGGTGTGGTTCCAGGAGAGACCAGGCGTAAGATCCACGGGCTCGAGGGTGGAATCAACTGGGACAAGTCAAAATGCATCCGCTGCGGGAAGTGCATCAAGGAATGCAAGAACCATGCTAACAAGTTCACAAAGGAAGGGAATTACGAGATTTTCTACCACAACTGCACCTACTGCTGGCACTGCGTGATGGCGTGCCCTGTGAAATCACTGACGCGCACAGGAAACACTTTCCAGCCTTTCCAGGAAGGGCTGGCACTGGTGACCAAGGCGGTAGTCGACGAGATGGGCGCGGAAAACATATTCTATATCAATGTCCTGATGAACATAACGATCTTCTGCGACTGCTGGGGATTGAGCACCCCGTCGCTCGTACCCGATGTCGGAATCCTTGCATCTGATGATATTGCGGGCATCGAGACGGCGACACTTGATCTGATCAAGGCAAAGGATTTTCTGAAATCGGGGCTGCCTGCCGGGCGCAGGCTTCTTTCCGGGAAACATCTCTTCGAGAAGATACACAGGAAGGACCCATATCTCATCACTGGGATACTTGAAAAGAAGAAGCTGGGCTCGAGGAAATATAAATTATTCGAGATTGAATAATTTATTTCGCTACTGTCAGGATGTGGCTGAACACGAAATAGGCGATGGCGGCGAAAGCCGCTGAAGCCGGTATTGTGATAATCCACGCCCAGATGATTTTTCTTGCGGTGATCCATCTCACATTTGCACGCTGGGTGCTGCCGACGCCCATGATCGAGCCGGCGATGACATGCGTTGTGCTCACAGGAATTCCGAAATGCTGGGTGCCGAGAAGAACAGCTGCGGCCGCTGTTTCAGCGCAGAAGCCTTCAGTCGCGTGGATCTTGGTGATGCTCGTGCCCATGGTTTTTACAATCCTCCAGCCACCGCAGATCGTTCCAAGCGCGAGTGCGGAATAGCAGGTGAGTATGACCCAGTTGTCCAAGGTGAATTCCTTGTTTATTCCACCCGCAAAGAGAACCAGCGCGATTATTCCCATGGTCTTCTGTGAGTCATTGGTGCCGTGCCCGATTCCATAGCATGCCGCCGATACAAGCTGGAGTTTTTTGAATATGGAGGCGGACTTCTGATGGTTCGTCTTCCTGAACATCCAGAGGATCATGGCGGTGAAGATCATCGCGCCAAGCATTCCGAGGAATGGCGCTATTATGATGAAGGAGAATATCTTTATCACTCCTGCCCATATCACGACCTTCGGGCCGACCGCCACCAGCCCGCTTCCGATGAGTCCTCCGATGAGGGCATGGCTGCTTGAAGTCGGGAGGCCGAGCAGCCATGTGATGATGTTCCAGGTTATCGCCCCCACAAGCGCGCCAAGAAGCAAGTGCAGGCTTATGAAATCCGCATTTATGACTCCTTTGCCGACCATTTTTGCGACAGCCGTGCCGAACAGGAAGAAACCGATGAAGTCTGCGCAGCCTGCGAGGAGCACGGCCTGGAATGGCGTGAGCGTTTTTGAGACGACCACGGTGGCGATGGCGTTGGCCGCATCATGGAATCCGTTCAGGAAGTCAAATGCAATTGCCAGCGCTACGACGATGACGACGAGAGTGAATGTTGTTACCATAGGAAATCAACCCTGTTTGACAGCGACGCCCCTGACTATCTTTCCGATGAAGTCCACAGAGTCGACAATGGATTCAAGATGCTCGTATATCTCCTTGAACTTGATTATATCCACCGGACTATGCTTGTTATCGCTGAAGAGTTCTGCTACGCTGGTATAGAAAAGAGTGTCCGCCTTGTTTTCGAGTTCGTGCATCTTCCTGACTATGTCGTTTACGTTCTCCTTCTTCTCAAGCGCCATGAAGAGGTTTCTCAGTTCGATTGAGATCTCTACGATCACGTCGGCAAACCTGCATACGTTCACTGGAACTTTCTTCACGCCGTAGATCTCGAACTTCCTGGCGATGCTGTTCAGGATGTCGAGGGACTTGTCGATGTTTATCGCTATCAGATGGATGTCTTCGCGGTCAAGGGGCGTGATGAAGGTCTTGTGGAGCTCGTCTATGATATGATGCTCAATGT
>JBAQUG010000321.1:0-12105 GCA_049297395.1 Victivallales bacterium | reverse complement strand
GACAAGTTTGCAAACTGGACGACAGGATATGTGAAGCTCGCCTTAATTTCATTTTTTATTCCGTTTACAAAGCCGATGTTTTCCGCAAGTTGAGGAAGAACTTCCTTGAGCTTCTTTTCCTTGTCGGCCTTTTCTATCGCAAGAAGAAGGTAATCGGGAAAATATCCGTGGAGCCTTCTATTTAATGCTTCTGAAAGTGAAACTCCCTTTCTCAAATCCTCTGACACCAGCAGCAATTGCGAACGGAATGATGGATTCTTGACCACGATAAAACTTCTCAGCTTCTTTTTTCCCATAACAAACATCGCCACCGGAAAAATAATCATTAGCGACAGGATTATCACAGTCCATTTGACTACGTCTTCTATATAAATGGAGTTTCTCATTAAGGAAATCATAACTTTGAATACAAAAAACAAGACCAGTAAATATATGGGGAGGAAAAAAAGGTATGACCTTTTTCCACCCTTATATTTGACATCATCCATACGGGGATCATCTTTCTCTTCCCTGCGGAATCCGTCTATCGCCTCATAAAATGGTATATTGTTATTAGCTGCAAACGCAAGAGTTTTCACAAAATAACCAATTCCAGAATAAAAATGCTGACTTTCAATATAGTATGGACCATTCAAGTTCATTTTTCATCCGCCAAGTTTATTTATGATTCCAATCAACGGCGTAAAAAGTCCTATTATAATATTGCCGACGACGACAGAGAGGATAACTATTAAAGTCGCATCCCATAAGAGTCCCGCCTTGTTGATTGCGACAATAGTTCTTTCCTTGTACATCTGGGCAAGATTCTTAAGTTCTTCTGAACGCTTGTTTTCAGGCACATTTTTAACGGTCAGAACTATCAGGTCAGAAATTACCTCCTCATTCCTCAGGCATTCGACGATATCCCTGCCTTCTGCGCAGCCCCTTGAAATATTCTTGAGTGAGGCTGACAGCTTGGATTCCTCAATAATCTCAGATATTGCTTCAAACGCATAAACCATTGAAAGTTTCTGTTCCATGAAAACAACCCACATCGAACAGAAACGGGACATCTGCAGGTTTTTGAAAATATTACCAGATAATGGAAGAATCCTTATTATCTTTAAAAATGTCTTTTGAGCCGCAGTGCTTTTATTACCAAAAAGCCAGATAAAAAAAGCTGTTGTTACAAGAAAAAATGAAAGTATCACAACCTCGTATCTGACTGACAGTGAAGAAAGGGTGACAACTATATCTGTAAGCGGCGGCAGCCTTTCACCCTCGAGAAGCTCACTGAATATCTGTGCAAACTGCGGAACCACAAGCCTGAGAATAAGGAAAAACAGCATTAACGAAAATGACAAGGTGAACACTGGATACAAGGCAATTCCCTTTACCATGGAGACAAGCTGGTGGTTCATTCTTGACATATAGGCGATTTCGTTCAGTATCTCGGACAAGGTCCCGCTTTTCTCGCCGCACTCTATCATTCTGACATGGAACGGCTGGAAGTAATCTGGAAACTGTCTCATGACTTCCGATAGTGGCTGTCCCTTGGAAGTTCCCTGGGAAACGCTAAAGAGGACTTGTTTGAAGTCTGGCTTGTCAAAATTGGCGGCAAGCTGGTAGATGCTTTCCGGAAGCGGCAGATTGGACTTCACGAGCAGTGAAAGCTGCCTGTAGAAATCAGCAATTTCTGTTTCGTTGGTGACCATAATATTTTAATGTATCATTGTTAATGGTTTTTAAAACGTCTCCGCGAAATATCCGATTATTCTGAATATTGAACCCAGCAAGGCTATTGCCGTTGAAGCGACAATGAGCCCAACGAACAATATGCCCGAGATCTCTATCCATCGAAGCTTTTTCACAGACGACTTAGTTACATCGTTTGAGAGCCATATCAGCATAGTATCAAATCCTTCGGCGGGATTACTTCTTGCAGCGGAATTAGTCACGATCCAGTCATTTATGGAAGCGCCCAGGTTCATCTTCCTCCATTCAAGAGCCCAGTCCTTGCCATTTTTTACGGCCTCGGCGAATTTCAACAGTTTCTTCTTCATCCATGGCCTGCCGATTGTTGCCGCGCTTATTTCAGCGGCCTCTGCAATATCCTTTCCGGAAGCCAGATATGACGCCATTGACCCGGCAAGCTCAAGCAAGGCATTTCTTTTAACGGTTCTGTTTAGGAAGGGGATTCTGACAATGATTTCCTCGAAGATTATTTTTAAATACGGTTTAAGAGGATTGTAGATTATCATGAACAGAAGAAGGAGTATAAGCATTTCAAAAAAATGCGAAAATATCCAGTTTGACACATAAGTATACCTGGTTAAAAATACTGGACGTTCAGTGCCTTCCAAGAGTTCGGCGAAGATCTTTTCAAACTTAGGCACAATGAAAGTTGACAGCCCCGAAGTAACTAAAATAATTATGACAAGTTCAATTGTCGGAAAACTCAGCGCGGAAAATATCCTCATCTTTATATCGGTTACGAAATTAATTCTTTTCGCAAAGCGCGGCATCATTTCCGCGAGACATCCCTCTTTTTCAGCCTTTTCCACGGCATCAAGGAAATATGCCGGAAGATAGATTGAAAGTCTTTTTCTCAGAGCCAGATGCAGAGGGGAGCCTTTCTTTATGTCAATAATCACAAGTTCAAGAGACGTATCCCACCTCTTCCTGAAAAAATTACTGAACTGTGGCATTCTGCGAACAGTGCCGCAATCCGTCATGGTCGAGAGGGCCTCATCGAAAGGGATGCCATGATCTGCGGCCCAGGCTATGGTACTGGCAAGGATGCCCGCCTTGGAGCAGGAAAGCATGCCATCTGCCGACTCGGCATATTTTCCACTCGTATAAAGTAAATTGTTGCCCAGCATAACTCCTTGTCCTTAATAAATAAAATGGCTGAGTATCGGCAGGAACAATATGAATATGATGCTTCCTACAGCTCCGATCATCATCATCATGGATACAAGCTCCCAGGCAGTACCCAAGCGCCTGAATCCGAGAGTTGCCCTGTCCTTGAACAGTTCGGCCAGCCTGTCGAGTTCTGAAGAAAGGTCTTTTTCAGGACTGTGTTTCAGGGTCAGGGTCAATACTTCGGAAATATCCCCCTCCTTCGAGAGTTCTTCTGCCAAGATTCCCCCCTCAGAACATTTGGATGCGATTCTTTTCAACGCCAGTTCCAGCCTCTTGTTTTCGACAAGCCCGGCTATGACAGACAGAGCTTCCGCAGCAGGTATGTTCTGTTTTATCATCAGCGACCATAGAGAGCAGATCCGCGACATGGAAAGATTGTAGAAAATAACGTTCGAAAAAGGAACCGCCTTAATTACTTCCAAAAATATCTTCTGTGAAAGAAGGCTGTTGCCCAGCAGCCAGACTGAAAAAGCTATATGACAAATAAACAGAGAAGCGACAACGAATATATGATTTCTGCTAATATCAGATATACCGATAATGAACTGGGTCAAAGGCGGGAGCTTCTCACCTTCAAGCAGGTCGCTGAAAATAATTGCAAAATGAGGGACAATATAGTACATCAGAAGGAAGAATATGAAAAACGCGAAAGTCGTAGTGAACAGTGGATATGCCAAAACATCTTTTACCAGGATGGTCAGCTGGCTCTGCAGGTGCGAAACCCGCGCTATATCCAGCAGTATGTCAGGAAGAAGCCCGGATTTTTCACCCAGTCCAATCATTTTCACGTGAAGCGGATGAAAGAATACTGGATAATTTTTCATTGATTCAGCAAGAGTAACGCCTTTTGCGGTGTCCTCGCTGATTTTTTGGAGGACCTCCCTGAAATCCTTATGTCCTGAATTCCTGCCGAGATGATAAAGGGTTTCAGGAAGCGGCATATTGGATTTTGTGAGGATTGAAAGCTCCTTGTAGAAGTCTGTAATTTCCTGGCTTCTTGTTTTCACTGTATTTCGCTCCTCATGCTATAATTTCACTTCATTGTCCATCTTTTTCAACTTCAATAGCGATAGAACCGGTTTCAGAATTATTCGACGGCTGATAATATTCATAAACCCGTGAAACCGGAGTCTGTGCCCTTATCGGATATTTCGCCTTCATATCAAAGGAAACAACAGCCTGAGAATTGGCTTTTATCTCCCTAAGATAAATTATGACCTGACGCCCCCTTATTTCCCATTGCTCAATTTCATTGCGTTCTTTCATGCCCTGCAGCTTGTCCGGAATCACATCAAAGCCCGGAGGCACTCCAATATCCACGAGAACCATATTGGCAGGCATCGTCCCATTGTTGTCCACTGCGGCCCGGCAGCTTATAATATCATTGACTTTCAGGTTATTCTTTTCATATTCGACATTTATCTTCAGAATCTCATTGGCATTTGCAGGATGTTCCTTCTTTGGAATATAATATTCAGCAACCAGTTGATAACTGTAATTTTCATCTTTCGGAGAAGTCACTTCCACGGAATTAACTCCTTGCTGTACGGATGCTGTCAGATCAATAAGCTGGCATACGTCATAGTTGTCTGAGGTAATGCCTATTTTATTGGTCGGTTTTCCGTTTACAAATATCGTTATCTCATAAGGCTTATCGTATTTTTTCTGTTCCTTTCCTGCGATAATCGCACGGAGACACTGGATTGTCGACTGGGTGGTCCCCCAGTTACCATTTTTATCCTTTTTACTTATCAGCCAGGACAGCGCCTTGGAAGCCGTTGTCGAATGATGCCCTGTCCTGAACATCGCCTGAACAACAAGGGCGGTGGTCTCGGTATCATAAATATTATTATCACCTTCAAAATAAATGGTCTTTTTACCTTTGCCGTTCCACAAGACGAAATCCCCCTTCTCGTTCCGCACCTCGTACAGCTTTTCTATCATATTATCGGCCTCCGGCCTTTTTGCAGCGGCAAAGGCATTTGCGCAATACGCAAGCGTTCTTGCATCCTTTACATCATCAAGATGTCTCAGAATATAATTGAACGATGGTTCGAGCTCAGAATTATCAAGACCAGATTCAGCAAGTGCCATCAGAATATATGCCGTACGTTCGGTATTGGACTCCAGCCCCAGAGCCCATCTTTCATCTTTCCAGGAACCGTCGGCCTCACGCTTGTAGATGAGCCATTTTTTTGTCCGCTCTATGACCTTTGGATCAAAACTCTCGTAGACTTTCTGCATATCACAAAATTCCATCAGTCCGTACGCAGACAATACTGTGTTCGCCGGAGGTCTTCCGAACCATTCAAATCCACCGTTAGGAATCTCGAAAGAAAGAATCCTCTGGTATCCGGTATTTATCATGCCCAAAGCCTTCATCTGTATCTCCGGAGAAATCTGACCGGTCTTTTTCATGTACTGCAGGGCAAGAATATTCGGATATGTTATCGATGAAGTCTGTTCAAAACAACCATAAGGCATTTTCAGTATTGATTCCATCCCATCGACAATCTGGCTGAAAGTTCCCGGATATATCCTCATATACGCCCTAGACGAACCTTCAACTGCGTTTCCGGGTATTTCAAACCTGTCCAACGTCTTTCCATTCCCAGGCGAACCATTGATGACTTTTTCAATCCTTTCACCGACAGGCTCAACCTCAATATTCCTCTCTATCGCATCTGCGCTGTTCTTCCCAAGCGCCTTAACTGTGAGGGAATGCTTCCCAGGCTTTACAGCTTCAATGGTGAAATATATGCTCTTCACCTGCCCTGGAAGAATAACAATTTCCTTTTTAAGCGAATCAGAAATCCTAAACGAGCCATTGTCCACGAGTTCAAGCTTCACGGTCTGGGATTCATTCAGATAATTATAAACAGTCACAGGGATGCTGACAATATCGTGCTGGGTGAGCTTCACCGGGAAATCTATATCTACAAAGAAATCCTTGAATACTGTGATTTTATCCTCAGAGGAACCGAGTCTTCCGTTTTTATCAACAGCCCCGGTCGACATCCGCCAAGTCGTAATTGAATCAGCAAGCGGAATCTCCACGGAAGCCTTTCCGTTCTCATCTGTCACTATTTCAGGAATCCATAGCAGTGTCTCCGGGAAGTAACGGCGTATGCGAGCAGTGCCAATGGTCTTATCAACACATATTTCATCCTGATCAATGAAAGGCTTCCCCACTTCCTGCGTAGAATTTCCATAACCACCCCATCCACCGTCACCACCACCGAGTTTATTTACTGTACAAATCAAAGGCATGAACATGCTGATAACAGTGATCGGAACAAGTATCAGTATCAAGCCTATTGGACCATAGAAAAAGAACGCCATGAATATGAAAACGGCGGGAGATTCCCCCATTCTCCTTCCGAGCCCTCTTGCTGGCACCTGGCGGACTACAGGACTCGAAAACATCGAACCGCCCGTGAATGTCGTTACCCCGCAGGCATACACGGAATATATGGTCGCACCTATTGACAAGATGAGCAAAAAATAAATTTCTAATAAATGCCTATTGACAGGCATGCATAAAGTAACCGTCGCAACCAATGCAGTTATGAGGATATAAAGAGGATAGGCATAGAATGTCGGTAAGAGGGCCTTGTGTGAAAAGTCTACTTTCCAGGACAGTCTGAAAAACTTCTCAAGAGCTTTCCTGTATCCGAAAAAAGAAATCAGCGCAGGAAGAAGCGTAATAATAAATAAAGCGAATAGCCAATATAACAGAAATCCGTCCACTATTTTTAGCCTGAGACATAGAAGCACGATGCAGTAGCCCACCATAGGAACGCATGCAATCCATTTCCAGGTAATTGATGACAATGAACTCTCCCATTCATACCTGTCGCACTTTATGAATTCATAAGTGTTTTCCGCAGGAATCAAAGTCCTTTTCAATCCAAGAAGCAATGCCGGCAAAATCATCAAAAAGAAAATGCCAATAAGCGTAAATATTATTCCTGAAATTAGGCTTTCCTCGTATCTGCTTTTCGTTTCATCCAATCCCTGCTTCCTTTTAGCAAAACTTTCACCTGCCGTAAATTCGGCCTTGTTTATCTTCATATCGTTTGAGAGAAGCATTCCTGCCGACTGCTGATAGCTTTTTTCATTTCCCGCCATGTCAGGAAATATCTGCGGAACCGCCTTTATCTGGTATCTTGGCTTGAGAAGCTCCTCCTGCAGGAGGAAATACATCTTTTCAAAGCCGGGATGCATCTGGCAAAGTGAAAAAACGGCCTCGTCCACAACGGAAAGGCTCAATGCGGCAACAACCGGCCTGCCGTTCTTGTCTTCAACTGCGAACTTCGCAGCGCAGTTCCCGCCGGGCAGGTATTTATCCTTGTCCAGCCGGGTTGTTATCTTCAAGCTCTTCGGATCGTTGATCTGTATGAGCCTGAGATCAGAAACTATCTCGCCTCCAGGAAGTATCCTATATGCCTGAATCTGAAGCGTGCCGACAAGCTTGTCATCTATATCTATGAAACATTCGGCTTCCTTGTTTTTCACTTCGACCGTTTTCATCAGGATACAGACACCGTTGCGGACGACATCGAGAAAGAATATTCCTGATTCTGCGGAAGTCATTATATTCACCTTTGCCGTATCACCAACCTTATATACAGCCTTGTCCGTACGGAGGATGAAGTTCTCAGGCAACGAATCTATTGAATAGGATTTCTTTCCGGATTGCTCGCGGTTATCGGCACTTTTTACAGTATATGATAAACTCCAGCATGGAATACCAGAACTAACGTTGCTTCTTTTGCCGAAGACAGGGAAAATAGGCGGCTTATTATCTGCGTTGCCAGGTACTGTGTCGTTGATATGAGGAGTAGCCTTGAACATGGCAATACCATTCTCATCGGTCGAAACAGATCCAATCTTTTCAATATTGATCTCAGCCTTGACCGGAGAACCATCGGGATAACATGCAAAGAGATAGAAATTGGTCTGGATAGGCAGAATCCTTCCGTTTTCAGGGAAGAATTCAATCTTGAACGTGTCCTTGGAGATAACAGTCTTTTTTGACGATGCCTGCTTGTGTCCGCCGGAATCCATGGCTGAAACATCCAATTTCACAAAAGCATCGCCACTTTCAAGATGGCTACCCGTAAAATAATCCTTCAACGGAATGCTGAACTCATAATTGCCTTCGGTGTCGCTATTTCCTTTCACCGATGAAAATTCGTTGAACTTATCAGTGAAATCAGATGCCGTGACGGTGATATCCGCACCTGAAACCGGTTTTCCGAACATATATGAAAGGTTGACGGTACCACTGATAATCTCTCCGGGTTTATAAAAACCCTGATTTGTCTTCATGGAAATAGAAAATTTAGGCAGAACATATTTCTTCACTTCTACGGTCTTCTCGGAAACGGTGTTACCTATGGAAACCTTTATGCTGTAATCGCCCATGTTGACCTGATCTGCAAGCAGGAACGAAGTTGCGGCTATTCCGAAATCAGAAGTCTTCAATTCCTTCCTGTAAACCTTGTTCCCTTTAGGATCAAAGATTTCCAGGTTTACATTCCTGCCGGTTGCCGGCTTTATTGACGATGTCTCCATTGTAAGCGCTCTTATGTTTATGATCTGTCCCGGCTGATAGACTGGCTTGTCGGTTGACAGCATGCACTTATAGGTGCGCCTGACAGAAATCTGGCGTTCAGCATTGACTTTCTGGCGGGTATTCATCACATACGCTTCAATCTTGTAGTCCCCCTCTCTTATCTCAGGGAACGCCTTCTCGACCACGGCTATGCCATTATTGTCGGTGACGGCCTTATAGGTCCCAATAATTTTCCCGTTGCAGTCCTTCAATAATATTTCAAGATCCTTGTTTTGAATCGCCGTCGCAGTCTGTCCGTCGCGTATGAACACCCTGAATGAAAGCTTCTGATCAGGAGAAAAATTCCTGTGGCTGTAAATAAAAATTTCCGCAGGATCGGCTTTTGCGCTTAATATGTTGAAGGAAAGGGCGGCAACTGACAGGACTGCAGCAGATAGAACTATCGCAGCAGCCTTCTGGAATGTCCTATTGAAAAAAAGCCCCCAGAAGTCCCTGACATCAGCCATGGTCACAGGTGAAGGCACTTTCTCCCTTATTGATCTCAGCACCTTTCGGACAAAAGCCTCATCTGGTTTTTCCCCGGCCCGGGCTATTTCCCTGAGCATTCCGTCCATTGCCGGCTTATCACTGGAATTGCCGGATACTGCCTCTTTATTTTTCTCTTTTTTATTCATAGTCCGTACCGTTTTTGTAATCTGTTCCGGAAATGGAGCTGTTAATACAGATTTCAAGCTCAGTCCTTGCTCGCTGAAGTCTTTTCCTGACCGTTGCCTCGTTGCAATCCATCTTTTCCGCCACTTCGCTGCCGCTCAACCTATTAAAATAGAAATATCTTATGGGAGCGCTCAATATTTCGGGAAGTTTCCTTATGCATTCGGCGAGAAAATGAAACAGGTCTGAATCCTCTTTGTCGGAAGCATCCCAGAGGAGGTGGGATTCCTCAAGTGAATCCAACTGGTTTTCGTCAAGAAATACTTCTTTTCTGGTTCGGAGATATTCAAGATGCTTGTTTCTTATTATTCCTCTCATCCAGGCTGGAAAACTTTTTGAAGTGTCAAATGTTTCTATCTTTAGGAAAGCCGTTACAAACGAGTCCTGAACAATATCTTCGGCCGTACTCTCGTCTCTGACCAGGCACAACGCATAGGCAATAAGCCTTTTATGGTGTTCGCGGACAAGGATCTCAAAAGCCTTGCTGTCAGGAATATTTTTGCCTGTAATCTTATTATCCATAACAAAATCCCTTCAAACTGCTTCCTACCATATAATTGACACTTAAAGGCTGATTTGTGACATGTGTTATTTATTAATTTCTTTATTTTTTAAGGGTTAGGGTTTAAATGTGTAATTACAAAGAGCAAAAAAATAACTTTCTGCCCGTGGATCATCCAGTTGAATCCATTATCCAAATAAAATCCATTTCTTGAATTTATTACAACAGACTGTATCATTAACAGTACAATTGCAAATCATCCAGGAGTATATTCCATGGTCAGAATGCTTCTTGACAAAGACATAAGACCTCTCTCCGACTTCAGGGCTGGCGCCGCAGGCTGCATAAGGCAGGTGCATGACACAAAGAGGCCAATGGTCATTACCCAGAGGGGTAGAGGAGTCGCCGTTCTCATAGACATAAAGGAGTTCGAGCTCCTCCAAGAAAGAGCTGAACTGCTCCAGGATATCGACACAGCCGAAAAGCAGATCAGGGAAGGAAAAGTCCACCCACATTCAGAAGTCATGGCGCTTGTCCTTAATCACAAATGAAAATAATCTGGACAGATCTCGCAATATCCCGGCTTTCCGAAATCCATCGCTACATATCCCTTGACAGCGCCATGGAGGCGGATAAGTGGCTGGATAAACTGCTTAATTATGCAAAAAGACTTGAAACCTTTCCTGAAAGCGGAAGATTTATTCCCGAAATTCCCGATAGAAAGGATCTTAAAGAGCTTCTGTTTGGAAATTACAGGATAATATACAAGTTTGGCAAGAAAAAGGTTTTTATTCTTACTATAAGGCATTCAAAACAGATACTGCCTGTGGAAGAAATCTGATATGAACGACAATCTGACACCGATGATGCGGCAGTACCGCGATATGAAGGCTGAACTGCCGAAGGATGTCGTCCTGCTTTTCCGTCTGGGTGATTTCTATGAGATGTTCTTCGAGGATGCGAAGTTCGCAGCGCCGATACTGGATGTGACCCTCACAAAACGCGCCGATGTCCCGATGTGCGGACTTCCCTACCACGCCATTGAAAACTACCTCCCCCGCCTGCTTGAGGCCGGGATCAAGGTCGCAATCGCCGAACAGATGGAGGATCCGCGTTTCGCAAAGGGGATCGTGAAACGCAAGATAACCCGCGTTATCACGCCTGGAACCGTAACCGACGCATGCATCCTCTCCCCCGAAAAAAATAATTTCCTGGCGGCGCTCTCCTTCATCAAGGGGACTTACGGGCTCGCATCACTCGACATCAGCACAGGAGATTTCAGGACGACAGAGTTCTCAAAGTCCGAGGAGCTTGAAACCGAGCTCCACCGCCTGCACGCGGCGGAATGCCTCCTGCCCGAATCGCTCTTCACCGAATGGAAGGAGAAGAACTCCCAGCCCCGCGTGTCCGGAAACATAATGTGGACTCCTCTCGACGACTGGATCTTCGCGACCGATACCGCAACCGAACTTCTAAAGAGGCATTTCAAGGTCGCGTCACTCGACGGATTCGGATGCAGGACAATGAAGACCGGAGTGTCAGCTGCTGGTGCAATCCTCCACTATGTCAGGGAAAACCTGCGTAACGACGCCGGCCATGTCAGCCTGCTGAAGACATACAACAGCAGCCAGTACATGGTTCTCGACTCTATTTCCCAGCGCAACCTTGAACTTGTCGAACCGATGCTGGGAGGCAAAAAGGAGTCAACCCTCCTTCATGTCCTCGACCATACCGCAACACCGATGGGGAGCCGCATGCTGAGGGAGTGGCTCGTAAGGCCTCTGAACAGCAAAGATGCGATCATCGCAAGACTTGATGCGGTTTCAGCGTTCAAGGACGACCCCGTGACTCTCGCCGAGCTCATGGAGGTGATAAACTCCGTCAGGGATCTCGAACGCATCATCGCACGCCTGAACATCGGAAGCGCAAATGCCAGGGACATGGCGGCATTGGCGAAAAGCCTGGAATCGATACCCGACATCAGGAACCTTTTGAAAGGCTTCGACATACCGCTGATCTGCGAAATCCGCGAAAAGCTCCATGAACTGCCTGAACTTGCGGCTGAAATAGGCAGGACAGTAGCCGACGAACCTCCTGCGGTGCTCAATGAAGGCGGAATCATCCGCGAAGGATGCAATGCCGAACTGGATGAACTGAGAAAAGCCTCGACGGAAGGAAAGAACTGGATCGCCGAACTCCAGACAAAGGAACAGGCGCGTTCAGGAATAAAATCCCTGAAGATCAGGTTCAACAACGTCTTCGGCTACTATATCGAGATAAGCAAGAGCAATCTTGAGAATGTCCCGTCAGACTACACCCGCAAGCAGACACTGGTGAACGGCGAGCGGTTCATCACTCCGGAACTCAAGGAAATGGAAAGCAAGATCCTCGGTGCGGAAGACAAGTC
>JBAQUG010000320.1:0-10468 GCA_049297395.1 Victivallales bacterium | reverse complement strand
TTTGACATTTGGCGGAAAATACAGGTGTTTGGATTCGAGGCGCAAGCCCCGCGCGTATGGGACATACGTAAGGGGTGAAGCAACGAAGAAGACAAATACATGGAATTACGCCCCGAAGGGCTGGCGTTCTTTTGGCCGCTTATCACGCTGTTTGCTCGTTGCATATCTTCGGATATGCTCCTCTCAAACATCATGATAATCAATCCAAAATCCCAGCCAGCAAATGTAAAAGTTATTTCTGTACGGCTCCTTAACGAGAAAGTGGGATCTCCATGATAACTGAACGAAAGACTGTTGGATGGGTATGTGTGGCAATTTTGGCGTCCATGCTGGCAGGCACCACCTGGGGGGCCGACCAGAACATGATTGGGCAGCAGAGCCAGAATGAGGGGATTCAGGTGGTGCCTGTCCCCGGCAAAGTCATGATAGACGGCGACCTGTCCGACTGGGACTGGTCGGGCCGCATCTGGGTGTTTGCCGAGGCGGCGGTACGTGAGCGCTATTCGGTGGAGGTCGCGGCCATGTGGGACAATGCGAACCTCTACCTGGCCGCCAAGTGGAAGGATCCCGCACCGATGTTCAGCGTGATCGATCCGATGATCAATCCGGGCGACGGCTGGAAGGCCGATGCCTGGCAGATGCGCGTATTGACCGACCATCCGTTGTGGCTTACCACCTGGTATTACGCGGCCCGTAAGCAGCCGGTCATGCAGCTGGCGCACTGGAAGAACCCGCGCAGCGAGCGTGACGGCCTGGATGAAACGCTGCTGGTCGCCAAGCCAGGCGGAACCGAACTGGGTCAGGGTGTTGAGATGGCGTACCGGGCCGATGCGGATGGTCTTGGATACGTACAGGAGATCAGAATCCCCTGGAAAGTCATCTACAGGCAGGTGCCTGAGATCAAGGCGGATCTCGTCATGCGCCTGGGCTGCGAGTTCCTGTGGGGCGATGTCAGCGGCGGCAAGGCTCCGCCGATCCATCGGTATGCGGACAATATGCAGCCGGGAAAAACGGACCGCTTGTTCTACTGGACCACCCAGACCGCCTGGGGCGACGCGCGCCTGGTGGCGCAGGGCAACGTGTCGCGGCGCGAGTACGGGGCCGCGGTTTCACAGGATACCCGGATCGAAGGTGTCGTACCGGTGCGCGTGAGCGTGCCGGCTTCGGCCAGGAAATTTACAATCGCGATCAATGACGACCAGGACAATCGCGTGCGCAATTTGGCAGGCGACGTGGCTCCCATGGACTATGGGGTGAAAGAGCAAGGCGAAACGCGGGATGTCGAGGTCAAATGGGACTGCCTGGACGATGCGGGCAAGCCAGTCAAACCCGGAACCTACAAGGTTCGCGGCCTGACGCACGAGGGCTTGAGCGCGAAATACGAGATGTGCTTTTACAACCCCGGGACACCGCCGTGGGCGACTGCGGATGGCAGCGGGGGCTGGGGGGCGGATCACATTGGACCCAGCAGCGTGGCGGCCGCCGGGGATTGGATGGCCATCGGCTTTACCTTCGCCGAAGGCGGCAGCGGCACGATCGGAATTGCGCCTGACGGCCGCAAGAAATGGGGTGAGAAGCGCGGCGCTGTAAAACTGACCGCCAATGACGAGTACGTCTTTGCCGTGATCGGCAGCACGATGAACTCGTCGGACAGGTCGCCGCGCCTGTGTCGCTACGGCAAGACGGACGGCACCTACCAGCCGTTCTTGCGCGACGGCAAATCGCTGCCGTTCGAGTTGCCAATCGATGGCATCGTCGGAACTGGCCGGCACGGCGCTGTGACGGCCCTCGCGGTGGGCTCGGATCGGATGGCCGTGGGGGTTGCCGCGCCAGAGCCCCAGGTTCCTGCGACCATTCAGGTCTGGGTCGAGGGGATGCCTAACAACGCGAAGACTAGGGAAGCTTGGACGCTTTATATTGATGACATCCGCTTCGTGCAGTCGGAAGCGCCGCAAGGGGTCAAGCAAACCGAATTGGTCGGCCCTGCATTGGGGAATGGTGACTTTGAGAAAGGGGCGTCTGACTGTTATGGGTATCTTACCAAAGAGGTGAAGGTGTTGACGGCCAGCCCGGAACTTCCGGCGGCCAGCGGGAACAAGTTTCTGGCGATGACGATCGATCCGAAACCGACTTTCCCCGGTCACCGGGTCATCAAGGAAATCGGCGCGCCGCTTCTCGACAAAGGCAATCATTTCGTTCTCCTTGCCAAAGTGCGCGCCAAGGAGCCGGAGGGAATTACACAGGCCACAGTGTCGGCGACCTTCCTTGATGCGAAAAGGGACTCCTGCGGCTATTTCCGCAGGCAGGCGGTGGCGATCAACCCGACCGGCTGGACGGACGTGAAACTGGAATTCGACTACGACCCTCCGAAGGAAAAACTGACGGCGCGCCTGGCTTTCGCCGACGCGCGGACGGCGGCTCCGCTTGGGGGCTTTGACCTGCCGGCCATTGCCGGGTTGGCCTATGCGAAGGACGGTAAGCTGTATGGCATCGTGGATGGAAAAATCTGCGCAATCAACGAAAAATCCGGCTTGGTCTCTCCGATTCCAGTGACGGATCTTGTCCAGCCGGCTGCGCTGGCAGTGGATCACGATGGCAACATTGTCGTGGCGGACACCGGGCCGGAAAGTCAGGTGAAGGCCTATAACCCGGATGGTAAACTCGTATACACTTGCGGGAAAAAAGGCGGGCGCCCACTTCACGGCTTGTTCGATGAGCAGGCGATGATGCATATGAGTTCCGTGGCCGTTGATGCGAAGGGGAATATATGGGTTGTCGAGAGCGGGGACTTCCCAAGGCGGGTGTCTGTGTGGGGCCGCCCTTCGGCAGGCTCAGGACAGGCTGACGGGAAGCTGGTGCGCGATTACATCGGCAACACCGCCTATGCGGGCACGCTCTGCTATCTGCACGAGGAGGATCCGACCCTCGCCTATTGCGGCCCGATGGAGTTCAAACTCGACAAAAAAAACCGCTCCTGGAAGCTGACAAGGATCCTCTGGATCCCTGATCCGAAGAAAGGCGAAGCGTTCCCCTTGTGGACACATCCACACTGGTTTTCCAATCCGATCTTCACGATGACTCAGATCAACGGCATCAAACGGGAATTCATCTATTTCATCGGACAGGATGGCAAGTCCCACGCCGTGTATAAGCGCGATGGAGATTCATGGCGGCCGGTGGCCGCAATCACCTCCGTCGAAGAGCTGAAAAGGCAACTGCCCGATCTCGACCTGACGAACCAGAAGGCAAAAGACGGAGTCTTCTGGAATGATCTGAACAAGGACGGACGCGTGACGCCGGACGAATGCACGTTCGTTCCCGGAAATATTGCCGGCGGCAATTGGTGGGGGGGACGTCTGGACGGAAAGACCCTCGCCATCCATACCGGAGGACTGACGGCCTACCATCCCGTGAGCTTCGACACGGATGGCTCTCCCCGTTACGGCCCGGCGGGCATGCGCACGCTGGGGGTGAAAGACCTCGGGGACCTGGTACCAGTGCCTGGGGAAGACCGCCTGCTGTGCCTCAGTTGGAAAGGATACCCGGGGCCAGGGCAACTGATCGGCGTCGATCTGAAGAACGACCGGATCGAATGGTCGTATCCCAATCCCTTTCCCGGCGTGCATGGTTCGCACGCGGCGACGATGCCGAAGCCGGGAATGCTGATCGGGCCGCTGAAAATCTGTGGTGTGGCACACGTCAGCGACAAGGCGGGAAGCGTTTTTCTGATGCGCGGCAATCTGGGCCAGGATTTCCTGATGACTACCGACGGCCTTTATGTGGGGGCATTGTTCCAGGACGGTCGTCTGCCGGGCGATTTCCTGCCAACTACGGAAGAAGCGCTGCTGGGGCGGACAATGGAGCATTTCACCAACGGCGACGAACCGTTCAACGGCTGGTTCGGCAAGCAGTCCGACGGCAAGATTCGCGTGACCACGGGCATGCCTCGTGAGGGCGCCATGATCCAGGAGGTCATGGGCTTGGAGACCATTCAACGATTCGACGGTGGTATCCTCACGCTGGATGCCGCGATACTGGCCGCGGCAGCGGTCGATAATGCCAGCCGCGCGGTTACGTCCGCCGGCAAGGCGGCGAAGCGGGTTGCGGTTCGGAAACTGATCCGTCCGCCAACTTTCGATGGAACCCCTGCGGCATGGAAAGAGGCTCCAAGCCTGGCTATTACGCGCGAAGGCCAGCCCGACAGCGCGACCGTGCAGTTGGCCTATGATGACAACAATCTCTATGCCCGCTTTGCGGTCAAGGATGCTTCGCCCTGGAAAAACGAGGGCAAGGATTTCACCCGGCTCTTCAAGACGGGGGACGCTGTGGACATCCAGCTAGGACTCAACCCCAAGGCTGGCGTGCATGCGGAGCCCGTGGAAGGTGATCTGCGGATTGTTATCGCCCCAATGGCCGGCAAACCGGCGGCGGTTCTGATGGTGCCGGTGGCAAAAGACGCCACGGCGGCCTCCCGGAAGACCTACAGCTCCGGCGTGGGACCAAAGACCCTCGATCGCGTTGAACTGCTGGCGGATGCCAAGGTGGTGGTGAAGGTAGAATCAAATCGCTGTGTCGTTGAGGCGGCCATTCCATGGAAGGCGCTCGGCGGCCGGCCGGCGGCGGGAGTTCCTATTCGTGGCGATGTCGGCTTCATCTCCTCCGATCCGCAGGGGCTGCGCAACGTCGCGCGCATCTACCTGTCCAACAAGGATACCAACCTGGTCAGCGACGAGCCGTTGGAGGCGTGGCTGTATCCGGGAACATGGGGTGAGATGTTATTCGAGTAGCCAGACAACCTCTATTATTTGAGGTAATTTCAAAACTATGACCGCGACTTAGGGTCCGCTAAAAAATAACTTGGGTATTTGCTGGCGAATATTTCGGATTGATTACATGGTGCCAAAGAGGAGAATATCTGAAGATATTTGACGATTGAGCAACGTGATAAGCGGCCGGAAGAACGCCAGCCCGTACGTATTCAGTAAACTATGTCGTTTACTTAATCCGTACAAACTGTTCATCTCGCGTTTTATTAGATGTAAAGATTCACTGAACGAACATGGTTCAGTGAATCTTTACCGCCTGTATCTCCCGTCAAATGCCCAAGTTATTTTTTAGCGGGCCCTTAGCCGAGCGAAGCGATGCGGAGCCATGACCGATTCTTGAGTTTTGAAATCACCTCACTTCATAGTTCGAATGTTTCCGCCGCAGTGGATTCTATATTCGGTTGTCCAACTCGCGTCATCCCAGGGGAAGCAGGGTGGGCTTGCGCTGGCTGTAGGAGCAGATCTTGTCGTATCCTGCGGATTTCGCAAGTTTCACGGCATCTGCGAAGTTCGCAGCTATTTCTGCTGGAGAGTGGGAGTCGGAGCCAAGGACCAACGCGATACCCGCCTTATTTGCCATCTTCAGGATATCCAATGATGGATACATCTCCTTTACGGGTTTTCTGAGTCCGGATGTGTTGATCTCGACCGCCATCTTGTTTTTTGCGGCGGCCTTGAAAATATTTTTCACCATTTCCCCGATCCTGTCCATGGCAGAAGGATAATATCCGAATTTTTTTGGAAGGTCGAAGTGTCCAATGATGTCAAACTTGCCACTCTCAACCATTTCAAGGAGCAGTTCGAAATAGCGGGACCACACCTTCTCGATGAATTCCTTTTCGTTCCATTTATCGGCAAAATCAGGACTGTCGAACGGAAAATCGTCAATATAATGGACGGAACCAATCAGGTAGTCGAAGTTCTCCTTGCCAATGTTGCTGAATACCTCATCCATCCTTCCACCGACCCAGTCGACTTCAAGTCCGTATTTTATTTTGATTTCCGGAAATTCAGCCTTCAAATCTAAAACGATCTTTCGGTATAGCGGGAACTGCTCCGCGGTCATCCTGTACTTGGGATCAAATCCTAGAGGCCATGGGCAGTGATCCGAAAAGCCTATTTCGGTTATTCCATTCCTAATGGCCGATTCAACGTATTCTTCCGGTGTGCCGTCGGCATGTTTGCAGAGGTAGGTATGTATGTGGTAGTCTAAGAGCATAAATTTTTCACGGAGTTAATTAATTAGGCGGCCAAGGGCCGCAACTTTGTGTCAGTGTTCAGGTGTCAGGGGAGGAAAATCTTTCCTGACACCAGACACCTGACAACTTTGAAATTCCTACACCTAAATTCAAGCTACCTGGAGTCTGCTCTCAAGCTGGGAAATCTTCCGTTTCATCTGTTCATCGGATGAAAACTCCCTCTCGACCTTGTTATAGGCATGGATGACGGTAGCATGGTTCCTCCCAAATGCCTCCCCTATTTCCAGAAGGGACTTGTCGGTCATCTTCCTGCAAAGGAACATGGCAATCATCCTCGGACCAACTATGTTGGCGGGACGCTTGTTGCTGGTGAGGTCGGAGACTCTGAGATCGAAGTATTCAGCTACTTTCTTCTGGATTGTTTCAACTGTCAGGCGGACAGCGGCCATTTCAGCCAGGAAATCCTTGAGGACTTCCTGGGCAATGCTGAGATCAATTTGAATCTTCCTCACAGAAGAGTAGAGGATGAGACGCCTCAGGGCGCCTTCAAGTTTTCTGACATCAGGATTTGTGTTCTGGGCAATGAACCAGAGGACCTTGTCATCGAACTTTATAAGATGCTCCTCCTGTTTCTTCCGGAGGATTGCGAACTTGGTCTCCTCGCTGAAAGGCGTGATCTCGACAATGAGTCCGGAGACGAACCGTGAGATGAGCCTGTGCTCAAGCCCGTTGATTTCAGCAGGAGTCTTGTCGGAAGTCAGGAGTATCTTCTTGTCCTCGTTATGCAGCTTGTTGAAAGTATTGAAGAACTCCTCCTGCAGATTTTTCTTGCCGGCGAGGAAATGTATGTCATCAATCAGGAGATAGTCCACTTTCCTGAAACGGTCCCTGAAACTGTGATGGTTCTTGGTGCGGATCGAGTCGGTATACATGTTGAGGAAGTCTTCGCAGCGGAGATATTCGACGACAAGTCTCTTGTTGATCCTCATAGCCTCGTTGGCGACAGCCTGGAGGAGATGGGTCTTGCCGAGGCCGGGCGAACTGTATATGAAAAGGGGATTGACCGAGAGCCCCGAACTGGGCTGCATGACGCTCAATGCCGCCTCATACGCGAGGGAGTTCTCAGGACCTACGACAAAATTATTGAAGGTGAAGCGCTGGTTGCAGTTCGGGGCGGAAGACGCCTCGAAGCAGGACGATGCCTGGCGTTTCTTCTCGGCAACCGCGGCACTCCTCTTCTCAAGATGCTGCTCGTGTTTGGCCGGAGGCTCATGTCCGGTCTCGAATTTTATCCTGACGGTTTTTCCGAGTTCGGCTTTCAACGCATTGGAAATTATGTCCTCGAAATGTTCCTGGATCCATCTTGCGGTGAAATCATTCGGGACGCCGAGGACCGCCTTGTCAGCCTTTATGGAAACAGGCGTGATTATTTCGATCCAGCGGTTGAACGTCTCCAAATCCTTGATCTCGTCTCTTATATTTTTACAGGCTGAAATCCAGACCTGATCTATTTCAATCCCCTTGTGCATATTGACTTCCCATTCGATATTAAGCAGACAACAGTCCCTACTTATTAACACATATCTACAAACAAGCAAATTTTTATGTTTTTTTATTTTTTTTTTAAAAAACGCCTTGAAATTCAAAATTGATTATAACAAGACTTAAAAATTTCCCCCATCCATCCCAGAAGCCTCTAATTTGAGGCTAAATCCAGCTTTCCACCTAAAACAAATGCGTCTGAGAGGTTTTCCGGCAGGATTTCGCAGGAGCAAACACATCAAAGCGCCCAACCCGCGAAACTTAATACTCGAATTCCAGGAATTATTATAAACTTATTGACAAGTTATTAACATTCAACTCTTCTTGCCCGCCGGACAACGAATCAAAGTTAATATTTCATTTAAAATTCACAAGCGTTATTTCAAAAAGAAAGCAAAGAAGTGTTGTAAGTCATTGATGTTAAGTTAAATTATTTTTTGTCGGTTTCATCATGTTAAAATTTTGACAAAGATACAGGAATATTCGGACGTGAGCAACAGAATTCTCTATCTTGCAGACTACTGCCTGACTCCGCACAGGAAGATATCCCATCCTGGCATCCTATGCGAGGACGGGAAAATCCTGGCGTTCGGCGGATCCTCCGCCTTCGAGAAGGAACCCGGACTCCAGGTGATAGAGCTTCCCGACACATATGCGACACCGGGGATAATCGACACGCACATCCATGGCGCAGGAGGATTCGACTGCACGTCATCTTCCGCATGCGGCGACATCACACCCATGAGCGTAACTCTTGCTTCACACGGAATCACGTCATTTCTGCCGACAATAGTGACCGCCTCGCATGAAAAGATGATCCTGGCCATTTCAAGCCTCACGAAGATAATCAGGGCGAACCACGTCCTAGGCGCCGTCCCCGTGGGGATCAACGTCGAAGGACCTTTCCTCAACAAGGAAAAACATGGCTCGCAGTATGAGCAGGAAATCCGCCAGATCGACATTGGAGAAGCCAGGGAGATGATTGCAGAAGGGAAGAACATGATCAGGATCATGACCTTTGCGCCTGAACTCGACAACTCCATCAAGCTGATCGAGATCCTCCTGGAGAACAATATCATCCCGTCGATGGGGCACAGCCTGGCCGATGAAGTTTCCGTCCTGAAGGCAGTGGACGCCGGAGCAAGGCGGTGCACGCACGTATATAATGGGATGCCTCCGCTGCATCACAGGACGGCCGGCCTCACCGCAATAGCGCTCACCGACGACAGGATACATGTTGAAATAATTCTCGACGGCTCGCATATCCATCCGAAGATGGTCGATCTGGCCTGCAGGACAAAACCAAAAGACAAGGTCGTGGGAATAAGCGATGCCATCCAGGGTACTGGAATGCATGATGGCATCTACCATGTCGGAGATTCCGAGATCCACATAGAAAAAGGAAAAGTCACCACGGCCGACGGAACACTTGCGGGCTCCACCATGACCCTTGAACGGGGCTGGCGGCACCTGATCGCCTTCACACATCTTGAAAACACAGAGGCTTCCGCCTGCCTCACATATAATCCCGCGAAAAGCATCGGCCTCAATGACCGCGGCGAACTCCGCCCCGGAAAAACAGCCGACATCACATTCTTCGATTCAAAGACAAATACGGTCAGAATGACAGTATGCCGGGGACAGATCGTATATGATTCACAGCAGGGATTGAACACTTCAAACAATAGATGATTCCCCAACCCGGCATGGCCGGAACCAAAAGGGAACATGGAAAACGGAAAATATCTTGCGCCGAAAACACAAGATTTAACTTTTAAGATACTGAGGCGGGCTTCGCCCGCAACCCAAACTCGAAATCCGAATATCGAAATTCGAAACAAACTGGGAATTAATGAATTTTCAAATGTTTCAAACATTGTTTTAAGAATTGATGTTTTCATTATTTCGAGCTTGTTTCGGTTTTCGTGCTTCGAGTTTCGAGTTTTATATACGCTTAAAGCATAGAAGTGTGAAACAAAGACACTAAAGATGAAGCTCTCCGAATATCTTTCCGGACACCACGCACTCCGGGCATTCCATCACAAGAACTACAGGCTATTCTTCACCGGACAGGGCGTTTCCCTGATGGGCACCTGGATACAGCAGATCGCAGTCAGCTGGCTGGTCTACCGTCTTACAAACTCCGCCCTGCTCCTGGGCGTAGCCGGTTTTGCTGCACAGATACCGGTATTCTTCCTTACACCTGTCGGAGGCGTCTGCGCAGACAGGTGGAACCGCAGATGGATACTTCTGACGACGCAGTTCATGTCGATGCTCCTCGCCTTCATCCTTTCGCTCCTTTTCTTCAAGGGGAACATCGTAGTATGGCAGGTCATTTCCATCAGCTTCCTCCTCGGCTGCGTCAATGCATTCGACATGCCTGCAAGACATTCCTTTGTAAACGACATAGTTGACGGAAGGGATGACGTCGGCAACGCCATAGCCCTAAATTCCTTCCTCTTCAACAGCGCGCGACTGATCGGACCCGCCATCGCAGGAATGATCATTGCCAGAAGCAGCGAGGGGGCCTGCTTTCTCATCAACGCCTTCAGCTTCATAGCCGTCCTCATCGCCCTCTCGGCAATGGACACGGATGAAATAAGAATCCTCGAAGTGAAAAGGCAGCATCCGCTGAAAGAACTCTTCGAGGGATTGAAATATGCGGCAGGTTTCAGCAGGATCAGGAACATACTCATATTCGGCGCGGTGACCGGCCTGGTCGGAATGCCCTACAGCGTCCTGATGCCTGTCTATGCGAAGGATGTCCTCCATGGGAACTCCGAAACCCTGGGGTTTCTCACCGGCGCTGCAGGTTTCGGCGCCATAGCCGGCGCACTCTTCCTTGCGCGGAGGAAAAACTCCGAGGGACTCGGGAACATCATTTCGGGCTCATGCATAATC
>JBAQUG010000319.1:0-2111 GCA_049297395.1 Victivallales bacterium | reverse complement strand
GAATAGAGGTGAACGCTAAAACCGTCGCCGCAAAAGTCATCATGGAAATAGGTCATCGCGGAAGCTTTATTGATCACGAGCATACCGTCGAACATTTGAGATCTGGAGAACACGTCGAGCCGACGGTCATAGCCGGCATGAACCATGGCAACTGGCAGAAACAGGGATCTCCAGACTGCGTGGCTCTTGCCTCTGCGAAAGTCGCAGATCTGCTCGCTGAAAATGATGCTCTGCCGCCGGATGAAGCGATTTCGAGGAATATCGGCAAGATCCTTGAAAAGTGGGATGGTATATATGCTTGACAATTAGTACAAGACAGGATTTTCGGGAAATGAATTTTAATTGGTTTATAAATAAGCTATCAGGAGGATGATTATGAGAGGAACATTCAGGTTTTCTTTTGGTCCGTGGAATATTCACGAGGGTGCGGATCCGTTCGGCCCCGCTGTCCGCCAAAGTATTGCATTTGACAGGAAGCTGGAGATGTATAAGGAATTGGGATTTGACGGAGTGCAGTTCCATGATGACGACGCGGTTCCCGGCATGAATGATCTCAGTCCGAATCAGATTATTGCCGGAGCAAAGAAAGTAAGGAAGAAGCTCGACAAGCACGGGTTGACCGCTGAATTTGTCGCTCCGCGCCTTTGGGAGGATCCGCGCACCATTGATGGCGGATATACCAGCAACGACCCGGCATGCAGGAAATATGCGTTGGAACGCAGTCTCCGGACAATTGATATCGCAAACGAACTTGGTACGAAAAACATTGTGCTCTGGCTCGCACGGGAGGGCACTTATATCCGTGAGGCCAAGGATTCTGTCGAAGCAACCAAGCAGATAGCTGGAGCCCTGCAGACGATGCTTGACTATGATGGGAATATCAGGATAATGATAGAGTCCAAGCCGAATGAGCCTATGGACCACACGTATATTCCAACCATTGGACATGCCATCGGACTGGGGCTTCTCACTGATGCGCCCGAGCGCGTCGGCTGTTTGATTGAGAGTGCACATGCGATACTCGCAGGACTCGATCCTTCCGACGAGATGGGGTATGCGCTTGCACACAACAAACTGTGGAGCGTCCACCTGAACGACCAGAACGGCTTGAAGTACGATCAGGACAAGACATTTGGGGGCGTTGATTTGAGAAGGGCCTTCAACCAGGTGCGCATTCTTGACAAATATGGTTATGGCAGCAATGGCGAATGGATTGGCCTCGATGTCAAGGCCATGCGTACGCAGAAGGCCGGAGACGCCACAAGACATTTGAGCAACAGCCGTGAAATCTTTCTGCGTCTCTTGGAAATCAGCAGGTCGTTGGACGATAGGAAGGTGGCCTTCCTGATCAAGGGACGGAACTACGAGGAACTCGAAATGCTGGTTTTAAAAAAACTGATCGGATAAAAAGGCAAATGATTAAAAAGGCCGTTGCGGAATCAGGCGGGAGGTTATAATGAAAAACAAACTTGCTCCGAAAATCGCGGTAATTGCTTTATCCAGTCCCCTGGAAGTCGGGGCCGGGAGCGCCGGGCATAAACTTCTGGAGTTGGAAGCTGTTCTCAAGGAAAGCAAATGCGAAGTTATTCTTTCCGTCACGGTTTCAACGCATCAGGAATCTGCGGTTATCGGCAGAAAACTCGCCGGATTGTTTCCGGACATGGTCGTGTTTCTTCCAGTCTGCTGGTTTGAAGACTATCTGGTGACGGACTTTATCGAGGAATTCAAAGTTCCGCTTCTTTTGTGGGCATTGCCGGGCATGGAGACCGGATCCCTCTGCGGAAGCCAGCAGCTGGGGGCTTTCCTTAAATATCTCGGACATCCGTTCTTTCATGTTTTCGGCGAAGTCGGCGATCGGAAGATCATCGTGGAGGCGTTGAAATATTTCGGGGCTGCGGCGCTGTATTCGCGCCTCCGGCGTTCGAGAATCGGACTATGCGGTTCCAGAGTCAACGGAATGACGCATACGTCACCAAATGAGTTCATGCTCAAAAAATCTTTGGGCTCCAGGGTTGTCCAAATTCCATCAGGGAAAATTACATTCAAGGAAGACGATCCTGACATCAAGGCAATCTGGAATTCATTCAAGAAGCGCTGTGGGGCGGTCAATG
>JBAQUG010000318.1:0-1886 GCA_049297395.1 Victivallales bacterium | reverse complement strand
TCTCCGCAACGCGCCGTTCTTCCGCGGACGCCTGCGGAGAGGCGTCCCTACCTCTGGAACTGATGGGGATCAATCGGCTTCAGGTTGAAATCAGGAATCCACTTCGGCGACTGCGAATAGAAGGCGTTCGGATTGTCGAAGAGTATTGAAGCTATCGTCTTCTCGGGATGTCCGTCCTTCTTCATGAAGTCGCAGACTTTGACCAGGCTCAGCGGATCGGATATACCCCAGTCAGCGGAACCGTTGATGATCATCCTGTCGGCGCCGAACTGCTTTACGAGGCTGGAGACCCTTTCAGGAGTCAGTTTTGAGATCGGATAGACTGTCATTCCGGTAAAGCAGCCTGTTTCGCGCGCGAAAGGCATCGAGTCTTCGGTGTTATGGTCTATTTCAACGAGTTCCTCCGGGATCTTCTCGTTCCGGATCACGTCGATCGTCCATTTGATGGCTTTCACCTTATCGAAATGGGCGAGGTGGACAATCACCGGCATCATCCTCTTATGGGCGATGCTGAGCTGTCTCGCGAAGACTTCCTCTTCCTTCTGGTTTATATTGTTGAAGCCGATCTCGCCGAGCGCGACACAGCGCGGATGGCCGAGGTATTCATCCATGCCAGCTATGACTTCGTAGGCGAGGGCGGTGTTCTCGGCCTCCTTTGGGTTGACGGACACGGCTGCGAAATGGTCGATGCCGAATCTTTTCGACCTTACGGTTTCAAAATCCAGTATCAGGCTGAAATAGTCGAAGAATGTTCCTGCATACCGGCGGTTCGCCCCGAGCCAGAATGAAGGTTCGACACAGGCGCGTATGCCGGCCTCGTACATCCGCACGTAGTCATCGGTAGTCCTGGAGTACATGTGTATGTGCGGTTCGATTATGATCATGGCATTTTCAATTTTCGATTGACGATTTTTAATTTCAACTGCAATATCCTAGAAAACTAACTCTTGAAAGTCGAAAATGCAACATGGTCATGAACTCCAGCGCAGCCTTGAAGTGGAGAAGAGGATGTCGATGCCGCCCATTTCCCTGATATCGATCTCTCCTTTGAATCAGCGCCGGCTACAAGGGCGTGGTACAGGATTTCAACTCCTGAATCGAGGAGGAGCCTGTCCAGCAGGATCTTGAGGATTTCGTCGTCAAGCACATGCCCTTCCTTGCAGCCGCAACGGCAGCGCATACTCCGCCAGGCCCGCCGCCGGCGACAATCACATCGTAGACCTTGTTCATTTTATGTCTCATTCAGGAGCCGTACAGAGTTATTTCTGCACGACTCCTTAAAATTTGTTTTTGTAAAATTCGGACCCTGCGGATTTCCTATGCCAGTTCCAGCGGCAGATTTTCTTCCGTGGAGCTCGCGAGCACGGCCCGTGCGTGGCGTGCATAATGGCCGCGTAGATCCTGTGAGTATGTTTCCAGGATTGAACGCCCAAGCCCGTCGGCATCGCCCGACAGATAGAGGCTGCGCGCCAGATACAATTCCCTCAACGAGGCGTTGCGGGCCTCGGTTTCGATCGGATCCCCGTTGGCCTGCCCGATGATCGATGGGAGATCGGATCGGGCATGTCCACGGATTCCAGGCTGGCGCAGGAGATTGCCCAGCGCCCGTGCCAGACGGGCATCACGTAGGACTGCGGTGGCGACCGCCGCTGCCCGGCAATGTGAAAAACTGGCGTTGCCGTCCAGCTGGCGGATTTTTTCTTCAATCACGCCCACCGCCAGCGGTTCGCGGGTGCGTCCCAGCGCCAGGATCAAGGCGTCGAGCCTGCTCATGGTTGGTCCAAACTGGCCCATGCCCTTATAATTCCAGCCAACATCCCAGGAACGGGAACGCACCGCCTCGGCCAGGACAGGCGCCGCCTCTGGAAAACCCATCAGCCCCAGGA
>JBAQUG010000317.1:0-3679 GCA_049297395.1 Victivallales bacterium | reverse complement strand
GCTTCAGGAAGTCATTCGCCATTTCGGGAGTAACGTCATCGATATATTTACAGATGGGGTAATTCTCCTGAATCCATAAATTGAAGCGGTTCAAGATGGTCTTCTTGATCTTTTTGGTTCGTTCCGTATTAGATGATAGGACAGGCTTCTTTTCGTAGGTATTCCATACTTGCGATAATGGGAATCTTGAACTCTTGACAGTTTCGCCGGTGATCGCCTTGGCATATTCAGAGAGGAATTTCTCTACCCTGTCAGTGGTCTTGATACGTTCCATGCCGTCAAGGATCCGCTTTTCAAACCGCTTTGCCTCGTCCTCATCATCAGTGCCGGTGCAAAACCATTTAGTCTTCCACTTGCCTTCAGGCGTCTTAATATTCCGGGTGAAATAATAATTTTTTGATTTCCCTTTCTGCTTGAAAACCATAGGAATACCTTTACTTTACGAGCCAGTTAATTTTATCCAATGTTGTCAAATATAACAGAGGTTCGTTTATTAGTAAAGTAATAGTATTAAAAAAGACCTTTAATAATCACAAATACTTGATTATTAGATATTAGGAGAGGTGGCAGAGTGGTCGAATGCGGCGGTCTCGAAAACCGCTATACCCGCAAGGGTATCGGGGGTTCAAATCCCTCCCTCTCCGCCAGTTTTTGCTCCTAGCAAAAACTGGCACGATGAAATCCTGAGTTTGTAAAAGTCTGTGGAAAGGAATCCTTATCTTGTAAATCCTGTAATCCTGTCTATGATTACCACCATGGATGTCTTCTCAAGGAAAAAACGCAGTTGGATAATGGGCCGGATCCGGTCGAAGAATACAAAACCGGAGATAATCGTCCGTTCAATCCTGCACCGAATGGGTTTCCGCTTCTCCCTCAGACACAAGAAACTTCCCGGCAGCCCCGACATTGTGCTGCCTAAACATAAGACCATTGTTTTTGTCCACGGCTGTTTCTGGCACCGTCACAGGAGCTGCAAGGTCTCGACGACTCCCAAGAGCCGGGTCGCGTTCTGGAAAAGCAAGTTCGAGAAGAATGTCGGGCGCGACATCAGGAACCTACGCGAACTTCGCAAACTCGGCTGGAACGTGATCGTCGTGTGGGAATGCCAGGCGATGAAAGATCCGGAGAAACTTGCCAAAAGACTTTTCCAGAAGCTTGAATCGATTCGCCTAAAACGCCATTTTCCCGCCGCCACCAGAAATAAAAAGTCTTTCACGTACGAGATCCCCGAGAGGAAGGAACTGCTGAAGATCGCGGAAAAAAGGGCCGACTACAGCCACGAACCTGTACAGGCTTGATATTTCAAATACGTATCAGGTTTCGGGATCATGGCTCATTTGTCATCTGCACACGCCGTCTGCGCGACCGCTTCGATCGCGATGGCGGAAACTCCGGCGCCATAATCAAGGTTTATATTTCCCATCGTGTCCAAGGTGTCGTGATAGCCTGCACGGCTGATGTCGTAATTCTCCATGAAAAGGACAACAGGTATGCCGGCATCCGAAAAAATCTGGCCGTCGGTGTTGAACAGGGAACTCTTCATGTCGTAATGCGGACGTATTTCGCCATGCAGGTGTGTGTATGGCGCAATTTCAGGGATGACAGCAGGATCGGAGCTTTTTGCATCCCGCCGGAAGTTTTTTCTTTCCTCGGACTCGTTGCCGTGTTTTGCGTTTTCATTCCATATCTCATTTGCAGTATGTGCGTGGCTGGCAAGGAGCAGCGCTTCACTTCCATCGCCTGGTGATATCTGGAACACATCCGGATCGTGCTCGTTGTTGTGGGCGACCATGTCAAGGACGAAAACCCCTTTCACTTCGGTTCCTGAAAGATCTGTTTCTCCTGATGAAGAGCTGAGCTTCAGGTTCTTCCTGACCAGGGCCTCGCAGAAATTCCGCGCTCCAAGGCAGTCCGCAGGAAACTCCTCGCCGGTGAGATGAAGCAGCCAGATGTCCCTTTCGAGCTTTCCCTCCTTGGAGAGCTTCAGGAATATCGGAGCGGCAAGGAGAAGAGTCGCTGTCGCAGAATGGTTGTCATCCGCACCTTTCGTCGAAATTCTCGCACCGGTTCCGCCTCGATTTTTGTAATACACGTCCTCCTCGTAGGCAGTGTCGTAGTGATCCGCCATGATAATCGCCTCTTTCCTGTTCTTGCCGGGTATTATGACGAGGATGTTCCTTTCGTGTTCACGGTCCTCCCTGTTGCGGAGCCATCCGTTGTAGAAGGGATAATCAGATTCCGTGCGCCATTTGAAACTGTGTTCTCCGCAGATGGCGGCACCATTCATTCCTGCCGACTCTATCGAAGCCTGGTGACACTCAATAAGATAGTTGCCAAGCGCCTTTAGATCGCGGCCATCGTGCTTCAATTCCTTCCTCGTCGTCTCGTCAAGCATGATGTCTGCGTTGTTCTTGTTGATGAAACGTCCGCCTGCGAGTGTCGCAATTGCGTTCCAGTATTTCTCCTCATATTTCCGCGTGGCGGTTTCAGAGAGCGTTATTCCATGAGGCTGCTTAGATGACAGAAATGTGGACGCCCCCGTTTCTGGAGAGATGATTTCTTCAATTGCGGTGCGCATTTTTCTCCCATTATCAGGAGTATCAGCGCGTCCTGGAAGACTGTCAAGCCACTTGTCGAGCGTATCTGTCTTTGACAGCCTCAGCAATCTTCTTGCGAAGCGCCGTGGCAGAGGCTTTTTCCCGGACAACGCCCAAGAATAAAACAGTTTAAGGCAGTTTATCGCAGTCTGATAACGGTAATGGTCCTGGGCATTCTTGAAATGGAGCGATGCCAACAGCCCTGTTTCACGTCTGTTGAATTCCGGGATCAGTTCTATCGGTTTTCCGAGGTCCGGTTTTTCGGCTTGGTATGCCGCCAGATAACCATTGAATGAATCAAAATTGAAAACAGGCGACAGTATGCCATCCTTCATTCGGCAATGGCCGACAAGAGGCCTCTGCCAGAAAACTTCATGGCCACCGCATCTCATAGGCGGATAACAGAACATGTATTCAAAAAGTCCGCCTTTGAAAACTTTTCCGGCGGCGTCCAGAACATTCTGCCTGCTTGCCGTTGGTCCGTCAAGGACGAGTTCTCCGTCCTCCGTGAATATCCTGCTGTTGCGCGCAAGCGGCTTGCCGTAGAGGCCGATTATTTCGGGATTGTTGCTGAAAAGACACTGCAGCGTTTTGATGTCCTCGTCCGTACTCTCTTCAATGTCTGAATCGTATCTGTTAACGCGATTATGTCGATGGGTTCTCTTGTAGGTGTCGAGGAGGAGTTCCGGATGAATACTCTTCTTTTCATTTTCCGTGAGGGAATCGAACAGCCAGCCGGACTGCTGTACCCAGACTCCATACGGCGGGTGATGTCTTCTGAGCAGGCGCAGAAGAGGCAATTGCTGCGACCATGCGAATTTCCCCTGCAAACCCCTGAAATGCGGGGATCCCCAGAATATCAGACTCCCCGGAAATGGCAGAATATTTATCTTTCCGCCAAGATAACGGGTTTTGAGCAGTTCAGGCCACTCGGAAAAGGGACGGAAAGTCAGGACATATTTCACCTTCTCTGGAAGTTCGCCGTCGGAGCATATGAATGACTCGCACCATTTCGGATGTTTTTCAGGGGTGTAATATGGAAATTCCGCATCAGGTATTGTCGGCAGAATACGGAATTTTTC
>JBAQUG010000316.1:0-14101 GCA_049297395.1 Victivallales bacterium | reverse complement strand
CCTTGCCATCGAAACCTGGTTACTCATGAACGGCCACATCACCGTGGCAAGGAATGGAGAAGTGTTACCATATTTACAGGGGCAGAATCTATCATAATTAGGTTGGGCGCACAATAGATAGGATTGGTATCGGGCCACGTATGCGTATTCAATGTGCATACGCACAAACAGAATGCGGTGAAACGGCAACTGGCAATTCCCCAGCTCTAAAGCAAATAATAAGAGAACGCAGCAATGGCAAGTAAATGGAACCCCCACATCCTTGAAGACTGTATGGATGCGATAATAGATTATCGGGGGAAGACACCTCGGAAGACAGATTGCGGAATTCCCCTTGTTACGGCTAAGATAATTAAAGATGGGCGAATTACCCCCTATGAAGAATATATTGCCCCTGAAGAATACGATGCTTGGATGCGAAGAGGAATACCTTTGCCTGGCGATGTTGTAATGACCATGGAAGCACCTCTTGGAGAAGTCGCCCAGCTTGATGATACAAAGGTTGCGCTTGCACAACGAGTAATAACACTGAGAGGGAAAAGGAAAGTCCTTGATAACATCTTCTTAAAATTCCTGATGCAATCGCGGCAGGTTCAGGAGCAAATCCACGGTAGGGCATCTGGAACTACTGTCCTCGGAATAAAGCAAAGTGAATTGAGGAAAATCACTCTTTTAATTCCTCCCTTATCCGAACAAAAAGCCATTGCACACATCCTCGGAACCCTAGATGACAAAATCGCCGCGAACCGGCGGATGAATGAGACTTTGGAGCAGATGGCGCAAGCACTGTTCAAGAGTTGGTTCGTGGACTTCGACCCGGTACGGGCCAAAGCAGAAAGTCGCGACACCGGCCTACCTCCTGAAATCTCCAAGCTATTTCCAGACTTCTTCGAGAATTCCGAGTTCGGAGAGATTCCAAAGGGGTGGAAGTTGTGTCCCCTGACTGAAGTTGTCGAGGTAAATCCACGTCGGACATTGAGAGCCGGAGACATAGCGCCATACCTCGATATGAAGAACACGCCGACTCAGGGGCATTGTGCCGAAGATGTAATAGAACGGGTGTTCACTACTGGGATTAAGTTTCAGAACGGAGATACGCTTCTTGCGCGTATTACCCCATGTCTTGAGAACGGTAAGACTGCATTTGTAGATTTTCTCGAGGAGAGACAAATTGGATGGGGCTCTACAGAATTCATTGTCTTCACGCCATTGCCTCCATTACCTCCACAGTTCGCATACTTTCTTGCCAGATCCGAGGAATTACGCGCTCATGCTATCAAAAACATGACCGGCACAAGCGGGCGTCAGCGCGTCCCATCGGGGTGCTTCCATAGTTTCATCCTTGCAGTTCCTCCGGCAGATATCGCACAATGTTTTGGCAAATTCACCGCGCCATTGATGGAAAAGATAAAAAACAACGTCGAAGAATCCCGCACTCTCGCAAACCTGCGAGACTCGCTTTTGCCGAAACTGATGTCGGGTGAACTTTAAGTATGACAAATGGAGAACATGAAATGACGATGAGCAACCGTCAATACCAACTGCCTGGTAAGCTGGACTCATATCTGGCAACACTAAACCGGCTTTATGGGCAAAAAGGAGAACATCTCCTGCAAAAACTTGTGGTCAATGGCTCCTTGTCCATTCATGAAGGATGGGACTATGACAACTGGAATGGGGGAACATACGGACATGCAATTACACTTACGGTTCCTGAGGATCTCTACCTCGATGTAATGGAAAAGAAAGATGATTTTCAAAATCGGATTGGTGCCGACTTAAACAAACTAGACAGTACGCACAATGAACACATAAGCATGGTTTTCATAGAAATGGAACCAAAAGAAGGTGATAGGTGGCGGGAAGAATCCGGAGTATATCGTCCGCGCATGCTTCCGTCACCAATATCATCGGAGGTATTGTACCGAATATGGGGTTCTCAGCATGTGCGTATTTTTCTCAGCCACAAATCTTCAGTCAAGCAAGACACTTCAAAGCTCAAACAGGCGTTCGCCAACTGTGGGATAGCTGCTTTCGTAGCTCATGAGGACATTGAACCGACTGAAGAATGGCATCGCGAGATAGAACGAGCTCTGTTCAGCATGGACGCCTTGGTCGCTCTGCTTACATCTGATTATCATGACAGCAATTGGACGGATCAGGAAGTAGGTGTTGCAATTGGAAGAGGTGTCCCTTTGATTGCAGTTCGATTGGGCATGGATCCTTATGGCCTCATGGGTAAAGGACAAGGCCTTGGTGGGTGCAGTTGGTCCGAGAGCGATGATATGGCATCCAAAGTATTCCACCTACTATACAAGCGATTACATGATAAATCTCGGCTATTCGAATGTGCACTTTCTGCCTATTCCGAATCAAAAAGTTTTGAGGATTCTGCATGGAAGATTAAGCATCTACTATTAGTCTTCGAAAATTTGGATGCCAACCAGATAAAGTGCGTTCATGATGCCTATCAGGCCAACAGCCAGAACAGACATTCGTTCAAGGGAATGGACTTGCTGAAGCCTCTCTTGGAGAAGTGGACGAAAAAACAGTGGATTATAAATAAAAGTAACAATGAACTTATCTCTGCGGACCAAGCAATACAGGAGAGAAACAAGAAGATTCCTTTCTAGGATGGAGTTCGGGATTTATCTTCTTTTGGATGAAATTGAATATCGCTGATAATGCCAATATAACCAAGCCACAAGGGTAAATTTTATGTCAAGAGTTACAAAAGCACGGAAAGGCAAACGTATTGAAATCCTCCAACGGCCACTCCCCTTTTCATATTGGCCAATGTATCGTGGCAAGAGAAGGTTTGGCCTACAGTCGACTGTTTTCGTGCTAGACCCGTGGACAATAATTCGAGCATGCATTGATCGCAGATGTCCAGAAGCAGTGAAGCCGGAGGCTTTCTCTTTTCTTGAACAGGCGCAGGATTTTTACAAAGCAACAACAACAGCGGGAATCATTGCCTCACGTCCTCTGTTGCTCTATTACTGTTTTATGAACTTAGCGAAGGCCTTTTCCTTGACGGTGAAGCAGCAATCCAACTTCGATCAGGCGCAACATGGATTGTCAGAGCGACTACGTCCGCCACAGAAAGAATTGGAAAATGCGTATTTGCAGGTGTACAAATCACCGAACGCTCGAAGTAGTGCATTGAACCTATTTGACGAGTTTATGAAAGCAATGACCGGTTCAGGATTGCTTGCGGACAAAGATTTTGACTTGCCGGTTCTGCTCCCACAAGTAATCTTGGGACATCGGCTTTGGGCTGATGCAAAGGATGTGCCAGAACGGTTTGTTGCCATTCATGAAATTCGTTTTTATGAGGATTCTACAAGAAAGGAGATTTGGCTTTCCATCGATATCTTTGCCGATGACCTCACACGGCTTAGCGTATCACACGCGAAATTGCTTAAGGAGGCAAGGTTGTTCGGCAAATTTCAAGAAGTAAAAACAGAAGCCAAAATCAAAGGGAGAAAGCTCGTTCGTTTCGAACAGCTGCAACCGAGAAACTACTCACACCGCGCATCTGACGAGGTAGCAAACCTTGTCGCGGACATTAAGCCGATGCTCTGGACAACGGTGGCGAGTGTTTCACCATACCGACGTTACTACGTTTATCTTGCTCCCGTGGCTGAACATGACCAGATATTGCCACAGTTGCTCTCGATTTACGCAATCACCTACTATCTAGGGTCCATTACTCGTTACCGGCCACATCATTTCGACAAGATTATTCGGAGCATGATGGGGGCGCGGATTGAGGAATTCATTAGCAGTCAGCCTCTCCAGTTCATCTATTTGATGGCATCAGAATTTGCTGAGCAAGAGGTCACAAAACCATCAATCGTATAGCGCATGGCAAACCTAAGGCCTAAGCTGGTTCATTGAGAAATTCTGACTGTGTTGGCATTTCCTTCTTTTTTGCCTTTCACATGTTATATTAATGCTTTGGAAGGAGGCAGTTGCTATGAGTGAACTTAAAATTAGGTTTGAATTGAATAAAGGGCAGCAGGGCATGCCTATAGACAAGCTATCCAAGATAACCGGAGAAATATTTAAATTTTTTAAAATGTTCTCCGCTGATACTGGTCTTGAAAAGAATGAATCAAAATGGATTGCTTCAAATTTTGATAATAATTCTGTCGACTTCGACTGTTGCTTTAAGGAGCAGATTGAGGATGAAAAGCTCTCTCAGGTCAGAAAAATCATATATGTTATTATAAAAGATGAGCCGAATCAGTTGGAATACCATATGGTTCGCCGTGAAACCCTGTGCCAGTTTAAAAATATTCAAAATAGTCTTGAACTACAGGATAGTGCTAGAATTGGCATTTATGGCGATGAAGGAATCAACTCCATCCAGTGGTTTGAGTTAAAGTATTCTCCTTCTGTTGAATTGAATATTGCCATTGAACCAAACAATCTTGTATATGGTGAAGTTCAAGGCATAGTTCACGCCTTTTTTAAAGAGAATATCCCACCGTATTTAAGAATACGTGAGCTTAGCACCCAGAATCTTGTAAATTGCTATTTTAACCTGGAAATGTATCATTCCGCTATTGAAATGCTTGAAGATCCCGAAGCTGTGATTTTTGTAGAGGGGTGGCTCAAGGAAGATGCTGATACTGGAAATATTAAAGAAATCAAGGTTAAGGATTTCAGACCTGCACCAGAATTTAATCAAGAAATTTATCATAAGCTCCAAGGTTCAATCCCGGATTATACCGGCAAGATAAGTTCTGAAAAACATGTTAGGGGATTAAGAAATGACAGGTAAAATATATCTTGATGCTGCGCCAATAATCGATCTTGTGAAAATAAAAGTTGGTATAGATTTGGACGAGGAAGAAGGAAAGAATGTTTGGTACACTGATCGTATTCTAGAAGCAGCTAGAAAAGGAGATGTCGAGTTATATACATCTATATTAACCATAGCGGAATGTACTCACGTTAAAGATAAAGCCAAAATTGAATCTGCAAAGCCTTTTTTCATGGGACTTCTTGCATCTGGCAAAAGCGGAATAAGGTTAATTCAGCCCACGTTAACAATTGTTGAATCCGCAAGAGATTTGAGATGGATACATAAAGCAAATTTAAGCGGAATGGATTCTATACATATTGCATCGGCGCTACATTTCAAATGTGATGAATTTCTTACAACTGACCGCAAGGTTTTAAAAAATTCCAAAACTATCTCAAAACTTAATCTGAAATTATATAAACCTCTTGAGACTATTCTGCTCCCCTCTTTATATCTTCAGGAGAACTTAAGTTTGAAAGAGTAGATGAAAGAAAGTAACTCTGCGTGTTGATGCTTGAGGAGGCGTGCCTGTCCTGGCTGGATGAGATAGGTTTCACGATCCTGCACGGGCCGGAGAGCATCCCATTAGAGCTTGCAACAGAACGTTACAGCTACGAAGATGCTGAACTTTCAACGTTTCATGAGTGAAATTAAACATGGGAAGGACATACGATGATAGCTCCAAGAAAAATCAAGAGGAAGAAGGAAGACACGCTGACACTGCCAACGCTCGAACAGTTGGATTCGCTGCTGGAACATCCCCCGAAGATATCACGGGAACAGCAGTACGAGGCGCAGGATCTCCTTTTTGAAGCATATGATTCCCGTCCGGAAAAGGCCGCCGGTCTTTTGACCAGAGCCTGCCAGATCGACCCGATGAATATCGACATTCATCTGCATATGATGGAGTTCTTCAGGTTGGAGCCGGAAGAAGCTGTTGAAATTCTCCTGAAGCTGATTCAGATCGGCGCGAAACGGCTTGGTTCCGACAGATTCAAGAATGACAAAGGTCATTTCTGGCCCATATTGGAGACCCGTCCCTACATGAAGGCCAGGGCCGCATTGGTCGGACAGTTCCTGAAGCTCGGGCGCATCGAAGAGGCAATCAAGGAACAGGAGGAGATGCTCGAACTGAATCCCAATGACAACCAAGGAATCCGTTACGACATGCTCGCATGCTGCATGGCTGCAGGCAAGCTGGACAAGGCAAGAAAGCTTTTCGAAGATTTCAAGGAGACCGCATTCAACGTATCCTTTTCATGGTTCCATGTGCTTGAAAGATATATTGCCGGCGACATGGAAGGTGCAAAGCAGGCATTGGGAAAGGCAAGGAAGCAGAACAGGTTCATGGAGCCATATCTGCTGGGCTCTGTAAAACCTATCGAGAATAAGGCTGACATGTATACGCCCGGTTCAGCCGACGAAGCCGGAATACATGCCGACATGATTGTCATGGCATGGTCGAAATATCCTGAGGCAGTCGAATGGCTGAAGAGCCAGAATCCGATGTAAGATTCAGACAAGGGAATGACTGTCAGGAAAACCGGGTACTATTTGTAAGCACCCCGGCGACCATCATGGAACTCTATCTGATTTTCAAGGAAAATGCGGTGTTAATGTTACAAAGATGGGAAAGATAATTATACTTGTCATGTGTATGGTATTGCTCGGATGCGCTTCCGAGAATACATTCTTTTCAAGCAGCGCTCAGCCTGAAGGTCGTTTCGTTAGGGGAACACTTGTTATTCAAGATGGAAATCACAGCGTCAAAATACCCGATGTGAGCGGTCCGCCTGACCGCGTTCCCGAACTTCCCCAAGTAATTTCCATACAGAAACAGGATGGCGAGTATTTCGCCGTCGTCACAACAAGCGAGTATACTAACGGTTACCCTCCGCGAGGAGGACCGGGCGGATGTGGAATAGAGGCCTGTCTTGAATGGCTTCATATAGTCGGCGATAAAGTTATTGAACGCACAAGACAGAAATATGAGTCCTGGCTCGATAACCGATCTTGTGGAACCCTTAGCCGGGAAAGTCCAATTATTACCATGACTACGGACGATCTTTTGGAGAAAGAGCTTCATGCAGGCAAGAATGACTGTTGGCAGACCATTACTTTCCAATATGATACCAGGCATCCAGAGGACGGAATCAAACAATATAATAGCAAGACTTTCTCAAGCCTAAATGAATGACTCACGGATCCCGTCTATTGGGGCTTGTCTTGTAAGGAAAACACAGTATATTCCTTACAAATAAAAGGTGATGTGCATCATGCAATCTATTGAGAACAAGATATATAGCAGGATATGCGGGAATGGCAAGGGTTGGACTTTCTCCAACAAGGACTTCTCCGATCTTGGAACCGCTGGAGCCATTGACATAGCACTTCACCGCCTCATCAAGTCCGGCAAGATACTCCGTGCATGCCGTGGAATCTACTACTACCCCAAATACAGCGAACTGCTGAAGATTACCCTAGGTCCGGACATAGACGAGGTCGCCCATGCCATTGCAAGGAGATCGGGGTGGCGGATCCTGGCGGACGGCAACACTGCATTGAACCTACTGGGGCTTTCTACGCAGGTTCCGACACGCTGGTTCTATCTATCCGACGGGGCGCAGCGCCATATCAGATATAAGATCGGGAACAGTACGCTGGAGTTCATGAATGCACCGCTGAAGGAGGCTTCTGTAAAGAACCATACAGGTTCGCTTGTCGTCCAGGCGCTTAAGACGCTGGGCCAGGAGCGAATGACCGACGCGCTTATCCGTAAGCTGTCCACAAGGATTCCGCCAGCTGAGAAGAAGCGCATACTCAAGGACATCCGGTATGTCTCCGGATGGATACGCGAGACAATATTAAAGGCCTGCAAGGAGAATTGACATGGACAAGGTTTCCCTGCTTCCTGCTGGACAGCGCTCCGAGCTGTTCAAGTCCACCGCACTTCGGAAAGGCATGGTCGATGCCGTGGTGGAGAAGGACTTCTGGGTGTGCTGGTCGCTGGCCAGGTTATTCGCCCATCCGGAAATCTCAAGGATAATCCTATTCAAGGGAGGCACGTCGCTCTCGAAGGTGTTCCATCTTATAGAAAGGTTCTCCGAGGACATAGACCTGATCCTCGACTGGAGCCTGCTTACCAATGAAGATCCGAAGGCGAAGAGATCGAAGACCCAGCAGGACACTTTCAACAAGGGCATCAACGAGTCGGCGCAGGAATACATCAGGAACAAGATGCTCCCTGAGATCAGCAAGGCTGTCGGGCCTCTATGTTCGGCAGCGATCAGCGCCGAGGATCCGCACATAGTCAACATCAGATACCCGGCTGCATTCGGCGATGAATACATAAAGCCCTACATCCAGCTTGAGATCGGACCGCTAGCATCGTGGATTCCCCATGGCGAATACAGCATCACTCCGTACGCCGCCGAGATATTCCCGGATGTATTTGAGAATCCGGATTGCAAGGTAAGGGCTATAAAGGCCGAGAGGACGTTCTGGGAGAAGGTGACAATACTGCACCAGGAGGCGTTCAGACCGGAGGACAAGATCCAGCCGTCGGGATATTCGCGCCACTATTACGACACGGCGATGATGAGCCGGTCCCCGGTCAAGGAAGCTGCCATTGCTGATATTGAACTGATGCGCAATGTTGTCGAGTTCAAGAAGCAGTTCTATCCGAGGGCGTGGGCGAACTACGACAAGGCCGTGACTGGGACTGTAAGGATTGTCCCTCCAGACTATCTGATGGACACGATCAGGAATGACTATTCAGAAATGAGGCATATGATATTCGGGGAATACCCGGTGTTCGACGAAATAATGGAAACACTGCGCGGCCTTGAAAAGGAGATAAACCGGAAATGAACTCCAAGTTCTGCGAGTCAATGCTTGAGGAGGCATGCCTGTCCTGGTTCGGGGAGCTGGGCTTCACAATTCTGCACGGGCCGGAGATTGCTCCCGGGGAAAAGGCGGCCGAGCGTTCCAGCTACGAGGATGTCATTCTCGCAGGAAGGCTCAGGGATGCGCTTAGAAAGATAAATCCCAAAGTTCCAAAGCCTGCCCTTGAAGAGGCGTTCCGGAAGCTGACACGCCAGGAGTTTCCATCGCTCATACAGAACAACCATGCCTTCCACAAAATGCTCGTAAACGGCGTCGATGTCGAGTACCAGGGAGAAGGAAGGATCATCCATGACAAGGTGCAGGTCGTGGACTTCTCGGAGCCCGGCAACAACGACTGGGCGGCGGTCAACCAGTTCACTATTACTGAGAGCGGACACAACCGCAGGGTTGATATAATCCTATTCATCAATGGACTGCCGCTCGCGGTCATAGAACTGAAGAATCCCGCCGATGAGAACGCTACGATCCTTGATGCCTTCAAGCAGTTCCAGACCTACAAGCACGAGATACCTTCGCTCTTCCACTACAACGGGACCCTTGTGGTTTCGGACGGCACTGACGCCAGGATTGGCTCTCTCACGGCGGATAAGGAATGGTTCCTGCCATGGCGGACAATCGAGGGTGAGGAGCTGGCATCACCGTTGAAGATCAAGCTTGAAGTCCTGATACGCGGAGTGTTCGACAAGAGCCGCATGCTCGATCTGTTCAGGTATTTCACAGTCTTTGAAATCGATGAAGGCAAGTCGGCAGTGAAGAAGATAGCTGGCTATCATCAGTTCCACGCGGTAAATGTCGCTGTGGAATCAACGGTGAGGGCCTGCGGGTTCCAGAAGCAGGACACGATACCATTCCAGACTTTACAGAAAGTGGCCGATCCCAGGCAGAACCCCTATGGCGACAGGCGTGCCGGTGTCGTATGGCACACGCAGGGTAGCGGCAAGAGTTTGACGATGGCGTTTTACGCCGGCAGGATAATACAGCATCCTCTCATGGAGAATCCTACCGTGGTGGTGCTTACGGACCGCAACGATCTCGACGACCAGTTATTCGGAACTTTCAGCAGGTGCCACGAGCTGCTCAGACAGAAGCCGGTGCAGGCCGATGACCGTGCGCACCTTCATGAACTCCTGCAGGTCGCGTCGGGCGGAGTCGTGTTCACTACAATACAGAAGTTCCTCCCTGAGCAGAAAGGTGGTTCGTTCCCGATGCTTTCCGACAGGTACAATATCGTGGTCATCGCGGATGAGGCGCACAGGAGCCAGTACGATTTCATTGACGGCTTCGCAAGACACATGAGGGACGCGCTGCCGCATGCGTCGTTCATCGGTTTCACAGGAACGCCGATAGAACTCACCGACAAGAACACAAGGGCCGTGTTTGGAAACTACATAAGCGTCTATGACATCCAGCGCGCCGTCGAAGACGGTGCGACGGTTCCAATCTACTACGAGAGCAGACTCGCCAAGCTTGAGCTTGATGAAAGGGAGCGCCCGCATATAGATCCTGAGTTCGAGGAGATAACCGAAGGCGAGGAGACCGAGAAGAAGGAGAAGCTCAAGTCCAAGTGGGCGGCGCTGGAAGCTGTCGTCGGCGCCGAGAAGCGCGTCAGGGTTATAGCACAGGACCTGGTGAACCACTACGAACAGAGGCTCGACGCTATGGAAGGAAAAGCGATGATCGTATGTATGAGCCGCAGGATCTGCGTCGATCTCTACAAGGCTATAGTCCGTCTGCGCCCAAAATGGCATAGTGACGATGACAAGGACGGTCAGATAAAGATAGTGATGACTGGTGCTGCAGCGGATCCCACAGGCTGGCAGAAGCATATCAGGAACAAGAAGCGCAGGGAAGAACTGTCCAAGAGGTTCCGGAATCCCAAGGACAAGTTCCGGATCGTGATAGTCAGGGACATGTGGCTGACCGGATTCGATGCGCCTTCTCTGCACACCATGTATCTCGACAAACCAATGCAGGGGCACGGGCTGATGCAGGCGATAGCGCGTGTGAACCGGGTATTTAAGGACAAACCAGGCGGACTCGTCGTGGATTATCTTGGTCTTGCCGACCAGTTGCGGCGCGCACTTGCCAGCTACGCTGAGAGCGGTGGCAAGGGCAATACCGCCATCGACCAGAACGTTGCCGTCGATTTCATGATGGAGAAATATGAAGTCTCCTGCGGTATGCTGCATAAGTTTGACTGGAGCCTGTGGACGAAGGGGACGGCGGCACAGAAACTGTCATTGCTGCCTTCAGCTCAGGAGCACATTCTCACCCTCGATGACGGCAGCGCAAGATTCATAAAGGCCGTTAATGATCTGTCGAAGGCCTTTGCCCTTTCGGTACCGCACGATAAGGCTATCGGTATCAGGGACGATGTAGGATTCTTCCAGGCCGTCAGGGCGGCGCTCATCAAGACATCCACAGGCGGCGGAATGGCCGAGAAGGACTACGAACACGCTATAAGGCAGCTGATCTCAAAGGCGATAGCCACCGACAAGGTAATCGACATATTTGCGGCCGCCGGTCTGAAGAAGCCTGACATCTCCATATTGTCCGAGGAATTTCTTGCCGAGGTAAGGAACATGCCCCAGCGTAATCTCGCCGTGGAATTGCTGCGCAAACTGCTGAACGATGAACTCAAGACAAGGTCAAAGCGGAACCTCGTGCAGTCACGCTCATTCTCGGAGATGTTGGAACGTTCGATAAGGTCCTATCAGAATCGCGCCATCGAGACGGCCCAGATCATCGAGGAACTCATAAAGCTGGCCAAGGATATGAGGGAAGCCGATAAGCGCGGAGATGAGCTGAAGCTGTCAGACGAAGAAGTAGCGTTCTATGATGCGCTGGAAATCAATGACAGCGCGGTCAAGGTGCTCGGTGATGAGACCCTGAGGACGATTGCCAGGGAACTTGTGAAGACGATCCGCAAGAACGTATCCATAGACTGGACAGTCCGCGACAACGTCCAGGCCCAGCTTCGGGTAATGGTCAAGCGCATCCTGCGCAAGTACGGATATCCCCCGGACAAACAGGAGAAGGCGACCAACACGGTCCTCGACCAGGCGCGTCTGCTGTGCAATGAATGGGTGGCGTGAACAGGGTTGGCATAATTCATAGTTCTATAGATGAGAAACCGTTGAGGGAAAACTATTCAACTCTTAACTTATGAGACATATGTGAAATTCCTACTTGGATTGATTCTATGCTCCTTGTTGATGGCCTGTACGGCACAACTGTCTGGCAAGCGGATGATGAAGATTGTAACCAAGGATATCGCGCATGCTAATTTATCTGGAACGAAGCCCATCAATACTCTTTATCGCATGGGTCGTAAATACGGACGAGTAGAAAGGCCTGAACTAAAATACCTTCTTGTTGTCAGCGAACCTGACGTATGGATGGTAAATCTGGCTGATAAGACCGGTGAACATGTTGTTGATCCTGGACCGACATTCGTCTTCAAGCCCTGCATTCTCCCTCCCCTGGAAAACGGGCTCCATTCTCCTTCATTGCTAGACTTTGAATTCGGACGCGAGCATGAATTCATGAAGGCCTGTAATGCAATCAAGGGGGGCGAATCAGTAGAGGGGAAACAGTATGATTCCCTGACGGTGGACAAAGACGGATATTCCATCACTCTTCTCAGCCATGCCGGCAAGGATAAACCATTCAGAATCACTGCAAATAAAGGTAAAGATATCGCGGTCTCCTTAGAGTATCTGGAGTATGAAAGCAATCTTGAACCCCAGATGGATCTGTTCAAGCCCCCGGCAGACGTAAAAATCAAAGAAGCCAAGAAACCGTAGTTGAGGGACCTTCTATGGATGTGAGAATAGATACTGATCAGACACGAGTAGAACGGCTGATCCCAGTTCTCATGAACGGCTCATTGCTGGCCATCGCGGGCATCATCGACGGTTATCGCTCAACACCTTATTATACAGAACCTTATATAAATAAAGCATTTGAGGGAAGATTTTCAATCCCGACCGGCATCTTGCCTTTCAATGTAAAATATCGTATAATAGGCAAGGAGGCAATTGGTGCATATGAGTAACACGGAGAAATTCATCATGGAAAAATTGGATGAAACAAAATCCATACCTCTGATATGCTCATGGTGCAGCGAGTTAATAGGCGTAGTGAAGTGGAAGATCCAGCAGGACAAAAAGATCTCTCCCGACTATGGGATATGCGACAAATGCCTCAGGAAGATATCGGGGATGAATTGCACGTTGAAAAATCCCTGACATCCGCCGTGACAACACGGCATCAAAATACAAGTCAATGTGTGTTCCTGTGCGGATCCCCACCCAGCTTTTGCTTTCATCCGGGGGAACATCTTCCAGAGGGATAAAAAAAGAACAGGACGATTTTTGCTGGCGGGGGAGCCGAGCAATTCCTTCCTGTTCTTTAAAAAAGCACATACCTGCGATACGGGTCTTTTTTTTTCATGCATCAAGCTGTCTTTACTTTTTATCTAAAAGCTCTTTCGCCTTCGTTTTCCCGATTCCCCTCAAGGCAATGATTTTAGCCCTCTGTTCGCCCTGCGGCTTTGACTTGCCGGATTCCCAGCTGGAGACCGTATGCCTGCTGGCTCCTACAATCCTGGCAAACTGGCGTCCGTCAAGATCCAGTCTTCTGCGGAGTGCTACAATCAGAGCCGGGAAAATCCTCGTTTTTCCCATGGCTTCAGGAGAGAGCGTCAACATTCTGTCTTCCGGCCTGATATTGCCGGAGATTTTGGAAACCTTATCCTGGAGTTCGACAATCAGCTTTTTCTGTAATCTGCAGGATTCCCTTAATCCGATTACTTTCTTTTCCAGCGGTCTCACCTTTGCATTTGCTTCCTGCCTTGCCAGCCTGATGACCATTGCCCTCAATACTGTCTTGATGTCCGCCATTTTCCACCTCTTGATTTATTTATACGTATTCGATACTTCAACATTCATCTTGCCCGTCTTTCGGCTTTGCGGTTTCTGCAGCGCGTCTTATTATACGCCCTGAAATACGCCTTGCCTTGAGATGTTTTCTTGTACACCTTCATATACGCCTTCCGATATGCCTTGTATTTGGATGTCTGGAGATACTTTTCCCGATACGCCCTGTATTCGGGTGTTCTGATATATGCCCTTATACGCGCCTTATACTCCGGCGTCTGGCTATGCGCTTTCTGATAGTCCCGCTTGTACGCCTTGTAATCTGACGTCTGACAGTACGCCTTCATATATGCTTTCTTATGCGCTTTGTGTTTGGGAATTTGATTGTATGCCTTATTGCGCGCCTTGCAATACTCCTTGTATTCAGGCGTTTGATAGCGGGCTTTATTGTACGCAATCATCCACGCCTTCTTATGCGTCTTACTGCATTTCGGCGAACAGG
>JBAQUG010000315.1:0-8498 GCA_049297395.1 Victivallales bacterium | reverse complement strand
CCGTCAAGCTCATCAACGATCTGAGGATGGACCTTGCTCCGGAACAGAAAATATTCCCTCTCCCATTTGCAGGGGGAAAGCTTGCTTCCCATCCCTATGACAAAGACGCGGACATCTTCAGGGAATTCAACGAAAACCTTGAAAAGGTCTACGAAGACCTTGACAGGCACGGGCTTGTTGAAACAAAGGGATTGAAGGTCAAAGGGAACAGCACGCTTTTCGAGAATGATTCCATGATCGAGCTCGGCAGAAGGTATGCTGAATCAATGTCATATCTCTATGGAATAAGGAAAATAGAAACCAAGAAGAAATAACGAACCGTTATTTCCTGCAGAATTCAACCAGGGATTTGAACTTGGAATAGGCATGCCCGTCCGACAGGGACTTCTCAGCAAAAGCAAAAGCCTCATCCCACTGCATGGACTTGCCTGACACGATGATCGCTGCTGCGGAGTTCAACATGATGATATCCCGCAACGGACCGTTTGCCTCTCCTGAAAGTATCTCCTTGAAAGTATTTGCATTTTCGCGTGGATCCCTGCCAATCAGGTCTGACGCCTTGGCCTTGGGCAGGCCCAGAGTCCTAAACGGATCGAACTCATATTCGAGTATTTCTCCGTTGCGAAGTTCGCAGATATGAGTGGTGGTGGTGGTGGTTATCTCATCCAGGCCGTCATTGCCGTGGACAACCATTATATGCTCCTTGCCCAAAGTCCTGGCGGCCTTTGCCATTACAGGACAGAGCTTCCTGTCATAGACTCCGATGACAGCCCTTCTGGCATTTGCAGGATTGCACAAAGGCCCCATGATATTGAAGACCGTCCTTATTCCAAGTTCAATCCTGACAGGCATTGCATGTTTCATGGCAGGGTGCAGGTTTGGCGCGAAAAGAAATGCGATCCCAATCTTATTGAGGCAGTATTCCATGTCCTCAACGCTCATATTGATGTTCATTCCGAGTTCGGAAAGGATGTCCGCGCTTCCCGACTTGCTGGAAACAGCCCTGTTCCCATGCTTGGCGACTGTCACCCCTGCTCCGGCGGCCACAAATGCGGCAGCCGTGGAAATATTGAAGGTTCCGGCGCCGTCGCCGCCCGTTCCGCAGGTGTCGATGACATCCTCGTCGAGACAGTGGATCTTTATCCCGTTGGCGTTCATTGCCGCAGCACATCCTCCAAGCTCCTCCGGAGTCTCACCTTTCATCCTGAGCGCGACAAGCCAGGCGGCGAGCTTTATGGAGGAAACCTTTCCCTCCATTATTTCATTCATTGCGAGATTCGCCTCTTCAAAGGTGAGGGATTCATTTCTGAGAAGTTTCTGGAGCGATACGGAAAAGAGTGACATTGCTTGTCCTTATTAGTATCTTTATTTCACGGTTTTATGTCTTAAGCGCATATAAAATCCGAAACTCGAAGCACGAAATCCGAAACAAGCTCGAAAAAATGAAAATCTTAATTCTCAAAACAATGTTTGAAACTTTTGAAAATTAATCAATTCCCCATTTATTTCGGATTTCGATATTCGAATTTCGAGTTTGGCTTGCGGGCAAAGCCCGCTTCAATTTGCGCTGTTCAATGCTTTAAGCTTATTATAGTTGTTCTGGGCCTGGATCGCCCATTCATGCCTGGGAAAAAGCTCGATGAAATAGCCGTACCAGTAAATCGCCGCATGGGGGTTGTTGGATTTCTCCGAACTAAGTGCAGCCGTATAGATGAAATATGGAAGTTCCTTTGCTTCAGGGAAATACAATACCGCCTTCTCAGATATTTTCCTCGCATCAGGATACATGTAGACGTACATCCTTATCTTCAGCGCATCCTTAATTTTCTGCGGGGAATTTGCAAGGCCTGGATTGGCGAAAGCGTCGTCCGCCATCTTTGCAGTCCACATCGGTATCGTAGATATGCCGATTATGCCACCAATGATCAGGACAATAAGTAATTTTTTTATCATAGCCAGTTCCAGTTTTCATTTTCTCTTGTGCGGTAATCTAGCATGAAATCTGCCGGCTGGCAAAGGATAAAGCGGTCGATAGTCTTCAGTCGTCAGCCGTCGGTTGCCAGTTGAGAGGAGGAGAGTTGTCAAATTCCAATCTCAATGAATATCATGGAACGGTGTGATTGTTTTTGGAATATCCTGTTTAAGTTCGAATCTCTTGAAGTCGTTCTCGTTGAATGTAAGTATATGATCAGCCTTCGCTTTTCTGGCCGCATACGCCGATAAGGCATCATAAATCACACCTCCGGAGAGGTTGAGGTCGGACAGAAGCACTATGACAGCCCAATAGTCTTTCTCGTTAAGATCGATTATCCTGGCCGCCTGCGTATTTTTCTCGATCAGAAGCTTTGCCTGGGACGGGGATATCTTCGGGCTTGACGGCATTCCTGTCAGAACCGAATACAATTCCGCCAAGGTGTGCGAAGAAATATAAAACCCGATTTTACCGTTCGAGGCAGCCTTGAGCCAGCGGAAGGCTTTTTCATGCTTTGGATGCTTTTCCAGGATTGCCGCAACCAGCACCGAAGTGTCAAACAGATAACTTTTCATTTCAGGCTCCAGTCAGCTTCCTGATTCTTCTCTCGCGGGCTTCTTTGACAAGATCTCCCGTATCTCCTATATCTCCGGAATAGACGGCAAGCTCCTCTTTTATTTTCAAAGCCCCCCGCTCATCCTTAGGCTTCAAAACTATTTTGTCGCCAGCCGCCTCCATGTCGAGAACCGCCCCTGGCCTAAGCCCAATATGCTTCCGCACCGACTGCGGTATCAGTATCCTGCCAAAATTGTCAATAAGAACTTCCATATGGAGTCCTCCTCTTTCATTATTGGCAACATACATTGGCAATTGGCAATATTCAAGGGCAGAAACGTTCTTCCCTTCCCCGCACCCAACCCTTTCCAAACCTGTCTTCTATTTTATCATCCACGAGAACGAACCGATTTCATCCGACTCTGCGGTGATCTGATCGCCGTGGTTCACGGGGCCTATTCCGGATGGAGTTCCTGTGTAGATGAGATCGCCCGGAAGGAGTTTCCAGGCCTGGGAGATTTCAAATACGAGAGCCTCAAAACTGTTCATCATCTGATTCGAGTTGCCGTGCTGCACGACCTTGCCGTTGACTTTTCCAAAGAATTCTATTTTGTTCAGATCCTTTATCTTTTCCTTTTCAACGAATTTTCCTATCGGCGCGCTTTGGTCAAAAGCCTTACACAGTTCCCATGGCAGCCCCTTCGGCAACAAATATCTCTGGACATCACGCATCGTCAGATCAAATCCAAGCGAAATCCCCGCGACGTAATCCAAGGCCTTTTTCACAGTCGCCGGCTTTCCTTCCTTGCCTATGAGAAGGACAAGTTCAGTCTCATAATGAAATTCCTTTCCATGTGTCGGGAAACTTATTTCAATGCCTTCAGGGACAAGAGAAGACTCAGGCTTCATGAATATCACAGGTTTTTCAGGAACCTGATCGCTCAGTTCCTTTATATGATCTGCATAATTCCTGCCGATACAGAAGACCCTTCTTGCCTCAAAACTTTTTTTGCCGAGATAAACTTTCATGTATTGTCCTTATTCCAAGGTATGGCGGTTTCGCCGAAACCGCCGTTTGAACTATTATGCGGACGGCTCGGCGAGCCATCCCTACCTTTAAACAGCCCTCACGGGCTTGACTACAAACAATACCTATGAAAATCCTTGACTTTTGTTCGTAGTTAATGCCGCAAGGCATGTTCTTAAAGATATTTCCTAATTGTATCAAGCGCCTTCTTAAGATGCTCAGGATGCTCCTTTACTGAAGGAACGTTTGCATCGATTGTAAATCCACCGCCGTATTCAGTCCACTTGCCTTCGATTGAAATAGTATCGTCGTATTTGCATTTCTTCAGAAGCTTGAAAAACTGCGTAAAATCGGATTCTTCAAAACCCGGCGCAAGTCGCGACTTGAACGTTGCGATATGGGCATGGCAGATGGCGGACCCAGCCTCGCTGAAATCCTTGTCGGCCTCATCTTCCATCCCCCAGTGGAACGAGTCGGCATGCAGACGGAAACTAGGCATGCCGACCTTCCTGACATAATCAAGAGTCCTCCTGACTGAATTCAGCATGTTGCATTCATTTTTGTTAAGAGGTTCAACTGCGACGAGTACATTGTGTTTTGCCGCCTCCTCTCCAAGTATCTTCCCAAACTCGACAAGCTGCTCGAAGGCCTTTGCCCTGTCAAAACCTTCGGGACACTTGCGTGCGCCGCCAGATCCGAAAACGATCTTTTTTATTCCTGCGGCTTCAGCCCTTTCACATACCGTGCTCAGATGCAGTTTGATGCTCTGGATGCTGACCTCCGGACCAGTTATCCTCATATGTCCTGGCATGAGGCAGTTTGCTACGAGACACGGCAGGGGACTTTTCTGGATCCTGTCCAACTCAGTAACAAAATCCGAATAGGGCTTGTCCGGCTTCAAAACCCCGAACACGCCCATTTCAATGAAATCAAAGCCGGCATCCTTGAGGATCTGCCCGGCATTGGGATCCGCGCACACACCGATTTTCATAATATTCCTTTCATTTTTTTGACAGGATAACTGGATTGGCAGGATTGTACTAATTAATAATGAAAATCCTGTAATCCCGTCTAAATAATTCCTTGGCCTTCTAATTACCTGTCTGGTTTTCCAGCCACAGCTCGAACACGAGCATCGCCCATAGGGAATAGCTGTAATCGGCCTTGGATTTCTGATGTTTGTTTATAATTTTTTCAAGAACATCTTTCTTGAAAAAATTATCCTTCACAGCTTTCCCTTCGAGAAGCCTTTCCTTCAGGATTCCCGCCCATTCCTTCCTGAACCATGAAGCAAGAGGAACTCCGAACCCAAGTTTTCTCCTCTTGACAAGCTCGGGAGGGATAAGATCGGAGAATGCCTCTCGGAGAATATGCTTCCTCTCAGTGCCGTCCTGCTTGTAGATCAGGGGCATTGAAGCGGCAAGTTCAACTATCCTGTAGTCCATGAAAGGGCTTCTCAGCTCAAGAGAACATGCCATGGAAGCAATATCAATCTTTGCCAGTATGTCCCCCGGCAGATAGCTGTTGATGTCCGTGTCCATTATTTTCTCAACAGGGTCAGCGGCATTGGAATTCAGATACAGGGCCTGGATGTACTCCTGGGTCTTCCTAGATGTGAAACCCTTGAATTTGTCCCCGTATACCTCGCTCTTCATATCTTCGCTGAACCGGCTGATGATGTCCAGATACCTGCTGTCATTGGCACAGGACGCTGCGGAAAGAATCCTGTGGATGTGTCCTATAATCGCCCGCTCCTCGGTTTTCGGAGGCAGAATTCCTGTAAGCATGCCAAAAACAGATTTTCTCAAAGGCAGGGGTATGAAATCCGCGAACTGCGAATATTTCATCACAAGATACCTGTAATATCCCGCAAAAACCTCGTCGGCGCCGTCACCGCTCAACGCGACAGTCACCTTCTCCCTGGTGAATCCGCTGAGCAGATATGTCGGCAGCATTGATGCATCGCAGTAGGGCTCGCCATAGTGCCTGACAAGTTTTTCGACAAGCGAGAAATCAGCCGGGTTCACTGTTTTCTCGTAATGTTCGGTCTTGAAGCTTGCCGCCGCGACAGCGGCATATTTCCTTTCGTCATACTTGCTGTCGGAGAAACCTATGGTGAAAGTCTTGACAGGCGCGACTGATATCTTCGCCATCAATCCGACAATTATCGTCGAATCGATCCCTCCCGAGAGAAACGCTCCGAGCGGGACATCGGACATCAGCCTGATCCTGACTGAGTCCTCGAGGCGCTGGCGCAGAAGGGACTTTGCCTCTTCATAAGTCATATCGTTCTTCTTGTCAAACCTGCATTTCCAGTATCTGTTCAGACGGGTTTTCCCGAACTGGAGATTTATTTCCAGCGTATGCGCGGGCGGAAGCTTCTTCACCTTGCTGTAAATGGTATCAGGATGCGGAATATACTGTAGTGAGAAATAATCATGGAGCGCCTGAAGGTTGATGTCGCGCGGCATCTGCGGATGCTTCGCAAGAGCCTGCAGTTCGCTTGCAAAAACAATCCGTTTCTGATCGCTGAAATATACAAGAGGCTTCTGCCCCATCCTGTCACGCGCCAGTAAAAGCGTCCTGTTTTTCGAGTCGTATATTCCAAAGGCGAACATGCCATTCAGGAAAGTCACGCAGTCACGGCCGTACTCCTCGTAGAGATGGACGATGACTTCGGTGTCGCAGCTGGTTTTGAACTTATGCCCTTTGTTCTCGAGATTCCTGCGGAGTTCGGCGTGATTGTAGATCTCGCCGTTGTAGGTGATCCAGACAGTCCCGTCCTCGTTCGTCGACGGCTGCTTTCCTCCGGCAAGATCGATGATGGAAAGGCGCCGGTGCGCAAGCCCTGCCGGACCGTCATTCCAGATTCCGTCGCCGTCAGGGCCACGGTGGACTATGGCGGAATTCATCGACGAAAGTATTTCCGGGCTCACCGGACTTCCGTCAAGATGGACTATCCCCACTATTCCGCACATAATTTTTTTCTCCGAAAAAAATTATAACCAATCATTATAAATTTTCCGTCTGGAAAACTTACACGTTGAATCTTATCTCTATGATGTCGCCTTCCTGGATGATGTATTCGCGTCCGACAAGCTTGACAAGTCCTTTAGTGCGCGCCTCCTGCAGGTTGAAGACATCCTTGAAATCGTTGAAACTGACGATGTCGGCCTTGATGAAGCCCTTCGCGAGATCGGTGTGAATTTTTCCGGCGCATGTGACGATGTCGGAACCTTTCTTTACGATCCAGGCGTGGACTTCCGGCTTACCCGCGGTGTAGAAGAACGTATGCTTTGATTTGTCGAGTACGCTCTTGATGAGGCCATTGACATCAGGAGATTTTTCACCTGTTACGAAAGTCGGCTTGGAACTGACAGGGGAAAGCAGCTTCATAAAAGCACTTTCCTCCTCGGTCAACTCAAGTTCGCAGAGAGGCAGGCTTTTCTCAAGGTGCGCAAGACATTTTTTTATGAAGACCTTCTCCTTTTCGTCCTCCGTCCTCTCCAGCCTGGTCTCGAGCTTTTCAATGTCGACTATCAGCAGATCGAGGACATTCTCCTCATGTATTGCGATGGCCTCGGCCTTGTCCCAGCTGTCCTTTGCGAACTCCGCAAAGAACGGCGACACTTTCTTCGGGCTGAACTTCTTCTCAAGCTCAATGAGCATCGGGTCATTGTACTTGACCTTTCCCTCCGGCAGATCAATTCCTGTAAACGAAATCTTCATTGCAAATCCTTTTTAATTAAAGTGTCCACGTGCCCAAGTGGCAAAGTGTCCAAGATAGAAAAGACAGAATATTCTAAATTTGATATCCTTGACTTTATCACTCGGTCACTCGGTCACTTTTTTCATTACTATCCATTCACCCATTTCTTCAAAAATACACCGAGATCGTCGCAATTGACTTTCCGGCAATTGCGAACTTCACTGAATCACCAGACATTTTCACTCCCGGTTCTTCCAGTGGTCGCTCAATGATATCCGTCTCGACCGCCTTCTTGATCTTGCCAAGAATCTTTGAATTGAAACCTACAGAAACTTCGATCTTGCTTCCTGCCGTATTGAAGAAACGCAGGATCATCGCGCTGTCGTTCTCGGCTTTCTTCACTGCACTAAGAATCACGGACGCCGGCTTTACAGACACGAGATCTGAAACAGAAGGCAGGCTTCCCTTATGCACATCCGTTCCCGTGATCAGGAGCGGATGATTGAATCCCCTGCCCTCATTGACGGCATCCGAGATCTTCATATCACCTTCAAACGGCATGAGCGCAAGATTGATCTCATGGTTCCCGATTTCCGGAAGGATGTCAGGATCATAGCTGCTTCTTATAAGCGTGACTGCGAGCTTGTTCTCCTCGAGGGAGAATCCATATTTCGAGTCATTCAGCATCAGGCAGCCTTCCTTTGCCTTGTCTGCATCGCCTGCGACCTGCGCCCACTGGAGAGCTGGAACTTCCTCGCCGCTGTTGCATTCGCGGTCGATGGCGCCAAACGGAATCTCATAGCGCGCCTTGATGTTCCTCATCGTGAACGGAACGGCGAAACGCAGGACAGGAATACCGGTCTCCGGAGTCCCACGCTGGAACCAGGTTCCATTGATCCTTATATAGACTTTCGGATCGTCGGCACGCATCTCATAGACCATGCTGAATTCGGATTCATGGATCTTCATCTTCACTTTGACAGCACTGATATAAGGACCTTCCGTGATCCTCTCGATTGAAAGCACCTTCGGATTTTCATATCCTCCCGTATGCTCGACAATCCATGCGGTCATGCCATGCGGTCTTTCAACACCATATTCAAGAAGCGATGAGTTCTCCGAAACAATCAGATCCTTCTTTGTCCTCTTGTCTGTAAGCTTGTAGATTCCACCGGTCGTCATGTTTATTTCCATGCGCGTGAACTCGTTCTCAAGTCCTTCAATCTGCCTTTCGA
>JBAQUG010000314.1:0-15510 GCA_049297395.1 Victivallales bacterium | reverse complement strand
CCCGTCGCAAATAAATCAGAAAATCATGAAGGCACAACGCGCTTGCGCTTCTGCGTCCCTTGATCTTTTAATCCAGACACCGCCGAAATTCAAAATGCGTTTTTTATTTGCTGATTCTTTTCCGCTGATAATTATTTCTGGGATTTGACAAGTCGGCCGGCTGGAGATATTGTTTCCCACATGAAGACAACCATAGATATTGCTGATGACCTGTTTCTACGCTCAAAACAGCTATCAAAAGAACAGGGAGTAACTTTGCGTGAACTTCTTTCGGAGGGGCTGGCATATGCCATCAAGAGGCGCTCTGCCGCATCTGCGCACCATGTAAAGGCTGTAACATTCAAAGGCAAAGGCCTTGCGCCGGAGTTCAGACAAGCCTCCTGGAGCGTGATCCGAGACGCCGCATATGAAGGACACGGATCTTGATTGCCGTAGATACAAATCTCCTGGTTTATGCCCATCGGGAAGACTCGCCGTGGCACGATGAGGCCTTGAAAGCGCTGACGGACTTGGCCAATGGAACATCCTTGTGGGCTATACCTTGGCCTTGCGCTCATGAGTTTCTGTCCATAGTAACACATCCCAAGATTTACCGCCCGCCAACACCTATGCCCATTGCCATAAAGGCGTTGCGGGCGTGGACGGGATCTCCGACACTTCGTCTTCTCGGTGAAAGTCCAGATCATTTGGATAGGTTGGAACACCTGGTCCTGACGGCAAAGGCTGTAGGGCCGATGGTGCATGATGCCCGCATCGCCGCATTGTGCCTGACTCACGGCATCAGGCAATTCTGGTCTGCCGACAGGGACTTCTCCCGCTTTCCAGATTTGAAAATTAAAAATCCCCTTGTCCGGTAGTTCAAACTCAGTCTCCTGTCAAGCGACAACTATAAATACCCACTGACGACAATTGTGTACGGAGACGTGAAACAGCTTTTTGTGGACGGGCTCTATTTAGGCTTGTTTTCGCATTTTAAGCTTTATCGCCGATGCTTTTTCCAAAATGCCTCTTTTACCCTGCTCGACCCTGTCAGACTATACAGTGCCGTCTTTTCTCCGATACGGAAATATGATTTGTCAATGGCTTTCATTTCCAGGCCATGTATGCCTTTCCCCAGTTTTAAAAGCCATTCCTTGTTGCCTATGGCAAGAGACTCCGTCCAGATGGTTTCACGGGCATGATAATTGTTTTTTATGTAATCTTCGAGAGTTCGTTCATACCATTCAAACTAGTGCATCATCCTGTAATTCACCACCTTAAGCGCTAACGACACCGCTCAAAAAAAAATGTATTTTTCGTGTCTTAGGTAGGGACGCCTCGCCGAGGCGTCCGCGGCGGTCTCGGCGAGACCGCCCTACCTTAAGTCCCGGCGAAGCCGGTTAAGTTCAAACTTGGTTTTGGTTCCGCGCAATTAAGTCAAGATAGACTCCGGCGCCGAACCCAGCCATCATTGTAGCGCGAAAGCCCCTCCCACTTTCCGGGGAGAACACTTCATACAATGCATTGGCTGCCCACGCGAAGAGGGGAGCCTGAGTGTTGTTGGCTCCAATTTTTGAAACGCAGACTGCGCCCGGAAGCATCCCATCTTGTCAAGTTTCATAAATCATCCTCCGAGCTCGATGCAGCGTTTCCTGTAATGCAGATAGTTTCCGTAGGGTGTCTCTTCGGGAACCCCGTGGTCGATCGTCGGGACATATCCTCCACGTTCGCGCATTGGCGGGATTATGCCTTCCACCATCCTGTCGATATCCTTTTTACTCTTCGCGAGGATGCGCTTGTCCATGCCGCCGCTCATGACAAGATCGGGATACTCCTGGCCGGTTCTTACGACATCGCAGCCCGAAGCGACTTCAAACGGGCTCATCACATCCATTCCGATTTCATTCAAATCTGGTACCAGCCCATGTATTCCATCCGTAATTTGCCTGTTCATCTTAAAATCCTCCTTTTTTCCCGCCTTGCTGTATCTTCTTCAACATTGGCAGGTGATCTATAAGGCGGCCAAAGCGCCGCAACTCTAAGTAGTTTGCGATCTCCGAGCGCAAGAAACGAATTCGCCTTTTGCGCCAAGGATGTCGCAAGCTACTTGCAACTTTGAAATTCCTTAACGTGAACCTAACCGGCTTCGCATGGTTTCCTATCTTTTAATCCCGATGACTGCAAATCCTACTTGCCGGTCTCCACGGCGGGATAAATCCCAAGATCCCCGATCTCGCCCTTCGCATACGTCCCTAGATTGGAGAACGTATTCCCTTCCACCTTGACATTTTTGGAATTCATGAGCGTAATCGCGTAGGGGAAAGGTATGGCAAGCCCATTCCAAGTCAACGTCCCTTTTCGCTGGTTGCTGTTTTTGACCACGTTGTCCCTCACTTCTCCGCCATCCAGGCCGTTGAGCAGTATCGCGGCATTATCACATCCGTCAATCGTGTTGCCCACGATGCTGATATTGCGATGCGCTGTCACCCAGGGATAGAAGCGGGACTTCTCCCCTGGAAGTTCCGCAGGACGGTTACATAGCAGCAATGCGGCGGCGGTGCCAAGTGTTCCCGTATCGTTGAAGCACGTATCGCGGATGACGTTATTGCGCACAATAAGGCTGGACACCCAGTCGGATCCCCCGAAACCGGGGATTTCCGAAAGAAGATAAATGCCGGACATTGCTGTCCGTTCGATGGTGTTGTTCTCAATTACTCCGTTGGATCCCATGATCAGGAGGCCGCGTGCACGGGTGTCGTGGAAGCGGGAGTTGCGGATAACTATACGCTCCGGAAGGAACTTCCGCATGATCAAAACATCACCCACCGCGACCTTATCCTTTGGCGGCTGCTGCAGTTCAACTGTCACATAATCCAGTTCAACGCCATTTGCCGACTTCCTTTTCCCATCGTACGTAATTGACTGCAGCGGGATATCTCCCAGCGGTTCGAATGTCCCCCAGCGTTCCGGACGGACGATGTCGTCAGGTTTCGACATGGCCACCATTTCCGTGAGGAACATGGTCAGTGACGGTTTATGGGTTGCAAGGAATCGGGTAGGACTGTGCACCTCGGCCACTTTCATTTGGTGGGGAATGGATATGTTGATGCAGTCGTCACCGGTGAAGCCAAAATCACAGCCGTCAAAGGTGATCGCCCCCGGGCACCAGAATACCTGTACGCCGTCGGCGTTGGAGGAGGACAGCCGCGCCTCCGTGGCGCCAGCCGGAAGCGGTCCCGGTTTAATTGTGAAGCGGAAGTAGTTGTCGCCGGTTAAGAACCGGGCGGCCACGCCGAGGCTGCCGGAGGCGAGGATTGTCACGTCCTCCATGCGCACAGTGTCGCTGCTTATGAACAAGAATGTGCTGCCGCTTCCCTCTCCTATGCACTTCAGAACCACATAATCGCCAACTGTGATCCTCGATTTCCAGGTGGATGACAGCAGTAAACGGCCGTTCCTGTCATCTGTCCGCGCAACCGTCTTCCCCTCGACAAACCCGAACCAGGCGTCGGGATGTTTTATGAGCCGTGTCTTCTGATCAAAAAACATACCGCAACCGCCAAAGCTCTTCATCACCTTGTCCGTCAGCGAGGGATAGCCGTCATGCACGTGAAAATCAATGGCGAGCATGTTCTTGTCGGCATCTGATATTTTGGTGATGGTGCCTTGGACAAAGGGAACCGGCTCGCGGTCAAACGCGAGGTTGCGGAATGTTATGCGCTGGCATTTATCCACATTGACTGCTGTGCTGTCAAAAATACCAGTGACCAGCACCGTATTCTCCTGACCCGCCCCTTCAATGGTCAAATCTTGGGCGTTCCTGATCGAAACCCCTCTGGTGGCGAGACGGAAGCGGCCTGCCGGAATGGTAACGGTATGTTTTCCGGCCTTCACCGTGTCGTCGACCATCTTTTGGAGATCTATTGTGTCGGGTTTTTCCAGATCAGCCCCGACAAGCCCGAAAGATATGTTTAAAACCAATGCCCCCGCCCCTAAAATACTCAGAATTTTCATTCTCGTCATGGATGCATCTCCTTATGTTTCTTGTTTTTCATTTTATTCCCATTTGAACTTAACCGGCTTCGCCACAACTTTTAATACATAAAACAAAGAAAAGAACAGCCCTTACGGGCTTAACTACTAACAAATGCTAAATCTTTCTTAATTCGTTCGTAGTCAATGCCGTAAGGCATGTTTTAGGAATTCTTCTTCATTGTGTTTTCATCAACTTTGAAATTCCTTAACGTGGACTTAACCGGCTTCACCGGGACTTCTCAGTTTAACCTTCCCCTGCCAGTTTACCTGGCAGGAAAGGGAGATTGGAGAGCTAAGGAAACTTCCCTTAGCTCTCCAATCTTTGCCTCCTGCGGGACAAGCCCGCAGGGGAGCCTTAAATACAATTTCCTATACGATTTAATTATCCGACATTTGAAAAAATATTAATCAGAACCCTTCGCCATCCACTCCTTAAAGAAAGGCAATTGCGCCCCTGGCGTCGTCCCTGAATCACCCGCCTTGAAATGCGGCGAATCCTTGGGCAATATGAAGAGCGGACTCTCAAGATTCGGCATGCCGATGATTGCACCCTCGGCACCCTTGAATGTCTTAACAAATTCCGCCCAGCCAGATGAGTCTATTTTCTGTCCGTCAAAGACTGCTTCGCCCAGTCCAAGAATGGTTTTCCCTATTGTCAGTCGCGTCATTGCATTCTTATCGGCGATTAGAATTGTCGGACAGTCCGCCATGATTGAGTTCCTGATAGACGCTCCAGTGACGATCTTGACTCCTACAGTGCAATTGACGATGGTGCAATGATCTATCAGCCCGTAATTGATGTCGACTCCGCACCCTCGTTCCTTTGGGCCGCACCCTACGATCAGGCAGTTTTTGAGACTGACTGAAGTTCCTGGAATCGTACTAATCTGATCACCGCTGTTTTCCATGATCCGGCAGTTATACATGGCATGGGAGAAGCCGCGCAGCAACACGCCGCCCGGATGGTTGTTGCGTACGGTCACATTCCGGTAAATGCTCGTGCATTCCATTACATCCACGATGCCGCAGCCGCCGTTGTGTTCGATCAGTCCGCCGTCAATGAATGACGAGCCGTTGCCATGGAAAGACATCCCCTGTTCGGTGTTGTTAAAGGCATGGATGTTGCGAAAGACCACGTTCTGCCCCCAGTATCCGTCAAATCCGTCCGACGACGAATAGCATGAGCCGATATTTTCAATCGTGGTGTAGTCGTCTCCTGCGTAAATTCCTGAATTGAGCGGCATTTCTATCAGGCAGTCCTTGAGTTTCCGGTTTTTAGGCAAGCGGAAATAAAGGGCGGGCTGGCCAGCCGGTTCCTTCAAAGTTTTCGCCAGCGAATCATAGAAGAATCCGCCCTCAGGCAGATCTTCGAGTTTCAAGACATTCTCCCCGGGTTTCCCGTCCAGCATGAATATTTGCGGTGCGTTCGGCGCTTCTTCCCGTGTAAACCAGCCCTGATGCCCGTTGCGCAGCCAAACGTTGCGCAGCATGGGTCCGTAATAAGAATCGCCTATTTTCCGGTCGAACCATCCGCGGGGTTTATAATCGGCACCGCCAACCTTGTTTACGAAATAGTAGATGTCATCCTTCAGATGCATCCACTGTTCCGGAGCGACGACCACGAGTCCAGAGACATTCGCACCATTGCCATTAATGACAAGAGGTGCGTCCGGACGTCCTTTCCTGTAATTTTCGATATGCACTGATTCACGGTAGTCGGTTCCCGTGTTGGCAATTTCAATCCGTGCGCTGACAGAACATTTCTTCAGCGCCTGCATGATAGTCAGGAACGGACCCGCCTTATTATTGCCTGGTTCAGAATCTCGTCCATCGAAATCGTCGGAGCCAGTCTTGTTGTTCACATAGAATATTCCACCTGTGGACTGCTCTCCCGCCATCAGGGAGAATGCCATAAGGCACGGCAAAATCATCATCAGACAACGTGTTTGTCGAGTAAACATATAAACACTCCTTTATTGTATCGGTTATTTTTGCGGGGCGGCTTCCAGCAGGAAGCCTTCTCCGGGTTTTAGGCTGAGTGTCACTCCGTCTTCCAATTCCCCGCCTGTCATTTCATTGAAGGTCTTTCCCGACACCAGTTCGGCCACCCTGTATTTTCCGTCGCCCATTTTTGAGAATTTCACTTTGAGATCCGCAAGCGTCTGCGTATTCGGCGGCATCTTCCCAGTTTTCAAATCAATGAGCATGCTGTCCGGGACAAAGCGTCTGCCGAGGACATAGCGCTTGCCATCCTTTTCCAACTGGCATGACAAAATTTCAGGCGATTCCGCAGGCTTCGCATCACAGGCTTCACCTCTGCCCCAGCGATCCAGCCTCAAGGCGAGTCCGGGACACTCCGGCCACTCCACCGTGCCACAGAACTGAAGGACTTCCCCTTTGCCGAATTTGGAGAGCAGCGCGGCCGGGGCGCCATCGTTAAAAGTTGCAACAACCTTTATGCCGGCGGGAATCTTCTTCTCGAAACGGCATGCTCTGAAGTACTGCCGCAACGCGCAGTGTATCCATTCCATCGGCTGGTCGTTGATGGGCGGCTTGTAATTGGCCAGACGGAATTTCAGAGGGACGCCTTTAAGCAATTCGTCAGGCGTTGTTTTAGCCTCCTCCGAGGATGCCTTTGGGTTCTCCTCAAGAGGTATTGGCGCCGGCAATCCGAACGCGACGGCCAATGCGTTGGATTTATCGTCGTCAATCTTCCACAATCCGCTTGTCGCTTCAAGAATGAGTTTTCCGCCGTTCTCCACATATTTCCGGAGCGTGTCGATCTGTCCGGAGGTGAAGGTGTCGGCGCCGAATGGGATTATGACATAGGAATATTTTTTCAGGCGTTCCTGCGACATCCCATGGTTCGTCATAGTCATGCATTGAATCCCGTCCTTACCGGCGGCGTAGCTGTAGAGGTTGCTGTAGTCTTTGGCCCTGGACCCATGAAGATGCTGCCATGTGTAGACCAGAGTTTCAAGAGAGTTGATCATAATGCCACCGTTCTCTCCGCCATTGTTGACGGTGATAGGCTCTGCACCGGCAATCCTGTCCACGACCTTGAACCATTGCGCCAGTCTTTTTTCGGCATCACGGATGTCGGGAGTGACGCTGTCAATTTTCCATTCCGGAAACCAGTAATTATAAAACGTATTGAATCCGGGGCGCTCGAAAAGGACGTTCGTGATACCCACATCTGCGGTCTGTGCGCCCCGCGACACTTTGGCGATCGGTTCGAATCTTACCGGATATTCGAGCACAGGATAGGGGAACTGGCGTTCCATTGAACCTTGCGCCGATCCCACCTGAAGTTCTGGATAGAGATGCTCATTGAACTCGCGCGCCTGCGACGAGTATGGCAAGGCCATGCATGCGGGATCTCCCGCACGCAAAGCCGCGACGGCATCTTTCTCAAACGGAACCGTCAGGCAATGGAGCATCTGTTCAATCCAGTCATGCCATAGCGCGTCTTTTCTGGGCTTCAGTCTTCCGAGATTGTCATATTTGACTTCAGGCAGGGGGGCGCGCACAGCCTCCCAGCTGGAATAATTGATGCCGTGCGCCTTTCTCAGGCTTTCCATGTCATAAGAATATTTCTTCTTCAAAGATCGGATAAAGCCTTGCCGCATAGCTTCAGAATAGTCAACGAACTGACCCACCCATGGCTCGGTGAAAAAAACATGGTCGAAATAGGTGTGTGCAAGCGAATACCCGATCATCTCGGGATCGTTCCGGTAATGCTCGGACAGTTTTTTCAGGAACTTGTGATAGGCGTCGATTAGCTCCGGGGATGCCGGCGAAGATACCAGATTTGTTGTCCCACCCCAGAGACCGTGGGCAAATCCATCCTGATTTTCCTGGAAGCGCCTTGGGATCCATGAGGGGGTACACTCAAGACGTGGATGCACTCTTAAGACCACAGAAAGCCCTTTGCCTTCCGCCATCTTCACATAACGGTCAAGATATTCTAATTGATATATCCCCGGCAACGGTTCAAGCTCATACCAGGTTGCGGGAAGTTCCACCATGTTGTAGCCGATCAATTTCGCCTCATCCATCCATTTTGAAAACTCGCCATCAAGCGTTCCAGCATGCGAGATCAGCGGAGTGGACCCTTCGAACCAATCCCCTTTGGTTCTCATGACGGCATCCCTGAACTTCGATTCCTTGGACGCCTTTGATTCTATTCCGGTTATTGGAGTTGCCAGATCATCCTTAACGCCTATGACACGTCGAGAAGAATCGATGACCCTGCCGTTTTCCATAAGGTCGAATTTAAGCCACAGCACGCTTTCCTTTGCCGCCGCCGCCGACAGATCAACAGAGATTTTCCCTTCAACGGGGATTTCATCCTTCAAGAATGTCCGTCCGTCGGACGACTCTGCGGAGAACGCCAGCTTAAGCCCGTTCTTTTCCGCATACTCCCCTATGACCTTGACATTCAGAACCACCGGAGTTCCTTTGCTGAACATATTCCCGGCTGGATTTGCTGTGCTAACGGACAAAGGCTTGGGCAATTTTGCATCATTGGCTCCGGATGTCCCGTTGGCATTTCTTATCACCGTGCATGTGAGGAAACGCTCTTTGATGTCTTTTGAATTATCCTTGGTTATGAAGAGATGCATCCGCCAGTCACCAACATCCATCAGAGGGAAATAGATCCTGCTGTCGCCATCCTTGGCGACAATCATCTCCTGGGAACCGGATTTCACAACATCCCATGCCTTTAATCCCAGTATTTCCCAGTTGACCGTGTACTTCCCTGGAGGCAGTCCAAGATCCGCCGCTTTCAGGTATGGTGCAGGCTCTGACGGCCCCCATCCGAAACGTGGAGGAGGGCGTGATGCGTTAGCAGGCTTTTGTATCCTGACTGTGAACTCATTGTCGTTGCTCAAATTCCAATACGGATCGGGTACTGTGCCCGCTCCACTGCCGAAAATGTCGCTGATAGTCAGAGTTATATCTGATTTGCCGGTCAGGGCAATCCTGAAACCTAAAAGTCGCATGGGAGGTTTTGGGGCGTCATATTCATCGAAACGCTCAGGCGACAGGGACATCATGACCCAGGGATCGATGCGGCCGCATTCCGAGGTGTTCCACGCGTATGTTTCGATTTGATTGGAAGTCGGTGTGAACTGAAGCTGGCTCCACCGAGGCCCGACACGAGTGCCAACAGCCCAGACGCCATCCCGGCTGTCCTTGACCAGCACCCGCAGTTCCACTTGGCAATCCTTGACCGGAGGCAGCACGTATTTCATGGACAGCCGTTCACAATCCCTGCTTATCTCCGTTCCCTTCGGCAGATAGAAATCCATAACCGCCGCATCCATTGTCCAGTTGACGGCATACTTGCCGAGCTCGTCGGCTTTCGCCTCAATCTTCACAGTGTTGCCATCAATGGTCATGCTGCCGGAACCTTTGCCGACAGAAACTACCGGCTTGATTCCAGTGCATTCAGGTAACAAAAGCCCAGTGGGTGGCGCCCCGTAAAGAGCGGATATGGTTGTCCCGATGATTGTTCCCGACGCAATCATGCATTTCAATCGTCTTTCAAATTTCATAGCGTCCTCACCTATAATTAATTATATGAAAATTGCATTAAACTTCACAGGCAAGATGCCTGTGCTACATTCAATAATTCGCGATGCATTCATCAAAAAAACAAACACTGGCAAAAGAACCTCCACTTGAATCTCCATTGCCAAATGAGAAGAAATTTGCAATTCTTCCCTGGACACCTTTTATCCCGACGTTTTTTGCTGAACCGTCCAGATAGGAGACAGTGAAATCCCGAAGGTAATGTGGAGAATAATACTCAATATCAAAACCTGCATTAGTACCCCCGAACCTGTCGGCGAAGAGGGGAAGCTTCGAGTCATAGCGGTATAAATCCTCTGAGAGACCCCACCCATGCCAGGCAGGATTGAAGTTCTTAAGTCGCTCATATATGAACTTGGGCGCGAAACCATAGTCGGAATTTATGTTTTTCGGGGACGAAAGCTTGCCGGTCCATACCTGTTGGAATCTCTCTATGTTTTCGGGATGCAAATAATCGCTGAATGTCGAGACGCTGCGCAACGGGCAGAACAACATAGCCTCGTTGAAATACTGGTTGGCAAGATAAACACCCGCCAATTGAGGTCCAGTACCGCCGTTTAGCCCACTGCTTCCCAGGAAGTTGATGCTGGCGCTAATAGTATACATATTGAACTTGCCGTTGTAATCGCCCGCATATGATATTGCACCCAATGTCATCTGTCTGGCATTGCTTATACAGCCTGACTTTTTAGCGACATCTCTAGCATTCTTAAGAGCAGGCAGCAGCATTCCCGCAAGAATTGCGATGATCGCAATCACTACCAGGAGCTCAATTAATGTGAACGAGATGACAGTAAACGACTTGCGACTTGCGCACGCGTATGCCACCCGTCTGTTTTTGAGATTTTCATTTTTCATTTCGCCGCCTCCTTTCTTTATTTCAATCGTATAGGAAATTGTATTTACGGATCGCTGGCAACCTGCCGGCATCTTAAGAGCCACCAAGTTGGTGGCGTTCCTTAAATAGTCCCGGCGAAGCCGGTTAAGTTCACGTATAGGAATTTCAAAGTGACCAGTGACCAAGTGACCGAGAGTCCAAGTTTTAAAGAAAAAGAACAACTGAAGTTGTGAGCTCCAACATGTTCGATATTTGGCATTTTTCAAAAACTTTGTGCCTCTGTGCCTCTGTATCTCTGTAACTATTCTAAAAAAGTTGCGGCTCTTTGGCCGCCTAATTGAATCATTTCCCTCCCGATAGATAATCCGGGATGCGGTCTGCATTTATTTCAAAAAGGCGCTGGATAAGGGAATCGGCCGTTTGCTTCGAACGTAACAGTGGATATGCGTACATGGACGCCATGAAATCCTTCCTGCTCCCTCTGCAGAGTGCATCGGCGACCAGGTACTGGTGTTCGGCCAATGAGCGCATCATTCCTCTAACTGCGGGAGGCAGGGAGTATTTGCCTGCCGGTCTAATGCCGTCACCGGAAACCAGCATTGAATACTCCATTAACAAATCTTCCGGAACATCACGGATCGCGCCACGGTTCGGATAGCTGGCGACCAGGCGCTCCTGTGTTTCTCCGCTCAATCCGCGAATCATCCTTACGCCGATTGCAGTCTCAGGATATTTAAAACCTTTCCAATAACGATCATCTTTAGACCAGAAATCCGCAGGAAGTATTTTCTGCTCTGCGAAACTCGCAAATTCCTGCCATTCCGCAGTAGAGGCGGCTCTAGTTGCGTCTGTCGGAAGAGACTCCGGGCGACTCCGTTGGAATTCAAGGCATTCATCGTAATAGCACACGTGCGGAAGTCCGTCCGGCTCGGACGAATACAGCATGCCGCCAAACATTTCATGTGATTCGATCATTTTCGGCAGCACGAACATCAGATGCCGGTGAAGCGCCGGGTCTGAAGTCCGGAACGGTTCGATATGTGCATAGTCCATTCCGGCCTTGATGCGTTGATCCAGCATTGGGAAGAAATCTTTTCCATGATAACGGCATTTCAAAATCCAGCTGCAATGGTTGACACCGGCGACATCCGCCTCAAAGCCGAAATCAGGTTCCGGCCATCCCATGATGCGGGGCAGATCGTAGTTGTGGTTTGCAAAACCGGCACAGACTCCGACCGCCTTTATTCTACTCGCCTGGTGCACGGCAGAGACGAGTAGTGGCACTGGGTTGGTAAAAATGATGAGCCAGGCTTCTGGCGCGACCTTCTCCATGATGCGGGCGACATTCAGGATTATCGGGATGTTCCATGCAGCGGAAACCGATCCGCGAATGCTGAGGTTGTCCGGGTATCCAAGAAGATCATGCTCCATGCACGCATTTCCGCTAAGCACCCGCGATTCCTTGCTGGCCTGGAGGATTGCAAAATATACGTACGATGCGTCAGTAAGAGCTTCTTCCAGTGTATGAGGGACGCTTATGCGTACCTGTTTGTCCTTCCATTCCGGTGTCTTCCGCGCCATCGCCGCAATGACATCCGCACGCTCCGGGGCCAGATCGTACAATGCGATTTCACTTTTTTCATCCATCTTCTTCAGCTTGAGGAGTTCCCGGATGATCGGCAAATTACGCAGTCCGGCTCCGCCAATGAATACGACTTTCATAATTTTACGTTTCGATTCCATTTTTTACCTTCAGTTATTTTCGATCATAATTTGCTGTCAATACTAATTTGAAATCAAAGAGCACGTCAACAGAGTGACGTGGCTACAACAAATCAAAGCTCATGATTTCACTATTGCCTTTAATTTGGACTTGCATGACGACCTGAAAACATCTCTGGCGATCTGGGCCGTCTCATCTTTTACAGATACCGCGTTCCACCCATAATAATCCTTGGCGATCATTCCGCCCTTGAACCTGCGATGGTATTCGACCATGGACTCAGCCTCGGCTCTGACAGCACTCTCAATGCCGGACGGCATCGTCCTTTGAATGTCAACGGGATTGAAAAAAGTGATTTTCCCACCGAAATTTTTCGCAAGGTAATCCAGACCAAAAACCTGTTGCTGATCCAGATTCAACGCGGATACCCCAACCTCAATGAAATCGGGTATGATTTCACGTATGTTGCCACATGAATGAATAAACACCGCCATGTTGAACCGCCTGGCCTCTGCACAAAGCTGCGCCCAGTACGGTTTATACAAGGTGCGCCAGGATTCGGGGTGCATCAATAATTCACCTTGCGTTCCCAGATCCTCGCCAAAGAAAATGCCTTCTGTGCCGATGCGACCTGCCTGACGGACTGAGTCAAGAATCAGCGGTTGAATTCGGTCGTTGAATGCCCTTACCTTGTCAGGATCTCCGGCGATGTCGCATGAAGCCTCGACAAATCCACGCAATCTCCTCAGGTGTGAGTAGAGATAATTGCCTAAGCTCAACAGCCGGTACTTGTCCACATTTTCGGACTGCGAGAAAACGGTGGAGGCCCTCTCGAAGCGGCGTGGTGAGGCCAAATCCGGCAGGCGCAGACGATCCAGGTCGTGTTCCCAATCCTCCAGCGGAGACCAGACCGTTTCGCCTTGTGTGACAAGATCCCCGGGCACTGTGCCGTTTAGCACCCCCCATTCATCCTGGTGTAACTCACCTTTGAACCCGGGGACATAGCGTTGCAGTTCCGCCGTAGAGGGTGAAACAAAATCAGTATCGCGCGTATTGGGATGCGGCTGGGCGAAATCCGATTCCAGAAGGATTACATCCGGTTTTTCCGAATGAATCAAATCAAAAGGCATCCTCTCCTCATTGCAAAAGGTAAGTGACGCCTTAACTAATTCCCTGCTGTTCATACTGCTGTTCCTTTCTATTGAACTTAACCGGCTTCGCCGGGATTTATCAGTTTTTCATTCCATTGAAAAAATACAGTCCATGTCTTTCGAAAGACGTTCACAAATTTGAGCTGGGGCATGTTTGTACCATTCAGGTTCCACGCATATCCATCCGTCATAATTCATCACCCTTATCGTCCTCATGACGGCCGGCCAATCCACATCACCTGCAAGAAGATTCCTGAGGACAATACCCCTTTTCGCATCCTTAAAATGTATCTGCCGGATAAAAGGTTTCAGATTGACGAGCCAGTCATCCGGACTGCCCACATCCATCCATACCACATTTCCGACATCAAGATACATGCCGACATTCGGATGGTTTATCTCGGTCAGCAAGTCCCTCCAGTCTCTGAGGGAAAGCGGAAAACGGGCTTCAACATTTTCAAGGCCGATCTGCAAATTTCTTTCAGCGGCAAGATCGCCCAGTTCACGGCCAATCTCCACGGCCCAGCGCCAGTGTTCAAAATAGGGGATATTGACCGAGAGTCTTCCCGGCACGAGCAGCAGGACTTTTCCTCCCATCTCCGCCAGGCAGTCGAGGGATTTTTTCGCGGCATCCAGAATGCGGGTGTGGTCTGCGATGTCCGCAGGCGAGAAGTCCGCCCAGAACGCGGCTCCACCGCGCAGGCTGGGTATACTCAGGCCGTGGTCAAAACAGAATTTGCGAAATTCGCGGGCGTCCTTTACGTTTGCGGGAATTCCCTCACTTGAGAAGACAGGCTCCACTCCTTCGAATCCTGCCTGGGCAACGGCAGGCAGCAGCCTCCGGACTTCATCCCAGTCACGCCACAATATGGAAAAGCCTTTTTTCATCTATATGACGTCCTTTCTTAAAAAATATTCACCTATGGCGCCCATGGGTTGAAACTTCCACCTGTCCAGATATTAGTGGGGCTATTCCAAGGCTCGGTGCCGCCATAAGGTGGGTTGCAAAGACTTCTTGCATCCTGCCACCAGGAGACATGTCCGTCGCACCACAGGATATTATTCCCTTTGTTATGCTGGCCTGAAGGACCAAAATCAATATCAGCATTCTGCCCATATGTGGTTATATTAGCCGCCTTGCGTAAGTCCGTACCGCTCAATTGGGAATTCCCCCCTGTCCCGCTTGCCGTACACAACATTGTGTTATCCGGTTTTTTAACCACGGTATTTTTTTTCCAATATGCTCTATTGCTATTTGGTCCAAGCCCCCAGTTCATTGCATAATTCCGCATACTTTCAGAAGTTCCAACAACATTTTTTTGCGTCACCGCATATGTCGGGCACTGAAGCGTCTTTGAAACCATGCCGACTCCCGTCCAGTCCGTTCCCGCATTTGGATTAAGATAGGGAGCTATGCACTTATACCAGCAATCCGGAGCAATACCCGCGCTGGCACCGGTTGCATTTACAACCGGGAAGAATTCATCATAATCACCCATGTAAAATATCATCACCGTACCAATCTGTTTTTCGTTGTTTACACATGATATTTTTTTCGCCTGTTCCTTGGCCGCCTTCAGAGCCGGCAGAAGCATTGCGGCAAGGATCGCGATGATCGCGATCACGACCAGGAGCTCTATAAGTGTAAAGGCGCGAGCCTTTACACGACCTGCCGCAGGGAGCTCGGCAAGCGTGAAAGCATTGCCGAGTACCGAGTGCCGAGTGTTGATTTTAAAACCAGAAGGTAAGGGATGGATGACAGCCTGCGGCAGGACGGTATTACGGTTTGACAGCAGGACGGCCGGGAAGGTGGCGGATGACAGAGGGCAGACCGACGACTGACGACTGCATTCAGATTGCGGATTTCGCAATGGTCCGGAGGTTTTAAAGCCGTTCGTTTTCATTTTCGTATCTCCTGTTAAAAAAATATCTCAATTCATTTACAGACAGTCATCTATGGCATTCTGAACAATTCCAACCCATTGTTTTAATCTGTCCGGTTCCCATCCAACGGTGGAAATGTCTTTCAATGTGATGTCGACATGCAGTCCCTCGCATATTTGCATCGCCTCTTTTATTTGTTTTCTCAGCTTTGCCTCATCAATCGTTCCAGCCACAACTACGGGGGACGGACGCCAGGAGATGACATAGTCCTTTCCAATCTGTTCTGCGCATTTTTCCAAGTC
>JBAQUG010000313.1:0-7232 GCA_049297395.1 Victivallales bacterium | reverse complement strand
TCTCCGCATAGCGCCCGCTGAACCTGCCCATCACCGCCTGTCCCTCGAGAACTTCGACTTCGAGGAAGAACGAACCATACGATTTCGTGGGTGGAAGAGTGGCGACCGCTTTCGCCTCGCCATAGCCGGAAAGCGTGATGCCCTTCAGCACAATGGGTTCGCTGGCGGCACCGAGCCAGTCATAGCGTGTGATCTTCAGCGACACCTCGCGGCGTTCACCGAGCAGGTTAGCCAGCTGGAATGTGATTGCGGCGGGCGCGTCAGGACTGTAGAAAAGATTTCCAATTGTGGCGTTTAATGTTTTTCCCCAGCAGCTTTCGTATTCAGCGGCTGATGCGGGCGCGGGCATGTATGGTGATTTGATCTGGGTGTGCACGTCGAGGCACCACTCGCGGAACGCCTCGGTTCTCAGACCGATTTCTTCGGAGCCGGGAATGCGTGCGGTGTCGCTGAGTTTCCAGACGGCGAGATTGTCGGCATAGGTGCGTCCCCAGCCGCCCTTGTCGGCCTTGAACTCCTGTCCGAAGCGCAGGCGCATCGTCACGGCTTTTTCGGATGCGACCCAGGGCATTGTCACCCAGTACGACCAGACACCAGGGGGTAATCCGTCGAGGCCGCCGCGTACATGGTTCTTAGGAGCAAGCTTCCTGCCACCCTTGTCGAAGAACTGGATTTCGAGCGGACCGTACCACGCCTCTGCGATCGCCGCACCAGGCCGAATCCAGGCGGAGGCGAGATAGGCGGATCCCGGCTCGCATGGCATCGGATCGGAGAACCAGTAGCCGTCCACGGGATTACGTCCGTACCACTGATGGTTCGGAGATATCGGCGGATCGATCGAAATATTGAGAAGAGCGCCCTTGCCAGAGTAAACTAGGTCGCGGCTCCATTCGCCGCGTCCGCGTCCGAAGGAAAACTCCGGACGTCCGTTGGTGTGCAGGCGGCTGATGTCCTCCTTGCTCCAGTCAGGATCTGATCTGCCGACATACGTCCATCCGGCGGGCTTGTTGTCGGCTCCCTCTTCGAGGCCGCCGTTATTCAGGAGGTTTGTAGCGTAGTTGACTGTTGTGTCGGGTTTGGCGCCACGGGAGACCATCACGGCATCTTTCTGGGCCGCCTCCTCGAATCCGAGTTCGAGATCGTCGAACCAGGCCATGCCGTTGCAGTATTCGAGTCCGCAGACAAGCCGCACCATGCAGGCTCCGGCTGGAGACTGGGTTTTCGGCGTGGTGACCTTTGTCCATTCGGTGTTCGCAGGAACCGGCGGAGAGACAATGTGCTTGCCTACAGATTGTCCGTCGCGGTCAAGGAACTCCATCGACAGCGCGCCGCCGCCAATGAAACCGTTCGCCGCAAGATTGCCGCCTTTTATGAAACCGCTGAAGCTGTACGAGCGGTCGGAGCGGACGGGTATGATTGTCGACCAGCCTGAGAGCATTCCGTCCGGCGCATCGGCGACGGAGGCGGACTTCTTTCCGCCGTGGAAGACTTCGGATGACAGAGATGTTTTTGCAGTGCCGAAGGGTGTCCAGCCGGCTGGTGCACCATCGGCGTCAACAGCCTCGAATCCGGGGTTGGGCAACGATGCGTCGGTTGGGATGGCGGCCACGTCATCGATACAGATCGAGACTTTGTTGCCGGGGAACTTGTTGACGAGCTGTATCCGGATCTGCGACCACTCCGTGCCCGGAGGGATGACGAATTTCTTGGAGAGCTTGCCCCAGTCAGCGGAGTTCATATACGTCATGAGCCGTTCGCCGCCGATGCGTTTAGACTTGCCGTTGCAGAAGATGTCGACGATCAGCGCGGCGTATTTCGAGCGGTCTCCGGTTTCAGGCAGGAGTCCTGCGGCCTTATAGAACAAGGAGATCTCGTATTCGAAGCCCGTAAGCAGCTTCAGCGGAGCAGATCCGGCCAAGGCGTATTCATCTCCGTCCTTGCCGTCCGTCTCCATCCGCAGACAGTGCGCCCCGCTTCCCCGCGAGCCGCTGTCCCAGATAGCGCGGACGTTCTTGGTGCTTGTCACGCCGTCCTTCTCCGGAATGGCCTTGCCGTCGAGTGTCCAGGAAGACAGCACGCCGTCGTTTCCTGTTTCGAATCCGCCGTTTGGCGGTTCATACGCCATTAGTGTTGCCGGTGAGGCGCTTATTGCCATGGCCAATAGCGCCATGGCGCCGATGCGCAGGAATCTTGTCATATCTTTGTCCCTTTCTTGCTGTTCAAACTGCGTGTTGAGGATTTCTGTTTCTCGAGCTTGTAGCCGAGTGTGATCATTTTTGTTTTCTGCCCTTCGAACTGGCTGACGGCTAGATTGATGAGGGCGTCGGCGATGTCGGCCGGGCTGTTGACGATGAACGTGGCGGGGAAGGGGCAGAAGAGGTCGATGCCCTCGTTTTTGTGGAATACTACCTTGAGGTCGGCCGGGACGCGCACGCCTGATTCGAGGATGCCCGACACTACGCCACGCGCGGTATCGTCGGGGAAGACCACCATTGCGTCGGGCATGTCCTTCATGGCGGCCAGTTTTTTGAAGCTGTCGTATCCGAACTGCTGATGGCTTATGGAGGAATCCTTTCCTGCGAGGATCCATTTCTTCTCGAGACGCAGGCCGTGTGACGCGGCGGCGGCGGCGAAGTGGGGGATGATGCTGTTCCTGTCTTTCCTGGGCTCATCGTATTCCTGTTCCTGGGTCGGCGTGATCACTCCGACGCTGCGGCAGCCCTGCGCCGCGAGGCGTTCCATCGCGAGGGAGGCGAACTGCACATGGTTAAGCCAGATTCGGTTGTCGCCTTTGCTGGATGCAAACATGGCGGTTGGGATATGGAGCCGCGAAATCCAGCTGTCGTGACGCATGTCGCAGAGCGGGACTATCAGGGATTGGATTTCATCTGAGGCTATAGCTGCGGCCACTTCGGGGTGGAGTGTGAACAGTTCCTTGTCCGGGCGCTGGTCGAAGAAGACCCTGCATGCGATGCCTTCGGAGGAGAGTTTCTGCTGGAGCAGTGAAAGAAGAAGGTGGTAGAAGGGCTGGTCGCGCTTGGACAGGATGGAGCTGCCGAAGAATATTCCGGCCGAGCTCATGCGTTTCGCCCCGGGACTGGCGAACGTGCCTAGGCGGCGGCGGCGGGAAAGGAGACCCTGCGAAACTAGCGGACTGAAGGCCGACTGCACCGTGAAATAGTTGGTCCCCCAGGATTTTGCCAGGGCGTGGATGGTGGGCAGCGGAACGGAGGTGTCGAGCGCTCCATCTATGATAAGCCCTTTTACGAAACGGGTGATCTGGGCGTTGACCGGTTCGTTCGGCTGCGGCCGCCATCTTAAAAGTTCGCTGAAAGCTGCAGATGCCATCGTGACTCCATATTTCAAGCCAGGTTGATTCTTAAAGGAATATATATATATTATATATGCCATGTAGTCCTTGTCAAGTCCGGCAATTTGGAAATAAGTCGCAGGTTGCTTGCATGGAAGTGAACCCCGTGGAAAGGACATTCGCACCGTATTGATGCCGGATTTTAAACAAATCAATATCCCGGGATTGTTGAAAAATTATCCGCGGGGCTTAGATTGATGCTTTGTTTGGTGAATATTTACGGATCAACTTAATTTTTAACTGGAGATAGCCGCACATGTCATCCCAATTCCCATTCCGCCAGATCCACCTTGACTTCCACACCAGCCCCGGCATTCCGGATGTGGGGAAGGATTTTGATGCAGATGCCTTTGCGGATCAGCTGGTCGAGGCGAAGGTCAATAGCGTCACCCTCTTTGCGAAATGCCATCACGGGCACCTTTACTATGATACTAGGCATCCGGCGCGGCATCCGGGCATGAAGAAGGATTTGAACCTGCTGGGCGAGCAGGTTGAGGCGCTCCACAAGCGCGGCATCCGGGCGCCCATATACCTGAGCGTGCAATGCGATGAATTCGCCGCAAATGCGTATCCTGAATGGCGTGTCGTGCTGCCGGACAACACGCTGGCGGGCTCGCCCCTGAACGCATGCTGGCACATCGTCGACATGTCCAGTCCGTATCAGGATTACCTGGCGGAACAGTTGTCAGAGGTTCTAAGGCTCTTCCATCCGGTTGACGGCATTTTCCTCGACATGTGCTGGGATCAGCAGAGCATTTCCACCTGGGCTCTCGCAGGCATGAGCAAGGCGAAACTCAACCCGGAAAAAGAGGCGGACCGCGTCAAATATGCACACAAGGTCTCCCTGGGCTATATGACGCGCTACAAGGGGATCGTCGATGCAGCCGCTAAAAAGAAGGAGGTGCCTGTCGCCTTCAATTCACGTCCGCTGTGGAATCTCGCCGAGGAGAAGAAATTCCTGCGCCATATAGAAATCGAGGCGCTGCCCACCGGAGGCTGGGGATACATGTACTTCCCTCTCAACGTGCGCTTCGCCCGCACATTCGGTCTGTCGACGCTCGGGATGACCGGGCGTTTCCACAAGAGCTGGGCTGATTTCGGCGGGCTCAAGCCGCAGGCGGCCCTGATGTACGAATGCTGCCAGATGCTGGCCCATGGCGCCCGCTGCAGCGTAGGCGACCAGCTCCATCCGCGCGGCACCTTGGACGCCGGGGTATATGATCTGATCGGGTCCGTCTACAGCCATGTCGAAGCATGCGAACCATGGTGCGACGGAGCCAGGCCTGTGACAGACATTGCCGTGCTTAGGGCTTCCGAGGAAGGGTACCATACAAAACCCGGGAACGCCAACGAAGGCGCTGTTCGCGCTCTCACCCAGCTCGGACACCAGTTCGACTTCATCGCGCTCAATGCCTCTTTTGCCGCCTATAAGACTGTCATCGTGCCGGAAGGTGTTGAAGTCACCCCGGAAATGGCTGTCCGCCTGAAGGCATTTGTCGCCAAGGGAGGTTCCGTACTTCTTTCCGGTCCGGCCGGATTTGACAGCGAAGGCAAGCCGGTGCTTGGCGAACTCCAGGGCGTTTCAAATGCCGGCGAATCCCCGTTCACCTGCACCTACATGCGCTTCCATGATGACTTCGCAGAGGGATTTGCCGCAAACACCGATCATGTGATGTACGAGCGCGGACTGCGTCTCAAGGCCAAGCCGGGAGCCCAGGGCTTTGTGCGCATCATCGAACCTTATTTCGAGCGCAGCTGGGAGCACTTCAGCTCGCACGCCCAGACACCGGGCGACAAGGTTTCCTCCTATGTGGCAGCAGTACGCAAGGGGCGTGTAGTCACCTGTTCCTTCCCTGTTTTCAAGATCTACGGCGCCCATGGAAACGTCGCCAGCAGGCATCTTATCGGCAAGATGCTGGAGCTTATCCTTCCAGAACCGCTGATAAGAAGTTCCGCACCCAGCTTCGTCGAAATAACTGTCAACCGCCAACCCAGCCGCACCATCGTCCACCTGCTGGGCTACGCGCCGGTCCGCCGTACGCCGAACCTGGATATCGTGGAGGAGGCGTCATTGGTCAGGGATCTGGCTGTTTCGCTGCGCCTGCCGAACGCCCCGAGAAAAGTCACTCTGCAGCCGGACGGGGAGCCTGTGTCGTTCACGTACAGGAAAGGCCGTGCCGAACTTGTACTGCCTGAACTGAACGGACACGCGATGATAGTGTTCGAGTGAAGAAAGCGGCTTTCCTCGTAGCATTTATTATTTCATCTCGACGGACAGGGCAGGAGGAAATATCTACAGCTGTTTTATTGCTGTGTCGTATTCAACGCAGGTAATCATGATCCTTCTTCCAGTGATGATACACTGCTGGTTGAACAAATACCGATACCTGTGGGTACTGGCGCTGGCGCTTGTATCGTTTGCAATTGCCTTGTCATTCAGGGAGCTTGATGCCGTATCCGGGAAGTTCATTCCAGTTGGAACCCATTTCCTCTGGCACATATTCGGAGGGATCTCGGCATTCCTGATTCTCTATTATATTTATAACACCTCATTTCCATTTCGAGATCTTCTTTATTATGGCCGAGGCAGTCTCCTCGTCGTTGATATCGCCCACCCTCAGCCATACGCCTTCGGGTTTCAAGTTTTCCATGATGGTATCCAGTTCGTCGGGAGAAACACCCAGCTGTATCCCTTTGCCGGCCGCCTGGCATTTCTTATACACATGCAGCCAGTCCGTAGCGCGTCCCTTACCGGCTCCGAACACCCACTGTATTGCATTAAGCTCCTTTATTTCCAGCAGGGAGTCAATATGTGTCAGCGCCTGGGGTCCGTCAAGATGGTATATGCTCGCTTCCGCTATTTTGCATTCGCGGACGATCCCGGGCAGGAAGATGTCGTCGAACATCTGCTTTGAGATCATGCACGAGAAATCGTTGGAGGGCACATGCCAGCGTTTTGAGGATACGATTCCCGGCCAGGATGAGATGGCCTGTCCGGCGCCCTGGAGCTTGTCAGCATAGAATTTGAATGATTCCTCGAATACATCATCCACATATTTCCTGAGTTTTTTGACGTCCTCGGGACAGTCTATCATGTCCATGTTCAAGTTGAGGGGATCGCGGAATGCCGCCATTGCGTCGCCGCCGGCATGGATGTCCGTGTAGCCGGTATAGTATTTGCCTTTCCCCTTTTCGAGAAGGAGATCGGTCATCTCGATTATTTTCTTCCAGTAGAAGTTGTCCTTCGAAAACTTGACGCCGGAAGTGTCTGACCAGTCGTGGAGGTTCGGGATTCCCCAGCTGGTAACCTCGCCGTATTCCATCTCCATGCCGAAGAACGCGCTGAACACTTCGGGGCCGAGGTTTGGCCAGGCGACGGGAAGGGAGTCGCCGCAGTGTACCGTATTCGCCGAATTGTAGACGGCCCAGTCCGCGACCTGCTCGGAGTCCATCCAGCGGTCCCTGGATCTTGCATATTCCTTTTTGACAGGAGCTTTTCCTATGGGATTTTTCCTTCCGAAGCTTATGATGACAAGTGGGCGGTCGATGATCTCGCAGTTCCAGAACGCGTCCTGCCTCTGGATCCTCTTTTCCCAGTCCGGAATATTCTCGATCGGCATTATTTCTTTCTTCATGTTTTCCCTTTCAGGTATAGTAAATGTTGTGATATAAGAATAAATTATATCTGCAAGATAATAGAGCAATATCATAAATGTTGCAATTATAAATTAAATGTTGCAGGGGCATAAAGTAGGTACGCCCTTAAGGGCTGTCTACTATACGCATTTAGCGGTATCGTATCTATAGTGGTTTTTCTGGACATTCCCCGTCCCCTGCCAGCTTGCCTGGCAGGAGCGGGAGA
>JBAQUG010000312.1:0-66915 GCA_049297395.1 Victivallales bacterium | reverse complement strand
AACGACATAGTTTACTGAATACGTACGGGCTGGCGTTCTTCCGGCCGCTTATCACGTTATTCGTTCGTCATCCCGACTCCCGGAGGTCGGGACTCCTCTTTCGCACCATGATAATCAATCCGAAATCTCCGCCAGCAAATACCCAAGTTATTTTTTTGCGGATCCTAAGTTGGTGTTCACTGTCCCGAGGCCAAAAGCGCTTGGGATTGTGAACACCAACAAGAGATGTTCCCGCAACAACGGTTTCCTGTATTTTGCAATCAGCTCACTTATCGCTTATGCTATCGAGCTTGATCTCCTGCGGGGTCAGGTGCAAACATGCTGAATCACCAAATAATTTTTTTTAGGCCTTGACAGAATACTTATGTCAAGATAACTTATGACTTAATATAAGTTACCATAAGGGTGTAAAATGTATACCGTGCTTAAAACAGATGCCGTCAAGAAGGTGATCTGCGATCAGATTGACAGGATGGCGTTAAAGCCCGGCGACATCATTTATTCCGAGAATCAGATGATTGACATCTGTGCGGTAAGCAGGGTCACTGTCCGCCGCGCCGTCAAGCAGCTTGTCAATGAAGGGTTGCTGTTCTCGGTCAGGGGAAAAGGGGTTTTCGTGACCGGAGGACGGCGTTCCGCAAGACGGGATTCATCCTCGGACGACAGACTCAAGCTTATTGAGTACATTGCGCCGATGGGGGAGGAAATATCCAACAAACCCGTGTATGGCGCCATCCAGGTGATGCTGGCAACGGAGAGGGAAATTGCCAGGCGGGGATATAAAATCGTGTTCACCAGCACAGGCGGGAACGTTGACGAGGAGCGCCGGAAAGTGAAGGCGGCTGTCGATGGTCGATATGCGGGAATCATGCTGGAACCCGTCTGCAACGAGACTAACGATTCGCTGCTGGGGAACCTGGAGTTGCTGAGAAAGAGCGGGCGGCCTTACGTGATACTCGATCATTATGTGCCAGACGACAAGGCGTCCAACGTCTACGAGGATGATTTCCATGGAGCATATATCGCCGTCAGCCATTTGATTGGGCAGGGGCATCGACGCATCCTGCATATCAACAGCGACTGCGATTATTTATCCGTGCGGCGCAAGGGATACAAGACGGCCTTAATCGATCATGGCATAAGCATAGAGGACTCTCTCAATTTCCATGGCCCATCCAGGATGGAGGGGGGCAAGTATCATATTGAATACAAAAAGCTTGGTTATCAGGCAGTGGTTGAATGTCTGAGGAGAAAGACCGGATTCACGGCCATCTTCGCCGTCAACGACGCTGCCGCTGCGGGTGCGATCGACGCGCTCCGCGACAAGGGACTGGAAGTCCCCTCCGACATCTCCGTGGTGGGATACGACGACTGTGCATACGAGGAATACGCACTGACAACTATCAGGCGGCCTTTCGACGAAATTGGGATAATAGCCGCGCAAAGCCTCATGGACCAGATGCATTCCGGGGCGGCCCGCACCCCTGTGGGAATGCAGGTCGGCGTCAAACCGACTCTCGTCATAAGAGACAGCGTGAGCCCGCCGCATAACTGACAAGGAGGAAATGCCAATGACTAATAAAATCATCAATCGCCACTCGGCAATCGGCCTCTTCCCTGCTGGTCTTAAAATCGGCAATCGTCAATCGGCATTCGGCAATGCCTTCACCCTCATTGAATTGCTGGTCGTAATCGCGATCATCGCGATCCTTGCGGCGATGCTGCTGCCGGCGCTGAAGAATGCGCAATCCTATGCAAAAAGCGCCAAGTGCATGAGCAATCTCAAGCAATGCGGCACGATTTTGAATTTCTATTCATCCGATTATAACAGCTATTTTCCAATAAACTGCTATGCTACCGGCGCCGGCTTGGCCTACAATGGGTGGTTTCAATTTGTTATCGAGGGAGCGGGACAGGATTGCAACGCATTGACCGCCAGGAAAAATCCCTCCATAATGGGCTGCCCGGAAAATCAAGTGCAGACTCGTCCCGGTGGATTTGGACAAGGTGAAGCTGAGAACAGCTACCAGTCAAACAGCTGGAACTATGCCACCGATGGAACCCCCTACACTCATGACGGCCTGGCGTTTGGAGCCAAAACGTCAAAGATAAAAAATCCTGCCAGCCTATATCTTGTATATGATGGCCTGTACCACCGCAACCAGGCAGATCGAAATGACGGTAGCGGTTCAATTCCTGCCGGGATAACTTCAGTGGGAATACGGTGTGTCCGCTATGTTCACAACAGGGGTATCAACATGCTTTATGCCGAGGGGCACGTGGAAAGTTTAAAATGTCCGCTGCTTCCAGGAATCTGGTTCGGCCGGTTCGGAGGGGAACACTGGGGATATGACTATTGAAAGCTCATGGTTTTGGCTGTCGGGAAGGCTCAGCATGCTCAGTCAACTGCAAAACAGGAAGGATCAGGAAAACAATGGCGACAAAACAAATCAGTCACTGGCTGCGGAAGGGATTGTCCCTGTACACGGGAATCGGAATGATGGTGGCAATAATCGGCGGCCTGGGCGTGAAGGCGTCCGGCGAAACGTCTGATCTGCGGGGCTATGGAAGGGTGGAGGCGTCAATAACCCCGCATAGGAGTGAATTCATATGCGAAGATGAAAAGAAGGCCGACATCCTCCTCGGCAAGCTGCTCGCGGACATGTTCTGGGACGCAGGCGGCAGTCATATCGAGAAAACGATCGATATGAAAATCGGATGGCTCTTCGTGGATACGATGACTGTGCCTGTCCACCTGTATCCGCCGTATGGTGCGTTGATTGCAGGAAGAAGTAAAAACCGGGTCATGGTCTTTGGCGGGAAGGATGAACAGGAATCACTTTCCCGCATGAAGGAAGATGGAGGGCTTAGTTCAGGAAAAGCCGTTTTCAAGCCATCCGGACCCTATCCTATGTATCTGGATTTCTACGATCTGCGGGCGTGGAAATCCGCCACTCCTGGTTTATACCCGGGAAACAAATATCAAAACGATGATCGAATGCAGTTCGCAAAAAAGTTCTGCAACGGAGGATTGATGGGGGGGATTTTTTTCAGGGATGCTTCGGCGGAGGGGGTGCATGCCGGGCTGTCAAACACGGATACGGATGCGGATATCTGCGAAAAGGAAAACCAGATGTATTCGATCTCTATCGGCACCGGCGTATGGCCCGGCTGGGCGCGGAACCGATGGCCGCAGCTGATCGACCGGGATTCCGACGGCAGTCCCGCCGGTCACATTTACGGCAGCTATCATGGGCCGGTTGAAAGTTTCGGCATTCAACCGGAACAGCGGCGGCGGACCAGTTTGAATTTCTTGAAGAATCTGATGTTGCGGTATAAAAACCGGGATATGTTCGGCGGCTGGGAATTGTATTGCGGCGACTATATCTTCGAATCGTTCTTTTCGAACATGCGTCAAGCGCATCTGGGTTATTCCGCGGTCGGGCAGGACGGTTTCCGGCGCTGGTTGAAGGAAATTCGCGGCCTGAGCCTGCAGGGACTTGGCGAACGATGGCATGGAAACCCCTCTCATTTCAAGGACTGGAGCGAAGTGAGACTGCCTGATGACATCAACGGTTTCTTCGGAAATCTGGATGACCAATGCCTGCGCATCCAGAACAACTGGTGCTGCCTGAAGGCTGCCGCCAATCCGACTGAAATGCCGGCGGAGTCCGCCCCGGGCTGGGTGCCAGTGGATGATGCGACTTCCAGAATGATGTCCCTCATGCTGGGCGGACAGCCGTCATTCTGGCGGACAAATTTCAATGCCGATACATGGTTGAAGCAGAACGCCGGCAAAGATGCGTATCTGGTTTTCAACGTCATCAACGGAGGATGGGGGGAAACTCCGGTCTGGCTGAATGGAAAGTCCCTTGGGAAATTCAAGTCAAAGGTGAATCCCTACATGGGTCCATTTGCCTTGAAAGTGACCGGTTTAATAACCAATGGCGTCAATCGTCTCGGTCTTTATGGGCATATCAATGGTCCGGTATTTTTAACGACGAGCAAACCGCAGGGCTATCCGTATCTTGGAAAGCAGCAGAACGCAAGATATGTGGATATGCTGGAATGGCAGCTTTACGCGTTCAACGCCCTGGAGACCGGCGCAATGGAATATGGCCGCAGCATTGAACCGGATCGTCCGTTTGTGATCTCCGCGGCCGGCGAGGAAGTCAAAGACGGCCAGGGGGACGCCCTGGCCCGTTTCGGCGGCAGCATGCAGGACACCGGCTATGAATCCTCATACCGCCCGTTCAACTCGCGGCTGGGCTATGCGGGCGGGTTTTACGGATCCTGTGAACCGGCCGGCTACATTCCGACCAAAGCGCCTGGCAACATGCCCGAAACCAGGATGCTCGGCTGGGTGCTCCTCAACGGGGAGGGTCACTTCCGCATGACGGGGGACGCCTCCTATTTTTATGAAATTGAAAAAAAATCCGGCTGGTGCGCGAAGAACCAGAGGAACATCCAACTGGTCGGAAAATATCTTCCCGAAAAACCCGACATCGCCATTCTTTCTTCGTCCCGCAGCGCGCTTTTAGGCTACCAGTTCCACTCCATGGGCGACTGGAACATCGGCCGCGGCGAACTGCACGCCGCGCATTATGACAACGTCTATGTGACCGAGACGATGCTCGCAAAAGGCATGGCCGATGATTATCCGGTTCTTTTCGACACGGACACGATGTACATGGGGGAGGACACGATTGACAGCATCCGCAAATACGTGGAAAAGGGTGGAACATTCGTGGCATTGCACAACAGCGGGAGGCACAGCCTTCTTGAGGCCGACTCCTGGCCTATCAGCGAATTGACCGGTTTCAAGGTTCTTGGCCTTGGAAAAAAAGGAAATCTCAAGTTTGAAAAAGAACTGCCAATCTTCAAGGGCTGGGAAGGGAAGGAATTTGAAGGCGAAGGCAGCAGTCTTGACTGGAAGGACACTCAATCCGCCAAGGATGTGAGCGTGGGATTGGAGCCTTTGTCAAAAGGCACAGTCGCCCTTGCAAGATGGGAGGACGGAACCGTTGCTGTCGGGATGCGGACGCTTGGCAGGGGGAAGGTGGTTGTGCTGGGCTCGACCTTCTGGAGATACGGAAGGGATCTTGGCGGAACAGGAATCTGGAAGATACAGGACGTGGGAAAGGAATTTTTTGAAAGGCTGTTCACCGACCTTGGCGTGAAGCGCACGGCGACCGCCTCCGACAAGGGCGTATTTGCCCGCAAGATAATTACGAAGAACGGACTTCAGGAAGGAATGATTGTCATGGACGCGGCAGGCTCGGGAATGAAGGCCGATGCAGGTTTCGCCACTGCGGAAAAACCATCGGAAGTCCGGGATATGGTGGCGCAGAAGCCGGTCGCGTTTGAGTATGAAGACGGCTGGGTGAAGATAAAAGATGTCGATATTGCTCCATGGGGAACAAGAATATTTGGGATCAGGAGGGCGGACATGGCCGGGGGCGTGGACTTCTGGTGGAAGGAGAAGACAAAATTCTGGAATAGCGCCAAGGTGAAGCCATTCGTTGAAACAGCGGAAGAAGACAATGCAAATCCGTCTGCCATATCGTTTGAGGCGTGGAAATTCCATGCGGACAAGGATGGCGCCGCCGGAAAAACAGACGACTGGCTTAATAATGCGTTTGATGACGGCAATTGGAGGAACATCAACAATGAGCCTTGGAACATCAAGTTCGAAGATCTGAAGGACTACGGCGGCGCTGGCCTGTACCGCAGCCTGCCGTTCGCCCTGCCTTCCGGTTGGAAGAACCGGAGAATCACATTGAACATGGCCGGGGGCGGGTGTTTTAGCAAGGCGGAATTCTATTTGAACGGCGAACCCATTGCCGGAATTCCGCGCCCCCACCGGAAGTGCGATGTCACCGATAAACTGAAAAAGGACGGCAATGTGCTTTCTCTCAAGCTGACCGGAACCAAGCCGCTAAGCGGACTGCTGGGTTGCGCCGTATGGATTCAGCCGGAAATAAAACTGTCTCCCTGCATCTCGCTGTTGGGCGAATGGGAAGCGGTGATGGGCGACTGGACCAGCCGGGAGAAGGCTGGCGTTCCGGGCGTTGACCGGGCGTTGACGGACAGCGGATACCTATGGGACGACAGCCGGAAAAAAGTGGAGGATGAAGGGTATGTGATGGAAAAGAGGTTGGCGGCAAGGGGGCACCACCTGGTCCGTGACGTTGACGTTCCGGCTGGATGGCAGGGGAAAAACATCTACCTCCACCTGGATTCGCCGATGATGCACGGACAGAAGCTGCCGCTGGCCGGGCTGGGGAACGGCATGCTGGTGATCAATGGACAGCCGATGTCTTTCACCGCTCCGCCCAATACGCCGATTGACGACGAAGTGCTCAACCTGACGCCGCATGTTAAATTCGGGAAGAAAAACCGGATTGAGCTCTGGCCCGCCAGGAGCATGAGCTTATTCCAGGAAAGAACGGAGGATGCGCTGATCATCATCAACAATATTGAAATCGGCTGCGAGGCGGAGTAGGGATCGTATTTCGCTAACTTAAAACAAGGATAAAAACCTTATGAAGAGATTTGCGATTGTTGCTGGGATTCTCTTTTTCGGGATGCTTGCTTCCACCCAGATTGTCCATGGACAAGCGGAGCCAAAAGAATCCGCTGACATCGCCGTCAACGGCGGATTTGAAGAATGGCGCGAAGCAACCGAACAGGAAAAAAAGACCGTGGACTGCGTCCAATTCCCGGCTGGCTGGATGATGATTGGAAGTTCCTGTGTGCTTGTCCGCGATGACAAGGCAAAACACGGAGGCTCCTCCTCTTTACGGGCGGAAAACAAGGATACCAGGAGCACTGTCTCGGTTGTCCAGCGCATGGATGCCGCTCCCGAAACCCGCTATCGGTTTAAAATGTGGTTGAAAGGGGAAAATATCGACTCCTACCAGTCCAAGGGAGTTATTTTGCATGTAATGGCATCCGGCACGGATGATAAAAAGGATACCGGTCTTTGGACTGGCAAGCTCAATTATGAATGGAAAGTTCCTTCCCCGAACAGCGGGACGTTTGACTGGAAGGAATTTGTCTTCACATTTGATACGCAGCCACAGACCAGGACGATCATGCTTTATGTGCAACTTCGCGGGGCCGGCATGCTGTGGCTGGATGATGTGGAAGTGCTGGAGATGGAGAAAATAATCAAAGTGGAAAGTTATTGAAATAATTAAAAAAACAGGTAGGTAAAATGACTTCGTTTCTTCAAAAAGCGTTCATGGAACAAGGGTTGGGTGGACGATTCCAGGGTCATCACCCGAACTTCCATTTGGATTCCCATGGGAAAGACTATCATTGGATCATGGACGGAGAGATACGTGTCGGACTTGTCGTCCGCAGAAATCCCACTTTGCCTGGTACTCCATTCTGTGAAAACTTCGACAACGCGGAACTGGTCAATTTCGATTCCTCTGCTCCTCGGACGGTTGAATTGCCGCCCACCCTCCACGCATCCACGCATCCGGGCTACCGTGTGCCTCTGGGCATGTGGGTGGATGATGCGCAGGCGACCACCAGCGATGAGCGGATACTGGAATGGGAAATCTGCAGGGAGAAGGTCAGCGCCACGTTCAGCGAACACTGGGCGAATGGACGCTGCTCCACGAAAGTTTTCACCTGGCGGATGGATGCGGATTTCGGTTATGTGATGGACTGCAAGGTGCGGATGGTCTCGCCGTACCGCGAGCGGGCTGAATTCTGCAATTTCCTGGCAGGCGGGCTCGCGGATGATCGTCCCGGTTTCGCTCGTTATCCCTACTGTCTTTGGCAGCACGACTCGGGGAAGATCATGCGGCTGAACCACAACAATATCGGGGCCCGCGCCCTTGGAGCCATGGACATGTATGATCGCCGCCGCATTGCCGTCGGGGGCTTCATCGGATTCTTCGGGGAGAAAGATCACAACGCAGCCGTGGAGATCCTGAATTCATCCCACGATATCGGGGCGGTAACGTGCCCCTGCCTTTTTGACGAGCATATCCGTTGGTTGCGCCCTTCCGCTGGAAGGATAGCTCAAGATCATGAGGGACGATTCCTCTACGAGGCGGACTGCCGCATTGTCTCTGTCCCTCCATTGGTGAGTGACGCACTGGCCCGTCAGGCTCAGATGGTGGACATGGTCACCGATCATGCTGAACCGATACTGGCCCGGGAATATGAATGGTGTGAGAATGAATTTCCCCACCGGCGCGGGCAGCCGAAGCACTTGAGTTTCCATCCATTTGCCACCGGCCAGATTACCGAATTTGAACAGAAGATGGATCCTTCCACATCATGGCGCGGACAAGTCTTCCGGTGTCAGGATGATAATGATGACGCTCCGGTCACGGTGGTTTCTAACTGCGGACACTCCGGATCCCATTCCTTGCGCATCCGGGTTGACGGGAACCCCGTGGTGATTGGTCCGGATCAGGGGTGCTGCATGCACGTTACCGGAGGACAACGCTATCGTCTGAGCGCCTGGGTCAAGACGGATTTGGAGACGGGACAAGTGCGCATTGCCGCGAATGAATGGTTCATGTCGCCCAATATCGTCGTCGCCTGTCACAGGAGCGAATTCCTGGGCGGCAGAGCGGATTGGCATCTCCTGCGCATAGAATTCACTCCCGGCGTTAAACATCATGCGGTAAGCATCTTTATCGAGACAGAAGGACGCGGGGTTGCCTGGGTAGACGATATTATTATGGAACCATTGTCATAATACGGGATCGCCAACCGCTTGCAACTATTAATAAAAAAAGGAATGTATGACTAATAAACTGATCGATCCAGCCGCCCAAAAAAAACGTCGGGAACGTTTCTATGCCGCGATGCGGGAGCAGATCCATGAAGTTGTCAACGACGATGGCAGCGGGAAGATCCCGCAGTTCAATGCGCCCTATCGTGAAGTTGCCTGGTGCCTGCCGGCCCTCTACAATGGATCGCAGACATACATCGATCTCGCCAACCGGATGGTGGCGCGGTACCACGACGCCCCGGCGGTGGAAACCAGGGATTGCGGCCTGCGCTCCGGCAAGATGTTCAACATATTTCAGACAAACTGCTTCGCGGAGGTCTTTCACAAGTACCGAGATCGAATGACCCCGTCCGCCCAGGAGGTCGCTCATTGGCATTGCGAGCAGGTGTTCAAAACGTTCGGCGGTTCGGCCCAGCCTGACTTCGTTTTCCGCGGAGGCAATGACAACATGCCGGCCCATGCCACCTGCGGGCTGTCCATGGCGGGCGAGGCCCTGGGGAACGAGGCCGCGCTGGCGCATGCGCGCTGGAACCTGCGCCAGTTGAGGCAATTGCTCTCCCGCACCGCCTGGATGGGCGAGTTCAATTCCCCCACATATACGGCCCTGACTCTCTCCTCCATGTCCAAGATGGCCACGGCCTGCCGCGATGATGAAATCCGGTCGCTGGCTTTGCAGATTGAAACCCGCATCTGGGCGGAAGTGCTGCTGCACTACCATCCGGGTACGCTGCACCACGCCGGCCCCATGTCCCGGGCCTACTGCATCGACTATGCGGGGCACAACCACTCCCTGCATCTGATGATGTGGTACGCCTTTGGCGAAGAGGTGACAGGCCGCGACTTGATCGCAAGCTACTTCCATCCGGATGGGCGGGAAGTGATCCATTTCGAAGGCTGCTATCTGCAGACTGCGGCCGAGCTCTGCTGTTTTCTCGACACGGACGTGCACATGCCGATGGAACTGGCCCGTTTGTCGCGTGAGCGCCGTTATCCGGCCGTCCTTCGAGGGCGGGCTGAAGTCAACGAAAGTTATGAAATGGGCGGTTTTTACCAGACGGAAACCTATATGGACAAGGTGTTTTCTCTGGGTACCTGCAACCGTCCGATGTGCGGCGGCGAGCAAACCGCCGGCCTTTACCTTACCTACCAGCGCACACATGAAATGCGCAACTACCGCGATGCCGCCACAGTTTTTTTCAAGTACAGGACAGATGAAACGCCCATTGGGATCAGGGACCGGTCGCCCGACGGGAAATTCCAGGGCGAACGATATCTCAAAAACGAGGCGTGGTGCTACACCTCCCAGAAGGACAATGCCGCCGTCCTTCTCTGCACCCCAAACCTGAAACAGGCGCCATTTGAGGCGACGACATTGAAAATGCTCCTGTTATTCCCAGCCCACTTTGGCTCCATCACGGCCAGCATCATGGGCGATGGTCCATTGCAGCAGGGCGCGAACGGTGAAAGCGAAGCGGTGGTTCCGGTGAGCATCGAGGCCGGCCAGGTCTTCATCCATGTACAGCCGCTTCTTCCCACCAGCCTGCCCCGCCGTGCGGCACTCCGTTTCTCGCGGCAGAATGAGTACGAGGCGCTGGAACTGATCAGCTACGAAGGGGATCGACGGATCTTCAGCCGGCTGGAGCTGGGACGGGTTCTCAATGGCATGGTCGTGACAGTGGACGACAAATGCAAATATGAGTCACTTGCAAGTTTTCACCGTGAAAAATCGGACGCGCGGCTGGTCGACTACTATTTTGTACATACCCGTTATTTCGAATACCTGCGTAAAGATGTGTGGTTTCGTATCGTGCTGTCAACCGATCCTCCTGGAGTGGTGACGGAAATCATTGACGGATTGCCGCGGCCAACACCTGTTTTTGAATCGAACCAGATCGACGTAGCGAAACTTCCGTTCGTCAATGCCAGGGCTGAGCCAAATTCTCCGTTCTTTCCCTGGCCTCAAATGGAAATCCGCGAGTGGGGCAACTCCTGGATCATTGGCGCGAGAGGGTTGCCCGGAGAACATCCGTATTCAAATCGCGTTGAAGCGCTCTACAAGACGCCGGATGGACCACGGAGCGAGTCTTTTCCGAAGTTTGCGAAGAAGGAAGAGGAACGGCATCAGCTGGAGGAACGGCTTGAAAAAGAAGAAGAATGCCGGCAAGTTGCCGGCGATCCCAAAATACAATCTCCCATACGAGCCTAAATTCGGCAACACCTGTGAAAGCTCCATGAATTGAAGTTGTTATACGCTTATCACTATGCTGTTATGAATATTATAACAATAATGCCCTTGACGTATTGTCATGTCATGTTATAATTACCATAACATAACAATACTTTCGACGGTTAAGGGAGGTGTCAATGTTCCCCAACATTTTAAAATCCGATGCGGTAAAGACCGAGATATTAAACAGGATAGAGACCGCGAACCTAAAGGAAGGGGATCCTGTCTGCAGGGAAAAGGACCTGATGGCTCTCTGCGAGGTAAGCCGCATTACCGTAAGAAGCGCCATCTCCCAGCTTTCCAGGGAGGGCAAAGTATTCTCCGTTAAAGGGAAAGGCCTGTATGTTGGCAATTTCACTGACTATGCACATCCCAGGAACACAAAAATAAAATCAATAGAATTAATAACCCCCATCTTTCACGGTGAAGATCAAAAAGAACATTGGGGTGCGTTCTCCGTCGTAGCTGAAATGGAAAAATTCATAAGGCATGACGCCGGATACAAGATATCCCTGAGCTTTACCCATGGAGATGTCCGGGCTGAACGGAGAGTCCTTGAAAATGCGGTTTCGGATGCGAACAGCGCAATAATATTCGAACCCTCCTTCACTTCAACACAGAATATCCTGAAAAAAGAAATTCAAATCCTGTCTAAATCTGGAAAGCCCTTCATCGTATCCGAGCGGTTTGTCCCTCTTGAGGTCAACAATGTCTACGAGGATGATTCCCATGGGGCCTGGCTTGCGACATCCCACCTGATAAGGAACGGGCACAGTTCGATATTGCATATGAACTTTGCGGGCGATTATCTTGAGAACAGGAGGAAGGGATACAAGAAGGCGCTGATTGAGAATAACATTCCAGTCAGGGAAGGATTGATCTACGAAAGGGATTTGGATGTCAAGGACGACAAGTATGTTTTGAAATACGAAGATTTCTTTGAACTGGGTTATCAGGCTGTCAAGGAAACCATGGGAAAAGAAAAATTCACTGCGATTTTCGCCATCAGCGACATGGCGGCGCTGGGGGCGATCAAGGCCCTGGAGGAAATCGGGCTCAAGGTCCCACAGGATGTTTCAGTAGTCGGATACGATAATCGCGCTGTTGCGGAGAAATCCAATCTCACCAGCATTGAAAGGCCTTTTTCAGAGATGGGAAGAGTCATTGCCGAGACAATTGTCGGGAAGATAAGGGAAAAGGATCTAAGCAGCGTGACAAGGATAGGAGTCAAGCCCCGCCTAGTGGAAAGGGGGTCGGTCAGGATGGTAAGACGGTAATGAGTGGAGGTAATTTCAAAAGCAGTCAAGTATGGCTCTTTCGCCGAAAGAGCCTCGAGCCACTTTCGGCGAAAGTGGCATACTCCAAGAACGTTTGCTCGATTGCCCACAGCTAAAAGACGGCTTAACGGTTACCTTTAGACCCCATATTGTTGGGCTGTTCTCAGAAGTAGGTACGTGCTTCAGCATGTACCATCTTAGATACTCAAGAATGGGACAGGCTAAAGCCCGTCCCTACTTTTAAGGCAAGTTTCAAATGATGCGGCGCGTTGCGGAAAATTAAATCTCGACGGCATCCGCTTAATTTGAGTTTAAACCAAAGAGGTGTTTCATGGAAAGCAAAAAACACGGCCTTGAGGACTCCGGACTTTTGCGAAATCCGCAATCTGGATGCAGTCGTCGGTCGTCGGTCGTCGGTCATCGGTCGTCGGTCTGCCCTCTGCCATCCGCCACCTTCCCTGCCGTCCTGCCGCAGGCTGTCCTCCATCCCCTCCCTTCTGGTCTTAAAATCGACACTCGCCACTCGGCACTCGGCAATGTGTTCACCCTCATCGAGCTCCTTGTCGTGATTGCGATCATCGCAATACTGGCGGCGATGCTGCTGCCGGCGCTGAAGAATGCAAGTGATCAGGCGAAAGGCGCGGCATGCAAGAGCAATCTCAGGCAGATCGGAGGAGCAATGTTCTTCTATGCGTCCGATTATAATGAATTCATGATACCGACTGGTGTTGATGACGACGTCTCTTTCCATAGATGGTATGGAATTCTCTATTCCTATCTTGGCAACAAGCCCGAGACCAATGCAACCGCAGTTTGGCTGTCGTCGCACCAGAGCATTTTCACATGCCCTTCCGAAACCAAAACTGCGAACTTCAACCATTACGGGGTGAACGGCATAGGGAACAATGGGTTCAACGGCCAGGCCGCCAATCCTCCTGTCGGCGTGACGCTCGTCAAGATTGGGCAGGAGAAAACCCCTTCAAAAACGTTTATGTTTTCCGACAGCTACTACAACGAGTCAGCTGCATTCCGAATATATGCCCCTTGGAACCCATGGGCAATCCCCGGCGGGAATTTCTATGTCGGATCAGTACGGCATAACGGGAACGCCAATTTCATATATGTTGATTCACACGTCGACATTTTAAAGTGTATGATGATCCCTGCGCCATGGACCGGGATAGCGGCAGTTCCGGTTGATCGTGATTTCTGGGGATTCGGCTACTGATAATGGGGCAATTTCAAACAGTAAAGGCAAGGTTTTGAAATGAGAAAAAGTCTTTTAAATATGTGCTTACCGACAATCCTATGCCTTCTCTTCTCAGGGATGACGGCGGCTGCCGGGGAACTTGTGTGGGATCTGCGCTTCGATTCGGACAGCGTCGGAACACCGCCAAAACTGAGCGGACTCACCGACACCGTCATGCTTGAGAAACGCGACACGCCTCCGTCCTTGCCGTTGACCCAGTTCTCCAGCATGCAGTTTATATTACCGACGCGTTTCGCCGTAGTTGCGGAGGACTTCTGTGGAATCAAGGGGCGTTCCTGCCAGATGGTGGTGAACGATGCCGACCGGGAGAAAGGCTCGGGCCGCGGACCGTGGCTCGGGCTCGCTGTTCCTCCATCGCACTGGAACGTGCCCAGGTGGCGTCTCCGCTTCGAAATCGCGGCTGAGAAACTCATGCAGATAGGTGGCGTGAGCCTGTTCGCCCGATCCGGCGTGGAAATCTGCACGATCTACTTTTTCCGTGACGGGGTGATCCGGGCGGGCATGCGTCCTGATCCCAAGGGCGGCGAGCTGATGGCCGACATCTGCCAATACCGTCCCAACAAGCCGATCCTCTTCGAAATAGTGGTGGACGGCGGACGGCGGGACGCCACGTTCGCCATATTCGTGAACGGCGGGAAGGAGCCGGTTCTCGAAGCCCCCTGGAAAAAGGAGCCGCAGGGGAATATGGCGCAGTTCACCCACATGCTCGTCTTCGGAATGACCACCGGACCGCATGCCGACACGGGGCGTCTGGCTGTCTCCGGCATCCAGCTTCGTGTAGACGATGCGGCAGGGAAATGATATGAACCACATAATATCACATAGGGAGACATAGTATGAATCGGATAAAGAAGGAGTGTGCCATGTTGATTGATGGACTTGCGGGCATCTTCAAATTCGTGAAGGCACGCTCGGATTTCCGATCCTTCGTTGCGGGAACATCCGTGATTGCCGCCGTTCTCTTTTCCGCCATCCCTCTTGAAGCCGGCGGCGGACGCGAGCGATTCGTGGGCGAAATCCCGGTTCCTCCGGCTTCGGGCAAGGTGTCCATTGACGGAGACTCCGCCGAATGGGATCTCGCATCCGGCAAGTTCCTCCAGGGCGGAGCCTACACGAAGGAATACACTGCCAGAGTCGCCATGTGCTACGATGCCGACGCCCTGTACGTCTTCATCGAGTGGAACGGCAAATCCCCGATGGCGAATGGATCCAACCCTGAAAAGGCGCAGGCAGGACGCGACGGCGGGGACTGTCTCGATCTGCGTATCAGGACCGACCGCCTCTTCCATCTCCAGGGCTGGTTCGACAGCAGTTCATCGAAAACGGCAGTCAAAATAGGCTACGGACAGGACGGAACGGATGATGTCAAATCAGGGCACGAGATCTCCGGCGTGAGGCAGGCGTTCAAGATCAAGCCCGACGGAAAGGGGTACGGGCAGGAACTGGGAATCGACTGGAAGCTGCTGACGTCCGACGGCAAACCCCTCGACGGCGATTCAATCCTCAGGGTCGGATGCGATCTATGGTTCGACGGACTCGATCCGGAGGCGGCGTACAAGGTCTGGGCCGAAGTCACAAAAGGTACGATGCACGAAAAGTTGGATGCCCGGTTCGGCGGCCTGATGGCTTTCTCTCTGATGGATGGGACACAGTTCGCCGACAAGTTGTCGATGAAAGTCGAGCAGGGCGCCATCGCCACACTTGAGGCAAAAGGTGGCGGCGAGTCCGCGAAACCTGCCATCACCATGCACGAGGGACGGCAGCTCACCCGCAACACGAAGATATCCGTCATGCCCGTCAAGACCCCGGTGGTAGTCGACGGCAAGCTTGACGAATGGGACGTCTCAGGAGAGGTGCTGATCGCCTATGAGCCGGAGCTCTTCCGCGGGCGCTACGACACCCGGCTGCACATGATGTATGACGAGATGGGCTTATACGTGGGCTTGATCTGGCATGATTTGAAGCCGTGCTACAATGTGAACCGGCCCGACCGCTTCCCATGGGGATACGATGGCGGAGGAGCCCTGCAGCTCAGGCTGAAGACGGATATGGTCTCGGTCATTGAGGGGTGGTACTGCGCAACGGTCCGGAAAGCGGCGTTGAAGCAGGCTCTCGCCTCTCCGACCGAAGGCTGGAAATATTCAATGGACGACCTCCAGGACAAGGGAGCCAAGGAAGCTTTCAGCTCCACTGACGGCGGCTATTGCCAGGAGATCTTCCTGCCATGGGCAGTCATTACGCGCGACGGCAGGCCGTTGCGTGCGGGAGACCAGTTCCGCTGGATGGTCGATGCATGGTGGTCCGGAGTCGAAGGCCCGCGCCTCCCCTTCAACTTCAACGGAAGAATCCTATCGCGCGCCGAAGTGGTGGAGCTGCCATGGAAGGTGGAGCGCAAGGAGTTCGTAACAGTCGTCATTGACAACGAGAAGGGTGAACGGGTGCGCAACCTCATGGCCTGCTCGCCCCGCGGCGAGGGCGATTCCATCGGAGGATGGGATGGCCTCGACATGGACGGACAAATACTGCCCCCCGGCAGATACACATGCAGATCCCTCAGCCATACTGGAATCGGCTGGGAATACCAGATGAGCTTCGAGACACCGGGCAATCCGCCGTGGTTCAACGAGGACGGTACGGGCGGATGGGGATCCGACCGCCAGCCGGCGCAGGGGGTGGCGACTTCCGGCGAACAGGTCTTCATAGGATGGCCGGCCGCCGAGAAAGGCGGAGGCATGGTGGCCGCCGGCCTCGACGGTCAAAGACAGTGGGGGATGATAGGCGACTTTGTCGGAGGGCACACTGGAACGTGCAGCCTTGCCGCCGATGAGCGGTATCTCTACCTCGCCGCTGATATCATAAGAGGCGCCCAGTGGAAAGGGAAAGTCCTTTCATATCTGGTCTGCATCGACAAAAAGACCGGCCTGCGCCGCGGCTTCACAATGGGCAAGCAGTACAACGAGCTGATGTGGTGGGAGCGTTCCAAGGCCGAACACGCCTGGTGGTGGGACGCCGCCAGGACCGGATTCACGCCCGCGAACTTCGCAATGTCACGCATGAACGAACCATATAAGGGAAATGGAGCCAATGTGATGGGAGTCGCCGTCAAGGACAAGCGCCTATACGTGTCATTCTTCCAGTTCGACAAGGTGGTGGTATTGGATGCCGCTACGGCTGAGACGCTGAAGGAAATTCCAGTCAGGCGTCCTTGCGGCCTCTCCTTCGATCAGAAAGGACGACTGTTGACGGTGTCGGAAAAGAGCGTCCTGGCGATTGATCCGGAAAGCGGAAAATCCGAGACTGTAGTCAAAGACCATCTTGATGCGCCCGTCGGCGTCTGCGTCGACGCCGCAGGTTCCATCTACGTGTCAGACTGGGGGAAATCGATGTGCGTCAAGGTGTTTGGAGCTGACGGCTCTTTCCAGCGCGTAATTGGAAAGAACGGCGGACGGGCCGTCATCGGGGCGTACGATCCGTCGGGCATGCTCTTTCCCAGGCAGCTGGCGCTTGACAAGAATGGTCATCTGTGGGTCGCCGAGGACGACCAGTTTCCGCGGCGCGTGAGCAAATGGGATGCCGGCAGCGGCAGGCTGATAAAAGAGTTCATCGGTCCGACCTCGACGGAATTCGGTACGCTGATCGATCCGTTCGACAAGACCAGGGCTATCGGTTCCCTGCTCACGCAGTACGAGCTGGACTGGGCGAAAAAAACATGGCATCCGATCTCCACCATATGGCGCCGTCAGGCTCTGAACGCGTGCTTCGGCTGCTATTCCAGAAGCACCTATCCCGCCCCATTGCGGATGATCAGGAAAGACGGCAGAAGCTTCCTTCTCGGCGGCGGCGCCATGCAGAACGAGGCGGTGCTTGGCGAGTTGAAGGACGGAGTCTACCGGCCCCTTGCGGCCGTAGGCTCCATGCGGAACGACTTCGTCGAGGCGGACGACGCCTTGCGCGCGCTTGATCCCGCCGCATGGACCAGCGAATATTATCCGGAGGCGTTCAGGGGGAAGAAGAAAGGCGACAACTTCGCCTGGAGCGACCGCAACGGCGACGGCCTGGTCGACCCCGGGGAGGTACTCTTCCCCTCCCCCGGCCTCAAGCAAAGTCAATTCAGCGGAGGATGGGGCTGCGGGATCGGCGACGACCTGTCGATCTATTTCGGATCGCATATTCCTGGCAGCGGGATCTATCGGCTGAAAGTCCTCGGCTGGACCGGCTGCGGCGCGCCGATATATGACCCGAACAAGGCTGAGAAGATGGTGGAGTCGGTTCCATACTGCTACTCCCCGTCATTAGGAGTAGACCGGGAAGGCCGCGTCATCGCCGCCTGCAACGCCGAGTGCCGCCAGTGGGTGAACATCAATCCAGCCATGGTGGGATACTCTTCGGACGGTAAATTGCTATGGAGATATCCTATCACCAAGTCTCCGGATGTCGGAACAATCAACGGCAACGCCGTGCTCGGCCCCGTCGATCTGCCAAATAAAATGGGGCAGATGATCTCCCTTTCACAATACCATGGAGACAGGATGCCGCTCGTTACGACGGACGGATTCTTTGTCGCCAGCGTACTCAGGGCGGAGGCTGCAGCCACGACTCCAGGCCCCGATGTCCTGCTCGGAGAGGCGGTCGAACAGATGAACCAGACTGCGGACGGGAAAATCTACGTCATAAACGGCATGACGGAACGCAACATCCTGGAGATAACAGGACTTGAAACCATCAGGCGCCGCGAGGCCTCCGTGGAGCTTACGCAGGCGCATGTCGACAAGGCCATCGCCATAAAGAAGGGGCGCATTGACGCCGACGTTGAGACCAGGACTAAGGAGATCGTCGTGGCGAAAACTGAAAAGCCATTCACTGCGGACGGAAAACTGGACGAATGGGAGCACCAATCGGCCCTGTCCCTCGGAGCCAGAACCGCCGTCATGCGCGCCTCCGTCCGACTGGCGTACGATGCCGACAACCTCTATGCGGCCTACGAGGTGATCCGCCCCAACGGCTTCAGGAACTCCGGCGAATCACTTCAACAGCTCTTCGCTTCGGGCGATTGCGCCGGGATCTACCTCGGCACCAGGACATCCGCCAGGAAGAATCCGGTAGAGGGCGACATGCGTCTGCTGTTCAGCAAGATCGGAGACGAAAACACAGCCATCATATACCGGACAACCGTGCCGGGATTCAAGGGGAAGAAAATCTTCTTCGGCAGCGGGAACGGCAACGTCGCATTCGACGAGGTGAAGAAATTGGACAAGGCCAAGGTCGTCATCGCCGAGACGCCGACCGGATATGTGCTGGAGGCAGTGGTGCCATGGCCGGAGCTCGGCATCAAGCCCGTCGCAGGAATGAAACTGCTAGGAGATGTCGGAGTAGTCTTTGCCGACTCAACCGGAAGGAACCGCTGCGAGCATCTCCGCGTCTTCAACCGCTCCCCGTTTTTCCCCGACCTCCCCACGGAGGCGGATTTCTCGACCGGCAAATGGGGGGAGATCCTCCTGAAATGACACTTGTCTTATACCAATACTCTGACGTTGAAACAATGCCGTTGGAATACGGAAATGGAAATTTTACAGGAGGAAATACCAATGACCGATAAAATCAACACTCGTCACTCGGCACTCGGTCACTTCCCTGCTGGTCTTAAAATCGACACTCGGCAATCGGCACTCGGCAATGTGTTCACCCTCATCGAGCTCCTTGTCGTAATCGCGATCATCGCGATACTTGCGGCGATGCTCCTGCCGGCGCTGAAGAATGCAAGGGACCAGGCAAAAGGCGCGGCATGCAAGAGCAATCTCAGGCAGATCGGAGGGGCGATGTCCTTCTATGCGTCCGATTATAATGAATTCATGATACCGACCGGCGTTGATGACGACGTATCGTTCCATAGATGGTCTGGAATCCTTTATTCCTATCTTGGCAACAAGCCCGAGAACAATGCAACCTACCAGTGGCTCATCCACAGCCCAGGCATATTTTCATGCCCTTCCGAGACCAATACCGCAATATCCGTCCATTACGGGGTGAACGGCATAGGGAACAATGGGTTCAACGGGCAGGCCTCCAGTCCTCCTGTCGGCGTGACGCTCGTCAAGATCGGGCAGGTGAAAACCCCTTCAGAAACGTTTATGTTTTCTGACAGTCACTACAGTGAACCAACTGGATTCCGATTATATGCGTCGTGGAACCCATGGGCAATCCCCGGCGGGAATTTCTATGTCGGATCAGTACGGCATAACGGAAACGCCAATTTCATATATGTTGATTCACACGTTGACCTTACAAGGTGCATGATGATCCCTGCCCCATGGACCGGGATAGCGGCAGTTCCGGTTGATCGTGATTTCTGGGGATTCGGTTATTGATAATGAGGCAATTTCAAACAGGAAAGGTTTTTAAAATGAGGAAAAGTTGCGAAAATATGAATTTAAAGGCATGCATCCTGGCGATACTGTCCCTTCTCTTTTCAGCGATGACGGCGGAAGCGGACAATCAAGTCCTCAACCCGGGTTTCGAAAACGTGTCCGACGCCTCGTCCGCCGATTGGACCATCCACAAAGAGGCCGGCCGGAACGGCGGGAACGCCAGAATCGACGAGAAGGAATTTCATTCAGGAAAACGGAGCCTTGTCCTTGAACAGACACATCCCCTTGACCTTGATGACAAGGCCATGACGGCTCCGAATCTTCTCACTCATCTTCTCGGCAACAAACTTGATGGGTTCGTAATCATAAGCCAGAGAGTCCCAGTCAAGGCTGGTTCCTCATACGATTTTTCTTTCTGGTTCAAATCGGCTGGGCTCTCGCAGGAAGACCGCAGCGATCCGAAAAGAGGCTACGCCAACCTTGGAGTCACCGTCTTCTGGCTTGACGGCAAAGGATCTTCCGTGGAGGATGGCAGGAAAAACATATGGGTGATGAACCAGCAGGCCGACACCGGACAATGGGTCGAGTCGAATAACCGTCGTTTCGCCATGGGTGGCGACGGTACTCCCATGCTCGCCCCCGCCGGAGCCGTTTCGGCAATGCTGCGGTTCGCATTGCATACTGCTGAAAAAGAGTGCTCTCCCAGGGTTTGGATCGACGATATTGTCTTTAATGAGGTGGATGGCACTGCGGGCATAGGAGACCGGATCGAGGAAAGCGCGGACAACCTTCTTCCCAATCCTGGTTTCGAGGAATTGGACGGAAAAGGCAATCCAGCGGGCTGGATGCCGACCGGCTCTGGCAAAAAAGAACTCGTAGATCTGCCTGTCCACTCGGAAAAACGGGCGGCAGCCGTCTCCGACACAGGCTCCGGCATTTTTTCCGGATGGTCGGCGCAAGTTCCTGTCGAAGAAGGGAAATCATATTGTCTTTCCGGCTTCGTGAAAAGCGGCGATCTCGGTCCGGATGGCCCGATTGGCGGCGGAGCCCTCTGCCTGCAGTTTCTCGACAAGGATGGCCAGCCGCTCGGCGAGCCGATCATCTCCCAGACGGTTCCTCTTAAAACCGATTGGACGAAGGTCAGAACACCGAGATCGCGTCCGCCCGCCGACGCGGTGTCCGTCCGAGCCACTGCCGGACTGCAGCTTTGCCGTGGAACCGCATGGTTCGACGACCTGAGCCTTTCCTGGGCGCAGGCGGAGAAATGTAAAACCTCCATGGTGATCAGGAAAAACGTAAGACCATCCGATGGTGTAACGTATGCTGAAAACCTCCTTCGCAACGGAACCGTCGAGGACGGGGAGACCGGCAAACCGGAAGGCTGGACGTATGTTGGAAAATCCGAGCCGGATTGGACGAAAGAGGAGATCGAGCGATTGCACAAGAACGGCAGAGCCGAATTCTCGATAGGAAGAGGCCGCGGCGAATGGAGCCATCAAGTCGTTTATCAGGGGATGGGCGCACTTTTGAACATCTCCGTGGATCCACCGCTCTCCAGCAAGCAGCAGTGGTATGGACGATACATGGTTGACGGCTACTGGCTTTCCGATCCCATGCCCTGCGAACCGGGAAGCGTCTACGAGGCTGGCGCATGGATACGTCCTGGCGCGAAAATATATTCACCGTGGTTCGGCCCGCTCGAACTGAAATTCTTCGACGCCTCCGGCAATGAGCAGAAACCCAAAAACGGCATCCGCGCCGCCATCGACAACGTTCCATCCGGCCAGTGGAGCTACTGGGCGACAATGCCGCATGTCGCGCCGGACAACGCCAGTACGATGCGCCTGCGCTTCGGCCAGGAGTTCATGGCGCTTGAGGGCGGATGGGGGCACACCTACGCGGACAACCTGGCCGTCTGGAAGCTTCCAGCCGGCACTTCCGTTCCAGCCGTCACGGATCTTCACGCCAGCAAGGAGCGTCTGCTTGAATGGTTCGCCGTAACTCACAAGGAGATTAAACCGCCCTATCTCCCCTCTCCGTCCGAGGCGACCGCCTACGAGTGCTGCTATGGATATCTGATAAATTCCGTAACGGGGAATGTCCACCATGATCCGGCGGCGAATGTCGCCCAGACATTCCACGTCCAGAATCTTCTTGGTGAGGAACGGGAGCTCCAGCTGCGCATCATACGCATGGACTGGCTGGGAAAGGCCGATGAAGCCATCATCACCACACCTTTTTCCATCAAGGGTTATTGCGAAACCGACGTGCAGGTCGATCTGCCGCCATCGCAAAGCTTTGGCGCATTCTATCTTCAGGCGGACATTCTCGAGGGAGATGTGCTGGTCGGCGACGCGTCTGGCCGCTATGCGGTCCTTCCTTCCCTCTTCCGCCCGAGAACCGCCGAGAACGTATGGGCGGTCACACCGCTCTGTTACATCTTCAACGACGGCAAAGCCTATGAACAGGAGATGGGTGAGATGATGAGGATCGCCGGCTTCGGCATCGCCTGGGTAAGGACAAACCTCAATTCCATGGACGCTCAGGCCATCGCCAAGGAGATCGAATCCAACAAGAAGGAAATCGAATATTACAGTAAGTTCGGGATCAAGTGCGTCCTTCAGCTCATGGTGCCTGCAAATAAACGCCCCATCGACCGGAAGGCGTACGAGGATTTGGGCAGGATTGTGGCCACCGAGTTCAAGGGACGGGCTCTGGCATACGGGAACTGGGGTATTGAAAACTCCAATCACCGTCCGCCCGAGGCTCCCGGCTTCCGTGCCCTGATCGACGGGAAATTCCTGAGCGACGAGGAGTACGACCAGATCATGTCCGCAGTTTATGACGGCATCAAGTCCGTGGATCAGGCGACACCGGTTTTAGTCGGCAACATCGCCTCTGATTCGAACGCCGACACTCTCAAGCGGCTTTACGGCAAACCAGCCGAGGGGCGCTTCGACGGCGCGATCTTGAACGCCTACTCATCCGTCACCCTCATCGCCTTGAACAACCTCAAGGAATTCAACATCCACGGCGACACGAAGAAAACTGTCTGGATGGAGGAGATGGCCGCCCAGGAATCACCGGCACATGGGCTGGAACGCCGTTTCCGCGAAGCGGATGGTCCGAAAAACATGGTCCGCACCTGGCTCTCGCTAAAGGCGAAATGCGGATCACGTTGCAAGGCCATCACCATGTGGGGATTTGCAAGAGGTGCTGGTGGTGATACCATCACCATGCTCAACAACCGCCTGCAGCCGAGACCCCAGTTCGCGGCGCACGCGGTGATGGCCGACGCCCTTGCCAATGCGGAGTTAGCGGCGGATCATTCCAGCGATGACTTCAGCCTCTTCGAATGGAAACGCCCCGACAGCCCCTTTTTCGCGGCATGGGCGAACACCGGAGAGAGGGAGATTACGCTCGAGGCCCCGGATGGAAACATCACCGTGATGGATCTTATGGGCAACACACGGACGATCAAGGCAAACAAAGGTCTTGTCCTTCTCAAGCTCACGACCATGCCCATATATCTGATTGGCAATATGAAGGTGAGCAGAAGGCTTGAACTGTCGTTGTCGCATGGCGACATCCAGCCCGGCAAGGCGGCAGTGGTGCTGAACATCAAAAACAACGATTCCGTGGAAGTCAGAGGAACTGCCAAAATCATCGGCTCTGCGGAGGAAGAAGAAAAGACATTCAGTGTCAAGCCGCGCGAAAACATCATAATCTGCGTTCCTGCCAAGGTTCAGCAGGGAGAGGGGAAAAGAACGGTTTTCAATGCGCGGGTCAAGACCTCCGACGGTGCAGTGTTCGCCACCACGGCTTCGCTCAATTTCGCACAGGCCGTCAAGACCATGAGACCCCCGGCTCTCGATGGTTCCTGGAACGATTGGGACAAGTCTCTCGTCATTCCGTTCGGCGAACCATACCAGGTTCAGAAGCCGGACGTTCCAGGAGAGGAATACAATGGCTCGTCCGATATCTATGGGAAAATGCGTCTTCTCTGGGACGACAAGTTCCTGTATCTCGGCGTAGAGACGCTGGATGATGTGTTTGTCGCCCAGCCGGTTAGAGGGATGAATGGATTCATGTGCGACAGCGTGGAGTTCTCCGTGCAACCGGACAATCGCCTCACAGAGACAGCCCCTTGTTATGAATATGAATTCTATCTGCCCGGAGGAAAGGGCGAACCGGCAGCCAGCCGGAGAAAACCCGCTCCATCGGCGATGGTGGAGAACTGGCGAATGAAGATCTTCCCCACGGGCAATGCCGGCAATGTGAATTACCAGGTGGCTATTCCATGGAGCGATATCGGCATGAAGAAACCCGCTGCCGGCAAAACCATATCGTTGGCGGTGGTGCTGAACGATGCCGACGCCAAAACCGCGATGAACGGCGGCCGCTGCCGGATTCGATGGTTCGAAGGACTGGATCTATGGAAAAATCCTGAACGCTATGGCGATGTTACGCTAGTTGAAGAATCTAAAGCAGAAGGGAGGAACTAGAATGAATGACATACACGCTTTCGCTAAAAAGAAGATGATGCGGACACAGGCTACGAATCTCCGACCACGGATTACGGGTCACGGATTACGGGTTCTCCCCTTCACCCTCATCGAGCTCCTTGTCGTGATTGCGATCATCGCAATACTGGCGGCGATGCTGCTGCCGGCGCTGAAGAATGCGAGGGACCAGGCGAAAAGCATCAAGTGCATCAGCAACCTCAAGCAGTGTGGAATGTCCTTCAACTTCTATTCGTCCGACTACAACTCCTATTATCCCATAAACTGCTACTATGACGGCACCAGTTCATATAACGGCTGGTTTCAATTCGTCATCGAGGGGACAGGCCAGGACTACAGCGCATTGTTCTCCAGGAAAAATCCTTCCATCCTGAACTGTCCGGAAAACACGGTCCAGACATATCCCGGCGGGTTTGCCTCAAGCGAGACAAACAACAGCTACCAGTCAAACAGCTGGACCTATTGGAACACGGGAACCTATGTCCATGACGGCCTGGCCCTGGGGGCAAAAACATCGGCGATCAAGAATCCTGCCGGCCTCTATCTTTTGTTTGACGGCTACTATCATCGTACGCAGGCGAGCTGCAACGACGGAAGCGGTTCAATTCCCAACGGAATAACTTCAGTCGGGGCCCGCACGGTCCGCTATGTCCACAACCGGGGCATCAACATGCTTTATTCCGAAGGTCATGTGGAAGGGTTAAAGGCCCCGCTGCTTCCGGGGATTTGGACCGGATCCAGGTTCGGAGGGGAACACTGGGGATATGACTATTGAAAATGACCAGAGTCATCCCACAGGATGGCGGATGGATGGATGATTGGGTTTGAGTTCAAATAAAATCTGAAAGGGCTATCTTGCATGCAAAAAACGGAAAAGTCATTTTGCGAATTTATTACAGGATTGTTCTATGCTTATGTCTTTGATACGCAAGCATCCAGCAATCCAGCTTGTCGCGCCGTAGCTTCCCTGCGTAGGCGGATCATCCAATCATCCATGGGACGGCAGTGGAAAATGAGTTTTTACGGAAGCTGTTTCGCAGGGATGGGAGCCTCTTTGGCTGCGGTGTGCCTGGTCTCCTTCATATTGCTGGTATCGCTGGAATGCTTCGCCGCTGAACCAGGCGGCTCCTCCGTGATCAACGCCAACCTGGGCGGCTATGGGCGTCTGGGCATGATCATGGAAAAACACCCCGGAGGAATATCCGTGTCAAAAATATCCTGTGAGGACGATGCGCATGCCGACCTGCTCCTCGGCAAACTCATTGCCGACATGACATGGGACAAGATTGCCGGTCCCGTCCAGGTTGATCTTGGCGGCGGAATTTCAGGACTCGATTTCAAGGGCAGCGGAATCATGGTGATTGCCGCCAGGGGAAGCGTAGTCTATTCCATTACCGCGCCATCAGTTGAACTGGCGAACGGAACTATCAAGAAAGAGGGCCTGGGCGATGGTGCTTCCCGGTGCAAGCCATCAAAGGCGTTACCGGCCTGGACCGGTTTTTTCGACCTGAACGCGACACGCATGAGCATCCATGACTTCAACCTCTGCGGGACAGTCAAGGAGTACAGGCTGGGCTATGACCGGGAGACCCTGGCCGGGCGCTATGAGTTCTGGAACAAATTCAATATCGGGATTGGGGCAAACTACCGGACATACATGGGATGGAGCAATCTGCTCGACGGGCCTGTCCAGTCATTCCCCATGGAGTACGAAATGGATCTGGCGAAAAAGGCCGGACAGTCGATCAATGTCTGGTTCGGCCCGGTTTTTCCGCCGCAATGGATCCGCAACCGTTTCCCGACCGAGATGGCCCGCCTTGACGAATCGACAATACCGTCCTGGGGCAATGCCGTCTCAATGGGCCAGCCGCACATCAGCCTGGCCGCTTCCGAGGAGTGCCTGGCCTACGTCCATCGCTACAATCTCTCCATGCTTGAACGGTGCAGGAAGGCCGCAGGAGATTCGCTCGCGAGCATCCGTGTGGCCTTCGGCCGGCCCGGCGACGAGGACGGAGTGCATTCATTGTCCTCCGACCTGATGGTACATGCCGACGCCGATCAGAAGTCCTTCCGCCGCTGGCTCCGTGAAAAACGCGGACTGTCCCTCCCGGAACTCGGAAAACGCTGGCATGGCGACGAAGGGCGCTACCGTTCCTGGGACGATGTGGAAGTTCCCATGCATGCCGAATTTTTCGGCGGCTACGGACATGAGACGCTTAACCTCGTCACGGACTGGCTATGCCGTCCGGACGAACTTGTCAAAGATCAGTCCGGATCTAAAAAAGCCGATGCTGAAAACTGGGGTGGGACGGACTACCGTCCGGGAGCGGAGTGGACAAAAGTCGATCTGGCCCCGTCCGCCGATCAGAAGATGCTGGATACGGGTGCAAAATGGTTCCTGAAGGAGTTTGACGCCGCCGAATGGATGGCGGCCCATCCGAAAAGCCAGTACTATCTTGTTGCCGGCACATATAACAACGCGGCGGCTCCGATTGAAGTGCGGATCAATGGCGTCCGCCTCGCCGACGTGGCTCCCAAATCCCAGTATGTAGGTCCGGTGGCCATGCAGGTGACAAGCATGCTGGCCAGGGGGCGCAATACCATCTGCATGCGCGTACCCGACGGAGTAATCAAGGGACCTGTCTTCATTACGGCCACGGAACCGAAACGATATCCATATCTTGGCGCCAACGCCAATGCCCGCTTCGTGGATCTGCAGGACTGGCTGGCCGACAACACGGTCGAAGGATGGAAACGGGTCGCTTCCATCATCAGGTCGCGTGAACCGGACATTCCGTTCCTGTTCGTGCCCGGTACAAGCTATGAAATTGCCGACCACTTCCTTGGGCTGAAACGGGATCTTGGCATATCCGGCATACACCAGACGGGGAGCGACGCATCATATCGTCCGCACTGGCCTGGCATCGCATACCTGAACGGTTTCAACTCAAGCAGCGAGGAGGCCGGACTCCAGGAGAATCCCGAACGCCTCAGCGCGCAGCTGGGCTGGTTCCTCCTCAACGCCGACGGCGAGCACAACTTCATATATGATGCGGCCAACTATGAGCAGGTGGACAGGAAAACAGGCTGGTTCACGAAGAACAAGCGTCTTCTCCAGCTCATCGGCAAGGCGACATGGGTAAAACCCGAAGTGGTCCTGTTCCATTCCTCCGGGAGCGAACGGTATTTCCCATACAGCGACTTTTCCTTTTCATGGGACATCGGACGCGGATCCCTGCAGGCCGCCCACTTCAACAACGTCTATGCCACCGAGGCTGAAATCAATGCCGGCCTCGTCAAGGACTATCCTGTCATTTTCGACTGCAACAACCGGGTCGTCGATGACAAGACCCTCGCATCCATCGAAGAATACGTGCGCGGCGGCGGTGTTTTTGTAGCTCTCAACGCCACCGGCAGGCACTCCCTTCTTGAAGCCGACTCGTGGCCGATTTCCAAGCTTACAGGTTTCAAGGTCGTTGGAGAAAGAAAGAATATGATGGTGACAATCCAGCCGGGCAATCCGCTGCTGAAAAAACTGGCCGGCATGTCATTCCCGGGCGATGGGTCGGCCATCAACTGGATGGGGACGAATCACGCCGACAACGGCGGTATCGCCCTCAGGTCCGATGCTCCGGAGAATGTCGCAATTGCGACATGGGAGGACGGAAGCATTGCTGTCGGCATGCGCCGTCTTGGCAAGGGCAAGGTAATAGTGCTTGCCTCCACGTTCTGGCGCAACATGTCGGACCGCGCCGGAAAAGGAGTGTCTCTCAACGGCCCCCTGCAAACCGTTTTTCTCAATGATCTCATGGAAAACCTGGGCGTCAGGAAGCTTGTGGACTGCTCAAGCGAAGACGTATGGTGCCGCCGCCTCATCACGAAAAACGGAGTACAGGAGTGGCTGGTCATCAGCAACCAGGGACGCATCCTGCGTTCCGGCGTGGATGTAAGCTGTCCGCTGGACGTCAAGCCCGTACGGATCGTGGATATGGCTGCCGGAAATGACATTCCCTTCAAATATGAGAACGGACGCATGTCCGTTTCCGGGCTTTCCATTGAGCCGAATGAGACGAAAGTCATAGGCATTGTATCAAAAGACCTGGGGGATGCCCTGCCATTCTGGCTTGAGACGAGGAAGAAATATGAGACGAGACCCAACCTGCCTCCTCCGGCGGATGTCAAACTGCCAAAGGGGACCGACATCGTCATGGATAAATTCCGTTTCCGCATGTCTGATCCTGCCAGGGGCGCAGACCTTTCATGGCTTGCGGAGGATGTTTCCGGCGTAGAATGGAAGGACATGGGCTATGGATTCTGGAACGACGCCGGATTACCCGTCGACGGTACGGGCCTCTACCGCGCCGAGGTAAATATCCCGGAGGAATGGGGAGGCCGCCGACTGATGCTTTCCTTCCTGTCCTACAACTGGCCGGTCTTCCTCGGTGAAAGCAGCATCTACATCAACGGGAACAAAGCCGCAGAATATAAACCGCACGGTTGGGCGAACAATGAAAACAGCGATGTCACAGGCTTCCTCAAGCCCGGTATCAACAGGATTGGAATCCTGGTCAGGGCTGACAACGCGCGACACGGGCGCGGAGGATATCTCGGACAGATGGCGTTCCAGGCGCTTGAACCGTTCGAGAAAGTCATTGAACTGAAGGACGGCTGGAGTATGGTCAAGGCAGAGTCGGCGCCTGTTCCCGCAACGCTCCCTTTGAAAGAGGAGCTGAGTTTCATGGAAGCAAAAGTCAATGTCCCATCCGACTGGAAACCTGAGGACACATTCATTGAACTGGAAGGTAGGCCGTTGTTTTTGATCATGGTCAACGGACGTCCGATCAGTGTCCACGGCGGCTGGCCATGCTGGGGAAGAACCCGGCTCTGCCTCTACCCTCACATCCGGCCGGGGCAGCAGAACATAATTCAAGTCTGGTTCCACGGCGGCGGTGGATTCGGAAAGAATGTGAAAATCGAACTGTCCGATGCCAGGCTCGGGCTGATGAAAAGGCAGTATTAAAAAAACATAGAAACGGAGGGAGTCCAACATGCAAAGACTTTTGATTTCGGTTATGGCGGTGTCGGCACTGATTCTGTCGGCAACAGGCGAAGACAAGCCTATGCCGCAAGCGGCTGACGCGAAGACTTCTCTTGTTGTCAACGGAGGATTTGAGGAATGGGTTGACGCCTCAAAGCTGAATCCGGGCGTCCTGGACCGCAGGGAAGTCAAGGCTGTTTCCATGGTGGAGCCGCTGTACCCGCTGAACTGGCTGCAGGCGGCCGAGGCGTATGAAAAAGACGCAAGGCTCACCGTGTCCGTCGGACGCGACTCAGAGGTGAGGCATTCCGGATTGTATTCACTGCGGATAAAGAATGACAGCCCTACCGATATCGGTGTGATGTATTATAATCCCGACGTATTTGCCGGAGCCAATGAAAGGCTTTCTGTCAAGCCGAACAGGCGCTACGAATTTTCATGGTGGGTGAAAGGCGACAACGTGCAGCCGGGCGACGGATCAGGCACCATCCTAATGACAAAAGTCTATTCCGTCAAGGACGGAAAGGAGTCTGCTTCCCCTGCATATTATCAGGGGAAAGCGCCAAAGGGCACATTTGACTGGCAGAAGCTCACATTCACCCTTACCACCGATGAATATGCGCGCAGCATTGTATTTTCCATCCAGAACCGCCGCGCCAAAGGTACGCTCTGGTACGACGATGTCGAAATGCACGACATGGGGCCGGTAGTAAATGCGGAAACGTATTAGTTCAATTTTGCGGGGAGTTCATGATACAGGAGAAACACGACATAACACCAGGAGGAATGGCAATGGCCAATGAAATTTCAAGCTGGAAATCGGGAAAGAAGTATTCCAGCTTCAATACCTGCCATCCTGCCGTTTTGCCGTCATACCGTAATACCGTGAAACTGTCATACTGCAGGCTCTTCACATTGATCGAATTGCTTATCGTAATCGCGATCATCTCCATACTTGCGGCGATGCTCCTGCCGGCGCTGAAGAACGCACAATCATATGCAAAAAGCGCCAAATGCATGAGCAATCTCAAGCAATGCGGCACGATTTTGAATTTCTATTCATCTGACTACAACTCATATTATCCCATAAACAGTTATTGTACCGGTGGCGGTTTGGCTTACAATGGGTGGTTTCAATTTGTTATTGAGGGAGCGGGGCAGGATTATAACTCGTTGACCACTCAGAAAAATCCCTCTATAATGGGCTGTCCGGAAAATACAGTGCAGATTCGTCCCGGTGGATTTGGTGCAAGTGAGACAAACAACAGCTACCAGTCAAACAGCTGGAACCATGCTACAGATGGCACTCCTTATGTTCATGACGGTCTCGCGCTCGGAGCTAAAACGTCAACGATAAAAAACCCTGCCAATCTATATCTTGTATATGACGGCGTGTACCACCGCAACCAGGCAGATCAAAATACTGGGTCTGGAGTAATCCCTGCCGGCATAACTTCAGTGGGAATACCAGGTGTCCGTTATGTCCATAACAGGGGTATCAACATGCTTTATGCTGAGGGACATGTGGAAAGTTTAAAATGTCCGTTGCTTCCAGGAACCTGGTTTAATCCCAGATTCCATGGAAAGCACTGGGCATATGACGACAATTGAAGGAGGCAACGGGAAGGCGCAACTTACTCAGGCAACTGCAAAACAGGAAGGATCAGGAAAACAATGGAGACAAAACAAATCAATCAGTGGCTGCGGAAGGGATTGTCCCTGTCCATGGGAGCCGGAATGATGGTGGCAATATTAGGTGGCCTGGGCGTAAACGCGTCTGGAGAGACGGCCGATCTGCGGGGCTACGGAAAGGTGGAAGCGGCAATAACCCCGCAGCGGAGTGAATTTATCTGCGAAAATGAAAAGAAAGCCGACATCCTGCTTGGCAAGCTCCTCGCCGACCTTTTCTGGGATGCGGGAGGCAATCATGTCGAGAAGACAGTGGCCGTTGATGGCCATGACCTGCAGATGCATGCATGGACACCCTATGGCGCACTGGTTGCCGGACGCGACGGCAAAACTGTTCTTGTTGTGGGAGGCAAGGACGAAGAAGAGGCAATGGCGCTAGTCCGCCAGGACAAGCGTTTTCTCTCTGGAACATTCCAGTTCAAGCCGTCCAGTCCCTATCCGAAATATCTCGACTTCTACGATTTAAGCACATGGAAATGCGGTTCTTATGGTTTGAATTACCAGCATAAGTTCCAGAACGATGAACGGATGCGCTTTGTGAAGCTGTTTGGCAATGGAGGATTCCAGGATGTACTGCTTTTTAAAGACAGTTCCGCCCCAGGAGTGCATGTCCGTCAACCGGGAATTGATACTGACCTGGCCGTCGCCGAAAAAGACAACCTGATGTTTTCGCTTACGGTTGGAACCGCCACATGGCCTACATGGGCGGCAAACAAGTGGCCGCAGTTCATCGATCGGGATTCCGACAGCAGTCCATTGGGAGGTTCCCTCAACTACTACCAGAAAAATCCTGACAGTTATGGCATGACTCCGGAACAAAGGCGCGAGACCAATTTAAAGTTCCTGAAGGATGTGCTGCTGCGTTATAAAGATCGGAATGTTCTTGGTGGATACGAGTTCTATTGCGGCAATTATATCTACGAATCATTTTTCCACAAGAACACAGATGCCCATCTGGGTTATTCCAAAGTCGGACAGGATGCGTTCAGGCGCTGGCTGCAGGAGACTCGCGGGTACAGCCTGAAGGATTTAGGTGAGAGATGGCATGGAGACAAGTCGCATTTCAAGGACTGGAAGGACGTGGAACTGCCGGACGACATCAATGGTTTCTTTGGAGATCTGAATGACAAATGCCTGCGGATAAAAAACAACTGGTTCTGGAAGAAGGCGGAAGCAAATCAGACTGAAATGCCCGGAATATCTGAGCCAGGCTGGATGCCGGTGGAAGAGGTGCCATCGAGGAAGGCGTACATCCTCGGAAACAAACCGGTCTTCTGGCGGGTGAGTTTTGATGCAGGGCAATGGCTGAAGGATAATGCAGGAAAAGATGTCTACCTTGTGTGCAATATCAACAATGAGGGATGGAGGGAATACCAGGTCTGGCTGAACACAGACGCCCTAGGGACATTCAAGTCGAAGATAAATCCATACGATGGCCCATTTGCCCTGAAAGTTACCGGGTTGCTGAAAAATGGGAAGAACAACCTCTCCCTCCATGTCCCAGGAGGGAGTATCAGCGGCCCGATATTTCTGACGACCACCCTGCCGCAGCCATATCCCTATCTTGGAAAACACCGGAACGCGCAGTATGTGGACATGCTGGAATGGCAGCTCCACTCCTTGAATTCGCTTGCCGTGGGGGCACTGGAGTATGCCAGGAGCATAGACCCCGACAGGCCGTTCGTGGTCGGTGCGACAAGTACGGAGGTAAAAGACGCACAGGGCGATGCCATCATGCGTCTCGGCGGGAGCATACAGGATACTGGTTATGAGTCTTCCTACCGTCCGTTTAATTCGCGGATGGGGTATGCAGGCGGATTCTACTCCTCATGCGAACCCGGTGGACGCATTCCACGCACTGGCATCAAGGACGATGTCGGCGACGTTGCCGCCGCAAGGATGCTTGGCTGGATTCTCATCAACGCGGAAGGTTGTTTCCGGATGACAGGAGAGGCATTTGAATTCTATGAACGTGAAAAACAGACCGGCTGGATTGCAAAAAACAAACGGATAATCGGGTTGATAGGAAAGCATCTTCCGGAAAAACCCGGAATCGCCATCCTCTGTTCATCCCGAAGCGCGCTTTTGACCTGTGAGGTGTTCCATTCCATGGGGCAATGGGATATCGGACGCGGAGAGCTGGCCGCCTGCCATTACGACAATGTATATGTGACTGAGACGATGTTGGCCAAAGGCATGGCCGATGACTATCCTGTGCTCTTTGACACGGACACGATGATCATGGGAGAGGATACTATTGCCGCCATCCGCAAGTACGTGGAAAAAGGAGGGACATTTGTCGCTTTGCATAACAGCGGACGCCACAGCCTGCTTGAACCGGACGCGTGGCCCATCAGCGAACTGACAGGATTCAAGGTTGTTTCAATCGGCAAGAAAGGGGAAATCAAGTTTGAGGAGGATCTGCCGGTTTTCAAGGGATGGGAGGGGAAAGAGTTCGAGGGCGAGGGAAGCGCGCTTGACTGGAAGGACACGCAGTCCGCCAAGGATGTCAGTGTCGGCTTGTCTCCGGCATCAAAAAATGTCACCGCCCTTGCCAGATGGGATGACGGGACAATTGCGGTAGGGATGCGGACGCTGGGCAAAGGAAAAGTGATTGTGCTTGGCTCGACCTTCTGGAGAAACGGGAGGGATGCTGGAGGGACAGGTGTGTGGAAAATCAAGGATCTGGGACCGGCGTTTTTGGAGCGTCTGTTCACCGACCTGGGCGTAAAACGCACGGCCGAGGCCTCCGACAAACGCGTGTTTGCCAGAAAGATGACCACGAAAAACGGACTCCAGGAATGGCTGGTGGTCATGAACCAGACAGCGTCAGGTGTGAAAGTTGACGCAGGTTTTGCTGCTACGGAAAAACCGCAGGACGCATGGGATGTGATTGAGCAGAAACCAGTTCAGTTTGAATACGGGAACGGCTGGGTGAGGTTCAAGGACATCTCGATGCCTGCCTACGGAACGAGGATACTCGGAGTGAAAAAGGCGTCGCTGTCCGGCGGAGTGGATTCATGGTGGAAGGAGAAAACAAAATTCTGGAGACGCGCGGATATCCAGCAATCTGCTGAGACCGCGAAGAAAGACGGCACGGATCCCATGGCGCTTCCTTTTGATGCATGGAAATTTTTCGCCGACACCGACGGTGCGATGTTAAAAAGCGATGACTGGGCTAACGCATCGTATGATGATACGGCCTGGCGGAGCCTGGACAACACTCCATGGAATTTTCAATACGATGATCTGAAGGAATACGATGGTGTCGGGCTTTACCGATGCCCACCGTTTCCGCTCCCGGCCAGCTGGAAAGGAAAAAAGATATCACTGAATTTTCAAACGGCGTTCGGCCCCATGGCGGCGAAGAAAATGGAATTTTATGTCAACGGCAGAAAAATTGGCGGGATGCTGAATCCCCATTTCAAATGCGATATCACCGATCTATTGAAAGCAGACGGCAATGTGCTGGCAATCAGGCTGGACGGCAGCAAACCCATAAGCGGGCTTCTTGGCTGTGCAGTGTGGCTGCAGCCGGAAATAAAGCTGGCGCCGGTCGTCTCCCTGCTCGGAGAATGGGAGGCGGTAATGAGCGATTGGAGCACGAGAGATAAGGTAGCTGTCCCGGGAGTTGATCGCACCCTGACCGACAATGGAACCTTGAAGGATGACAAGCTGGTGGTGAAGGCCAACCACCTGGTCCGAGACATTGATGTTCCAGCAGAATGGAAGGGGAAAAACATCTATATCCATCTTGAGACACCGCGGGTCAACTCAAGGATCCCCGGGCAGGATTTGCCGGTGACAGGACTTTCCAATGGACTTCTCTGGATCAATGGAGACCCTGTGCTGATTTCTTCAATGTGTCCGCTTGATGAAATGTTGAACGTCACTCTTTCTATCAAGTACGGACAGAAGAACCGGATTGAGCTCTGGCCCCGCTCCGAAGAGAATTTGAAGGACGTGCTGACCATTATCAACAATATTGAAATCGGCTGTGAGGCGGATTAAAGAGCCCATGAATACCAAAGCAATACTGCTCGTTTTTGGGATGTCGCTGGGAATCTCCAGTGCCGGAGTCATCGCCGGACAAAAGTCCGAATCATCCGCCAATCTGCTCGCCAATGGCGGGTTCGAGGAATGGCGTGAAGTCATGGACAAGGAGAGGAACGCCAAGGAGTCGCCGTTGTTTCCCGACGGCGTTTTGCCATCGGGGTGGCGTCCGAGGAACTCTATAAAGGCCGATTGCCGGCTCGCTAAAGACGCTGCTGTGAAGCATGGAGGAAACTCTTCCCTGCGCTTCGAAAGCAAATCCACGGACGGAATTGTGGAAATTGTCAGGATTGGGAGGATTGTCAGGGTGGAGAGCTATTAAATGACAAAGAGAAATTTTTATAGGAGGAGAACGGCAATGACTAGAAAAAATGGAAATCAAAAATCCGTCGCCTCAAAAAAGCTGTGCCGGACACGGTCGTCAATCGCAAATGATTTTACCCTGATTGAATTGCTTATCGTAATTGCGATCATCGCAATCCTGGCGGCGATGCTGCTGCCGGCGCTGAAAAATGCACGCTGCCTGGCGAAAAGCACTATCTGCCAGGGCAATCTCAAGCAGTTTGCACAGTACTATTTCCTATATGCCGACGATTGGAATGAACTGACCCCTCCCAGCTACGGCACCGACAGCACCAGCTGGTTCGGCAGGCTTCCCTCGGTGATGCCAGGAGGAAGCTTTGAATATTACCTCTACGAAAATCATGCCAGCGGGACTTTGCGCAAGAGCATGGACATATGGAACTGTCCTGAAAATACGAAGCAGGCAAGGGTAATGGGCCTGGGCGGCGGCGAGGCGGAGGGCAGTTACGGTGGCAACGCCTGGGATACCACTTCCAATGGCAACAATGAGAAACGCGCCTTTGGCATGAAGCTGTCCCAGTTCAAATGGCCTTCGGACCTGTATGTCTTCCTCGATGCGGCATATTACAGGCTTGAGTGCGGGCAGAACGACGGGGCGGGAACTGTTCCGTCAGTTACCACGGGCAACCGCAGCATCCGCTATGCGCACAACCTCAGCGCAAACATCGCCCTTGCCGACGGACATGTCACCTCCGTGAAGTTTCCGCTGGCGCACAGGGGAACGTGGGTTGGTTTCAGTGCCGCACCGCCGACGGGATTCACGAACGGAAAAGTCTGGCTGTGTAAAGAATGAACATGTAAAAGAAAAATAAGAATAAAAGCGGAGAATGAAAATGAATGAAGAACGAAGATTCGAAAATCCTGTCTCGTCCGCCGTCAAACTGGTGGCGGTCCTGCTGATATCCATTCTGTCCATTGGAAGCGCGAAATCTGGAGAAGGGAAAAGCACGGTGGACGTGCTGATGATGGGGGAATATCGCAGCAGCAAGACGGATGCCGACTGCTGGCAAAAGTACCAGAATGCCTGCGCCAAGGAGGGCGTGCGGGTGCATGTCCTCGCCGAGGATCAAAAAGGGGGGCGCGACTATGCCCTGTACAGTACGGAATTCCTGAAGAAGTTTAATGTAGTCATTTTCTGCGGTCCGCCTGAGAAGACCGGAGAAACGGCGGCCCAGGAAAAGGAGGCCGCCGATTTCCGCGAAAGGCTTGACGCCTACCATCGTTCCGGCGGAGGCATCCTCTGGGTGCCGGTGTCTTTCATGCATGCGGGCGTCCGATGGACCGAGCTGGCGGGCAAACGGTACGATGTGGGCGCGCTGGAAGAGGCGGTGAACGATCCGGGGAAACTGGTTGACATCAATCCTGGGCGGCGCAGTCCGCTTTTCCAGTTCGTGTGGACGACGCAATTGGCCGCCGGACATCCGGTGACCGAAGGAGTGAGCGGTTTATTTCTTCCCAAAGAGATGGAAAGCAGCTGGCCGGCCACGATTCCGATGAAGTACGGCAGGAACTGGCAGGTCCTGGTGCGCGGCATGGAGTCCGCGTCCACCATCATGGGCAATCCAAACTCGACGACATACACGGCCGACTATGATACCGGGCGCAAGGGAAGCTACTCGAGTTCCCCGGAGATCGTCGGGGTGCTGGATGGTGCTGATGGCGCAGGGCGCATGATGGTACTCCCCATTCAACCGGCGTTCCTATGGAAAAATTTCGGGAGTTTCACGCTCAACGACACGGTGATGCTGAACGGAGACGGCATCCATCCAAGCGACGGGCACCGCCTGATTTTGAACGCCTACAAGTGGCTGGCCGGGCCGGCGCAGAAAGCGGGACTTGGCGGGTATGTTCCGCCGAAGGAAATCGCACGCGCCCTGCCGGGGGCGATCGACTGGTCAAAAGCTGAATTCCCAAAAGATTCCTGGAGCGGCCTGGCGACCTGGTGGAACCCGTGGCAGCAAATCGATTCCCCGGTGGCGGGGCAGCTCACGCCCGGAGCCCGCGAATTCAAGGGCGTGGTCGGTGCACGCACCGAAGCGAGCGATGGAAAAGGGACGGTCGCCGATTACGCGGCCGCCGCCAGGAATGCAGGACTTTCCTTCATTGTATTTTTGGAAGATCTGTCCGCCACCGACCAGCAGAAATACGAAAAGCTTGTCGCCGACTGCCGTGCCGTTTCCGGTTCCGATTTCGTCGCGGTTCCGGGCTACACGTATTACGATCTGCTGGGCGACTCGGGAGTGCAGATCAATGCGCAGATCCTGCCTGCGGCGAAGAACCTCACGGCAGATAGAAAAGTCAAAAGCGAACCGGAACTGTGGTCCCAGTCCAATTCCAGGAACGTGTTCGGCATCGCCGACCTGGGAAAGCGGCCGGTTGATCCCTATTACCTGGGGGAACTGAGCTGCACCTCGCCATACACGTACGAAGGCGGCAGGCTGGCCGATGACGGTTTCACCAGACATCTTTTCCTTGAAGGGCTGGGTTATAAATATACGCCGTTCGCCATGACGACGGTACGCAGTCCCGAGGAGATGATCGCGGCCGTAAAAACCGCGCACCTGACCGTCATTTTTGCGCAGTCCGCGGCGAATGTCTGCGACTATCTTTCGCGCAGTTGGAATGTTCCTCTTTTTCCGAACCAGGCGTACATCAGCAACGGTCCGCGCATCATGCGCTGGGGCGTGCTCAATCCGCTCGGCCATCCATTTGCCGCCGGAAAGGACCGCCTGCGCATCGCCCTGGAGGCGGAAAGCGCCGTGGGCATCCGCGAGGTTGCAATCTACGATGCAAATGCCGGCACGGTGTATCGCCGGTTCCTTCCTGACGGGGCGAAGACTTTTTCCTGCGTCATTGATGAAAGCCACAAACGGCAAATCTATCTGGTACCGCTTGTCACCGATCTCAACGGCAGGACCGCTATCGCGTCCACCGTCTACAACTTCCAAGACGGCTTCCGCGTCACCATGATGGGCGACCGTTTAATGGGTGGGGACCAGATAATGGGATGGGACGAAAAACGGCAGGTACTGACATTGTTCGGTGGATGGCTGGGAATCTGGGCAAAGGGGGCGAACATCTCCGCTGGAAGTTATCCCCCGAATCCGCGGGAAAAGGAATGCCGGATTTTCGGTATTGACGGCGGAATGATCTATCCTGCGGCGATCGATTTCCATCCGGAAGTCGCCACCGACGCCGGCAACGAACCGAAGGGTGGGGCGTTCCAGTTCCGCAACCGTCTGGCCTCATTCGACTACGGGGTGATGGATTATGTCGGCGACTGCCAGTTCATGGAACCGCCGCGGAATTCCACCGTCGGAGGCGAGACGATGGCGACGATTCCAAATCAAATCGCCGACATCAGCGCGCGCACCTGGGCGGTGCGCGCCCGGCACAATGCCGGCACCGCCGCGAACGTCCATGAGCTCACCGCCACTTTCAAGAAGCCGGTGAAGCTCAATCGCTTCAGCCTTTGTTCATCCAGGAAGGGCGAACCCGGGACCTTCGCCTTGTTTATCCGGGACCAGCAGGGTGAATTCGCCTGGACGCTCGACCCGACGGAGCCCTTCAGCCGGAAAGGTGTCCTGGCCACGGGCGATTATGTTTTCCCGGCCAGCGAGCGCGGCGGGGCGGTGGGGGTCATCAACATTGGACCGCAGGCCATTCAATACGAGACAAGCGGGATGCGAGGCAATTTTTTCGTCGATGGAGAAGGACGCCAGGTCCAGGCCGGTGAAAAAGTCACTGTCCGTTTCATCACCTTCATGAAGCCGTGGCAGAACCAGCGCAACAATGCGTGGCTGAAAAAATTCATCGCCGACTTCGGCATCGGCTGCAAACCCGGTTATGCGTACGAAGTCAGGCAGGGTAAAATCCGCAGTATTGACTATGCGATGGACCTTGATGCCGAAAATGGAGGAGCCGCGCTGGAGGTCAGGAAATACGACCTGCCTCACAACCTGCTGGCCAGAGTCCACGGCCTGCCGCCCAATGCCATTTGCGGACGCTACGATTTGGACAAAAGACAATTGCTGATGCTGCCGGTGTTTGAAGGCGCCGCCACGACCAGCGTCAATACCACGCTCGGCGACACTCGGCTGTATGCCGGCGAGCTCTTCCACTGCGACAACCAGGAAGTGATCCTGTCGTGCGTGCAGGACGGCGCGGACAAGCTGCTGCTGGAAATCCACAACCCCACGGATAAACTGCGTCGGGTTCACATAACGGCCGCATCCGGGTTCACACCGCTGGGTGGCCTGGACAAGACGATGGAAGTTCCCCCGTGCAGCAGCGTGAAAACAGACCTGGCGGCGAAATCAGGCACTCTTTTGAACACCCCGTATGAAGGAGATTGAACAATGGAAAAACCGGCATCAAATTATTTAGGCTGTCAATGCGGCACGACTGGATTCCACTTTGCCAAACGATCTGCCGGGCTGGGCTTAGGACTGCTTGCGGCGCTGCTGTTTGCGGTGTCCGCCCTGGCTGATCGCGCCAACGAGGCGGCTCCGCCGGCCGTCGCGATCTTCAGCGGCCAGCGGCCGCTCCCCATCGCGGAACATCTCCGGAGCAAGGGCTGGCAGACCTTGTACCTTCAATGGGGCCATCCGTTCGACGCCGCTTTCCTGCGCCGGTTCAATGTGATCATCCTTTCGGAATACCCGAACATCAATCCGGACGCGGCGGGGAACAATCACCTTGAAATCAAACCGGATTACGAGGAAAAAGTCCGCAGGCTCCTCTGGGATTTCGTCGAGGGCGGCGGCGGACTGCTGGCTTACGGGGGAGACTGGCCCTCCAACAAAAAGGGGGTCAATCCCTTTCTCGCGCGCTGGGGCATCGGGATTTTGAACGAGCAGGTTCTCGATCCGGCCCATCGCTTCCATCAGAAAAACGGGATGGAGCTCGATTATTTCTACACTGACAACATTTCCGATCACCCCGTCACCCGGGATGTCCGCACGATATTCTATCCTGAGCGCACCGTGTACGGAGCCGCTGACAACCCATTGAAACCCGGTTCGGAATGGCAGGTGCTCATACGCGGTACGGAACAGGCACGGAGCTTCCCGATCATCATGAACCAGCATTACGAGCGGCCGGATGAGAAACAGCCGGGTTCCTACGCCAAGGCGCCTCCGCTGGCCGCCGTGCGCCAGATTGAACAGGGGCGGGCCGCCGTTTTCGGATGGAGCCCAATGCAGGGGCTCTTTCAATTCGGACATTACATGGTGGAGGACATCCATTTCACGCGCGGCGGGGACGGACGGACATCCGATGGCATGCGGCTGCTTGAACAGACCCTCGCATGGCTGGCCGCGCCGTCAATGGCTGCGGCGGACAAGGGAGGCGGGCAATACGGCGGATATCGGAACGAGCCGGCCCGCGAGAAGGCGAAACTGCCTGATCCGATCCTATGGACGGCAGGTACGGATAATGCGCAGGAAAGCACTGAGTACTGGCGGTCCCGGATGATCGGCGATCCGTCTCCGAAGCTCCGCTGGTACCGTGGAGTGATCGGTGCGCGGACCCAGCTTACCGGCGGAAAGGGAACCGTTGCGGAATATGCGGCGGCCGCACGGGCCGCCAAACTCGACTTCATAGGTTTCATGGAATGGATGGAGGATATCAGTTCCGTGTCCGGGGAACAGTGGGATCGGTTCCGTGAGGAGTGCCGAAAAGCCAGCGGTCCGGATCTGCTGGTGCTTCCAGGACAGGCGGTAAGGCGGGGTGAGGCTGGCGACTGGTATTTCCGCGTCAGCGACTTTAGTTCGCCTCCCCAGCGCGACTTCCTGACCAAGGACGGCAAACGCATCAACAACTATCTGTATGAGCACTTTGCTGCGGGCGTCAATACGCTGGGTCCCTTCGATCTGCGCAATCAGCCGTCGCCGTCGTGGGTCAGCCGCGCCTACAACAGCATGGCGGTGACGACTACCAGGGACGGCAGGACGGACATTGATCTGGAACCGTTCCTTTACCAGACGCAGGTGGGGGACATCCCGCAGCCTGTGGCGGTGGATCTCATCACATCGCCGGATCAGGTGGCTGCGGCGGCGGGGCGGTACCTCAACCTGCGGTTCTGCGGCGATCAGGATGAGTTGCGACGGACACTGAAAAGCCCGGACAACACCGGGCCCGCCCAGATTTCCAATGGTCCGCTGATCAGGAGCTGGCGGGGGTGCAATCTATCTCCGCGTACTTTTGGACGGAGCATTCCCGGGACCGAGCGCCTGATGCTGCGCCTGCAGGCGGAATCCGATCAGCCGTTGGCGGAAGCGGTAATTTATGACGGGACAAAAGTTTTCCGCCGGTATCGCCTTGATGGTAGAACTTGCGATTTCTTCATCCATGCCCTCCATGATTGCGAGCACCGTTTTGTCGCCGTAGTGAGGGACCAGGGCGGTCGGATTGCCGTGACATCGGAGATCAGGGCCCAGGACCAGTCCAATTATAGATTCATGTGCAGCGACCGGCAGAACAGCTTCAGCCAATCGTGGGATCTGGATAGCCAAGGTTATCCTGTCGCGTCGGCCGCCGCAGGCAACCAATGGAAGGTGGCCGGCAGCCCGGCGGCGTTCCCGGGAAACCCGCAGACGGTCAGCCGTGTCCCCCCTTATTGGGATGGGGCGCCGGGAGGCTATGCACAGGGAGGCAGCGCCGAAGACATTCAGTTCCGGGCTCCTATTCTGTCTCCGCAACCTCCGGGAACCACGATGGCTTCCGTCTATCGCATGGAATATCCGCTTGGCAGCCGCGACGTCATATGCCAGGCACAAATGAATGAGCGTGTCATGGCCGACAGGCCCATGCATGAAACCGGTTTCTGGCCGATGCGCCAGCGCGACGACTATCATTCATACGCCCGCTTCATCGAGTTCAAGAAAACACCCGATGCTCCGGCCACCATGCTGATGGAAGGCTATTACGCCATGCTCAAAGACGGGACATGGGAAAAGAATGGATGGTACTGGAATGCTTTCAGCCACATCATCTACAACTTGAGCGGACGTTCGAATGACACGTGCAACTGGTCCTTCATCGATCCCGCAGGCGGTGAATTCCTTTCCGGATCGGCGCCGCCGAAGGAAAAGCCCGCGTCATTCGTCAGGACGTTCCCGCCCAATGGATACATCGCCTATGCGGCCTCGCACGACTCATGTGCATTGTTTCCCCTTGACGAGCCGTTGCTGGTCGCCCAGGAGCTGCATTCTGAAAACCTGTTCCGGGTCTGGTGCGGGTACGGCCGGATCGGCGGACATTACCGGAAAGGCGATGTCATTCCGTTCCGCCTGCTGGTGCTCACCGGATCGATCAATACTCCTCCCGACACACGGGAGATCGAATCGTTCCGCAGGGCGTTTGGACTCCACGGCGGCAAACCCGCCTACTCCGTTACACCCCGGACTGGCAAGGTTCTCAATACCCGCTATGTGCTGGAACTCGAAGCCCGGGACGGAGGTTTTGGCGGTGTGATCGGCAAGGCGGCCCTGCCTGCGCGCCTGCCGATCCGGATACACGGTGTGAACCCCAACTGGACTTCGGGTATTGTGGAACGGAAGGAGAAATGGTGGCTGCCCCTTGGCGTCCTGGACGACCTGAAGCTGACTCCCGGGCAGCTGGCCGGCCCCGCCGTTTATTCTGCTTATGCAGCTCTGGAGCTCAATCAGGATCGGGATGTCTGGATCGGCAACGTGGTGACGTGCGACCAGACCGATCTTATCCTGACCTTGCTGCCTGATGGGCGGGGAGGGTTTTCCATTGAGGCGCACAACTCGACAGACCGGGAAATCAAGGCGGCTGTCCGCCTGTCCGCGGAATTTGTGCTGGCTCCGCCGTTTTCACAGGCGGTAACAGTGCCTGCGGGAAGCAGCGTCATGATGGAGATTCCCCATGTTCCGAAAACAGTAAAACAGGTGAAAAAATGAAATCATGTGTAAAAGAAGAGGCCGGTGCACTGCCATGCTCCTGGCGCAACATCGGCCCGGACATGTACGGATACATAATCGAAACCGTCTGTGATCGGACGCGGCAGGATGTCATCTACGCCCGCTCCGACGTAGGCGGACTCTGCAAATCCCTCGATGCCGGAGAGACGTGGGCATTGGTCAACAATGGTCTGGCGCCTTCCATGGAGGATCAAAGTCCTTCAGGGGTCTTTCCGGGGAAATGGGGCTACTACTGGCATATCTACGACGGGCGCTACGGGCTTTCCGCCCTTGCGCAGAATCCGTTCGATGACAGGATGTTTCTGGCGTCAACCGGATGCGTGTTCCGCCGCGATAAACCGGGTGATGGCGCGCGTTTCGGCGAGCTTTTCCTGTCCACCGACGCCTGCGAGACATGGAAGCCCCTGCCCCACGATCTTGTCATTGACGGTACGGGTGACAGCCGTGTCCACGGGCAGATGATCGTGTGCGATCCTGAAATCAAAGGCCGAGTTTATATCGGAACAACCTGCGATGGTGTCTTCATCTCCGACGATTTCGGCGTCACCGTCCGCTATCTGGCGCTCCGCGGCAAGGCGATCAACGATCTCCGCCTGCTTGAGGGACCATCCGGATTCCTGCTGGCGGCGGCCTGCCGGAACGCACAGACTTATTGGGGTCTGAGAAGTGAAGGAGGGATACATCTTCTGGATCCAAACTCAGGACGGATTGTCAACTCAGGACTTAAGAACCGCTCGGTCAGGATGCTGGCGGCCGCGGGAGAGACGATTTACGCCGCATGCGAACGCGACGGCATCTGGCGGAGCCGCGACTTCGGGACGACCTGGGAGGAGTCTTCATCAGGATTACCAGATAAAACTAAGGAGACGGATCACTGGGGTTACTATTATGGATGGAACAGCATTGCCATGGATCCCCGGAATCCCGGACGCCTGCTCACCTCGACCCTCAACGTGCTCGGAATCAGCGATGATGGAGGGAACTCATGGAAAACGCGCTCCCCTTCCCGCGAAACGGTCGACACCTGCGGAATGGATGTCGGCTGGGAGGAGTTCATGGCGGCAACCGCCTCAATCGTCTTCGATCCGCACCAGGCCGACCGCGTGTATCTCACCGATTTCCACGGAGTCTGGCGCAGCGATGACGGCGGGACACATTGGAAAGTATGTCAAAAGGGGCTGGTCAACACCTGCATCAAACGGGTCTATCCGCTCCGCAACACGAAAAAAGCGAGCAGGATCGCCGTGGCTCAGACAGACGGCGGCGTACAGATGAGCGATGACGGAGTCACGAAACTTCACCGGGTCCTGGGCTTCAAGAACGCCGGCGTCTACTGTCCGTCCGATGTCAAACCCGAGGAATTGACACAGTACTCGGCGGCTTGCTCGTCGTTCGCCCAGCGGCTGGACCGCCCGGAAATCATCTACGCCGCGCAGAACCAGGCCCAGCATGGCGGAGGTGGAACCGCCGTGATAATCCGCTCGGATGATGGAGGGGCGACATGGAAACCTCTGCCCTGCCGTGGCATGCCTGTCCGTCCGCGCTGGATCAAGGACATCGTCATCGATCCGTTCCGTCCCGGCACGCTCTGCGCCGCGCTTGGCTGTTCCTTTGATGACGGCGGCGGATTTTATGTCAGCGAAGACGAAGGCGTCTCATGGACTCGACGCGCATGTGATTTCGTACGCGGCTGGGATTTTTACTCGCAGTGCGACGCCAACATGGAACGCTCGCTCATCGCCGATCCTGACCACGAGGGGATCTATTACACGGCTGGCCGGCTCGGCGGGATATTCCGAACCGCTGATCGCGGGGAAAGCTGGGAGGACATCACCTTCAATCTCCCGCTCAACGCCTGCCACGGTGTCGGCACCATACTGCTTGATCCGCAGACTGGACGTCTCTGGGCGGGGCTCTACGACAAGGGGCTCTGGAAACTCGAAGATGCACGTTGGCGCCATATCGACACCGGCCCATACCGCAGCGCGAAAACTCTTTGCGTCAACACGGAAGGCATCATGCTTGCGGGTTTCATATCCAACTGGTTCAGTCCGAGCCGGCCCGGCATCCTGGTCAGCGCGGACTCCGGCAATTCATGGCGTCCCATCGCCCTGGACAAGCATGCCACAACCATGTACAGCAATATCGAGTGGGACCATTATGTGAAAGGCCGGTTTTATGCCGCCACGATCGGCAACGGAGTATTTACAGCCCAGGCGGAATACTGAAGACAAACACCGCCGTCCCATGGATGGATGAATGGATGATTGGATGGTTGGGTATAAAAGACATAAGAGCAAAAACATCCTGGATGAATTCAACCCAAAAAATCCATTAATCCGTCATCCTGTGGGATTTCAAGTCCCGTGAAAAGTTCTGCAAGCGCACCTTTGTTTACAAGCCTTTTTGGCAGCAAATCAAGCAATATTAATGCTATTGCTGGCACAAATGCAGGATATACGCAATGTTAGCGGTACCGTACTACCGTGGTTTTTCTGGATATTCCCGTCCCCTGCCAGCTTGACTGGCAGGAGCGGGAGATTATCCAGGCTATTTTTCCAAATAAATAATTTCATTATTTTCCTGAAAAAATATAAACTATGCCTTGACATATTATTGTGCTATGTTATAATGTAAAATAGCATAACAAAGCCAAGGGGAGAAGATGCTAAGCAGAATACTGAAAACCGAAGCTGTAAAAAAAGAGATTCTCAGGCTGATAGGATCAAAAGGACTCAAGGCGGGGGATCGTCTCTGTTCCGAAAAGGAATTGGTAAGCATCTGCGAGGTGAGCCTTGTCACCGTAAGACGCGCCATAGCCCTGTTGTCCAGCGAAGGCACGGTGGTCTCTGTCAACGGCAAAGGAACGTTTGTCGGAAGCAAGGCCGGTTTCCTGAATCCGCCTGACCGGCGGGATGAGACAATTGAATTTGTGACACATGTGGATTTTACGGGTGGCACGGACGGGACATGGGGCGCCATGGCTGTCATGGCTGAAATAGAGAAGGGTATCAAGAAAAGCGCGGGATACAAGCTGGTTTTCAGCAACACGCACGGAGACATCTCGGTTGAGCGGAAGGTCATTGAAGATGCCATATCCGGCACGAGCAGCGCGATAGTGTTTGAGCCGATTTACACGTCTACAACGCGACTGCTGAAGGAGCATGTCGAGCTCCTTATCCGTTCCGGAAAGCTGTTTGTCGTCTCCGAAAGGCTCGTTCCGTTTGAGGTCAACAATGTCTATGAAGATGATTCCCATGGAGCCTACCTTGCCACATCCCATCTGATAAGAAACGGGCACAGGTCGATATTGCATATGAATTTTTCCGGCGACTATCTTGAGAACAGGCGGAAGGGATACAAGTCGGCTCTGGTTGAAAATAACATTCCAGTCAGGGAAGGTTTGATTTACGGGAGGAGATTGGAAGTCAAGGACGGTGTGCATGTATTGAAATACGAAGATTTCTTTGATTTAGGCTATATGTCTGTCAAAGAGACCATGAAAAAAGAAAAGTTCACTGCGATCTTTGCCGTCAATGACATGGCGGCGCTGGGGGCGATCAAGGCTCTGGAGGAAATCGGACTAAAGGTTCCACAAGATGTTTCAATTGTCGGATATGACAATCACCCTACTGCGGGGAAATATAATCTCACCAGCATTGAAAGGCCTTTTTCAGAGATAGGAAGAGTTGTTGCAGAGACAATTGCAGGGAAAATAGGGGGGAAAGATCTAAGCGGCGTGACAAGGATAGGAGTTAAGCCCCGCCTAGTGGAGAGAAGTTCGGTCGTAAATATTCACTGAACTAACATAGTTCAGTGAATATTTACAATTTGAGTTTAAACCAAAGAGGTGTTTCATGGAAAGCAAAAAATACAGCCTTGGAGACTCCGGACTTCTGCGAAATCGGCAATCTGAATGCAGTCGTCAGTCGTCGGTCTGCCCTCTGCCATCCTCCATCTTCCCAGCCGTCCTACCGCAGGCTGTCCTCCATCCCTTCCCTGCTGGTTTTAAAATCAACACTCGTCACTCGGCAATCGGCATCCAGCACTCGGTACTCGTCAATGCCTTCACCCTGATTGAATTGCTGGTCGTAATCGCCATCATCTCCATACTTGCGGCAATGCTGCTGCCCGCGTTGAAAAGCGCAAAGGATATGGCGAAAAAGACGGAGTGCCTCAACAATGAGAAACAGCTTATGCTTGCGGATATCAACTATTCGATAGACTATAACGACTACCTTGTCAAGAGATATGATTCCGACTACGGGAACTTCTGGACCTGTACGATAGCGCCTTATATCAACAAGAAGCAGACTAGCGGATGGGGGAACTATTATCCTGAACTGGGGTGTCCGGGCACAAAATCAGGGGGCAACTACGGGATTGGGATAAATTGGTTTAACGGCTACAATGGTACTGCCAGCGTTAAGAATATAAGGAAACCTTCCGAGACCTTTATTTTCGCGGACTGCGCAGTAATTGCAAATCCCCTTTCGACAGATCCCGACGAGTTTATAGAATCGTATGGCCATATTGATCTCCCTGAGCCAGGATATTATGATCTCTCAATCAATGGTGGTGCACAGCCCAACACTTATGGCTCTCGCATTATTCAAAGGCATGGCAAAACCGCCAATATCTCATGTGTGGATGGACATGCGGAACCTGTCAGAGCCAAGGATATTGGTTTCTATCCTGGCGTGGGGTGGGCAAATGCAAACAACCCTAAAATCTGGTGGGATATATACTGAGAGATTTTAAAGCTGTGCAAAATTAGAAAGTTCTAAACTAAAAATAATTCAGTGGGAGTTGCCTGTGGGAAATCCATTCTTTCATTCTTTGAGCTTGAAAATGCTCTGGCCTGGCATCATGATCGCATTGATGTCCGTCAGCGGGATGGCGGGGGAACCGTGGAAGCTGGAACGTCCGTCCACAGGATATGACCGTGCCTATTCGCCAAATCCCGAGGTACTGCCCAGGATTAAAGAAGCGGGCAACCTGAGCGGACGTCGTGACTCCAATGACAAAACAGGCGTCATTGGCTGGTTTGAGTACGATTTTGATGTTCCCAGAGACGATTGGTACGAACTTTCGGTTCAGCCGGATGGAATTGGACTTGAATATCAGATTGATGGAAGCCTCTGTTTCTACAGGAATGTATCTGGTCCCAAAGTGGCCAGCCTGTGGTTTGCGGCAGGGCGCCATACCGTCCGCATCCAAAGCTTCATCCATCACCGGATATTTGGCCCGATCACGGGCGTGGTCCTGAAAACTGCCGGTCCTGGACTTTCCAACCGCCTGCGGATTCAGGCGCGGAGTGATTCCATGATCTTCCGCAAGGGCGAAAAGGTGGAACTGGAACTTGACGGGGGTGGACGTCCGGAGGAAGCCACTGTAAACGTGCGGGTACTCGCGACAGGAGAGAAGGACGGCGGGACTATTTTCCCGGTGAAGTTCCCCGCCTCCGATTCGGTGGTGAAAAAGACGCTGGAAATTCCCTGTGCGCAGGAGGGCACGTTTGAGATCGCGTTTCTGGATGGCGTGAAACCCTTCGCTCCGCAGGATGTGGCGCCGCTGAAGTTCACCGTGGTAGATGCGTCCCTGCAGCCGCGTCCGGGGGGAGAGGTTCATAGGACGCTGCTGCGCGAAATTGATTGTGCGCAGGTGCCGCCGGATTTCACAGGCGGCGGCGAAACCAGAGTGGTACGGAAACCGCTCGGGGCGTACCGCGAGTCCGGCAACGTGGGATACCAGGACCATCAGAATTCCACAGATCCGAGCTGGTTCGCCTACCGGTTCGAAGTGGATGAGCCGCAGAAGCAGTACGTGCTCGAAATGGATTATCCTGATGACGCCATGCGCACCTACTGCCTCGCCGTCCGCGAAGGAGTGTCCAGCAACTACCCCACCACCGGAGGGGTCGACAGCGGCGGGGAATTTGCACTGAGCAACCGGATGCAGACACAGACGATCTTCTTCTGGGCGCGTGGCAGGGATCTCCGGGCGGTCGTCCTCAACGCGACGACGGGCCTGCGGGCGGCGGCTTCGAAGATCAGGATCTACAAGGTGGAAGGGGAGATGCCGCCGATGAACCTGCCGGTGGGCGAAGGACGGAGTTTCGGAAATTATTACGAGGAAGGCGCCAGCTACATGGCAATGTATGGGGGACCGGGCTGTTATCAGGGTTCGCTGCCGGACTATCTGCTGACGGCTGACCGCTGGGCCCGCTCGGTGGCGTATATGGGAGGAGACACCATCTTCTCCACCTTCGTGGTTTATCAGTTCGGGCTGTATCCTTCGCACTACAACCTCGCCTTCACGACACCCTACAGCGCCGACTGCGTGCGTGCGATCCTGCTCCGGTGCGAGAAATATGGATTAAAGCTGGTCGGCGAATTTCTTCCGCAGGCGAATGATCTGCTGTGGCCGCGCCCCGAATGGGAGAAGAACCAGACGGAGCATCTGCTCCTCAACAAGGAGGGGCAGCTGGGTGCGCGCAACGGCATGCCGTCTCTTCCCTATTTCAACCCGATTCATCCGCGGTCCCAGGAATGGCATATGGGGATGATTGGCGAGTTTGCGGACCGCTACAAGGATTCCCCGTCGTTCCAGGGCGTCTCCCTGAGACTGTCAGAATGGATGAATCCAACGCTCAACAATTTTCATTCTTTGGACTACGGCTACGATGATTACACCATCAACATTTTCGAAAAGGAAACTGGAGTGAAAATTCCGGTTGGCTCCGACGATCCCCGGCGTTTTCAGAAACGTTACGCCTGGCTGATGGCGAACGCGCGGGAAAAGTGGATTGACTGGCGCTGCGACAAGATCACGCAGATTTACCAGAAGGTGGTGGAGCGCGTACGCCAGGCGCGGCCCGATCTCAAGGTCTATACCGGCTCCATGTCGCGTGAAGCCGGAGTGGACGTCCAGCGGCTGTCAAAAATCGAAGGGCTGAGCATAATCAACGGCGGCTCCTACGGGCGGCGGCCGGATATGGATCCCATCGGGCAGCGCGACGGGCTGCTGAAAAACGTTCTCAACCCCTATCGCTCCGCAGATGGCACCGGCTTCCTGTTCAGTTCCATGTATTTCGAAGCCTGTGACTTGGTAGTGCCCTCGGAATCGCTTGGGTATTCGGCCGGCACGGCACCGGCATATATGAGCGGCGTGGTCAACCCGGCAGGACGGCACTATCTCGAGAGATGGAGCATGGCGCTGGCCGAGGACGACGCCACCTGGCTGGCGGACGGGGGCAATGCCTACACGCTGGGACAGCCGATGCTGCGGGATTTCCTGCAGGAGTACCGGCGTCTTCCGGCGGTTCCGTTCGCGGCGCGTGAAGATGCCATCGACCCGGTGGCAGTCCGGGAGCTCCATCGTGAAAAAGACAGCTATTTTTATGCGATCAACCGGGAGCGTTTCCCTGTGACAATCACTCTTCAGTTCGAGCGGAATGGATGGTTTACGCGGATATTCAAGGGAGATGGGAGGATCACTCGGCTCTCCAGCGGTGCTGTGCAGCCCCTCAGGGATCAGTCTCTGCATCTCGATCTGGAGCCTTACCAGCTGATGGCATTTCGAATGGATCCGGGTATGACGATTTCAAAGACGTCCACGGTAATTCCTCCGGCGGAACTCCAGAGGGCGCAGATGCAGGTTGCCTGGCTGGAACGTCTGGACGATGATGTGCGCGGCAAGGTGACCGGCGAACGGCTGACACCGGAGCAGGTTGCGCGGCTGGGCAAGGCGCGCGCCTCGGCGCGCGCGGCCCTGGATCGCGGCCATATATGGCACGCCCGGATCGCCATGGAACATGAAATGCTTGGAATCTACGACCGCTGTGACCGGCAGGCGCCTTTCCTGAGGGACAATGGCGTACCCATCACTCCGCCGTCGGCGATCCCCGCCGCGGATTTGGTTCGCCTGGTGAAGGACTCTGGCAGTGTGAAGTTGGAAGCCAGCGAAAAACTGTCCCAGACCTGGATCGGCGAACAGCTTCTTGTGGCGTCGGGCGCGACGGTGGAACTGGAGCTGCCGGTGGCAGTGGATGGCCGATATCGGCTGTCGGTGGGACAGTTGCTGGGAGGTGATTTTGGCGGCATGGAAGTTTCGGTGAACGGCCAGGTGATCGATACTCTGAAGGATACTCGCGAGGACTTGCATGGGGCCGTCAGCATCTTGCCGAAGCCGGTGATCCTCAAACAGGGCGTCGCCAAGGTGGAACTGCGTGCCGCGCCGGGCAAACGGATGGCGTTCAGTTATTTGGAGATGTCGCCGATCTTCGATGACATCCTGTCCCTGCGCTGGAACGCCATCGGGCCGTTCAAGGGGAAGGGAGAGAAACCGGAAGAGGGCCTGGCCACGGTATTCCCTCCGGAGGAGAAGAGGGATTTGGACGGGGAAGTCCCCCTGGGCGACGGAAAAACGGCAAGATGGATTCCGATGGAGGGATTCGGAGACTACGTTGACTTTGTACCGAGGTGCGGCAAAAAGATCGGGGTGATCGCATATGCCGTAACCCACGTTTATGCGAAGGAAGCCCATAGGGTCCGTCTGTCCTACAGCATGGATTACTGGATGAAGATATGGCTGAACGGAAAGCTGGTCAAGGACTACGAACCGCACGGCGGCGGTGCTCCAATCAAGGGCACGTTCACGCTCGAAGTGGAATTGCAGCCCGGCTGGAACGAGCTGCTGGTCAAGGTGAATTCAGGAACCCATGGAAATGGTTTCTGGATGGCCGTGTCAAATCCCGGCGACCTGCGCTTTTCCGCAAAACCGCCGCAGAAACCGTGAAACTCCGGGATTTTAAAATGTCCCTATTTTGAAAATAACAGGAGAACGACTTGATGAAACCAAGAGAAACAGCGCAGACAGACACGCCCCAGGTCGGTGTATCCACCGGCAATGCGGCAATTGACAATGCGTTCAGGATCAGCGTGGAGTTGCTCAATGATTTGCGGCCGAAGTATCATGCTACTGGCGGCCTGCGCGGCTGGCTGCCCGTGAGCGGAGGCAAGCGAGGTCCGCTGATCCATGCATCGGATCCGCGCGATTCCGCCCACGCAGTCAAGATGGCCGCATATTTGTGGGGACATGAGCCCGATCAGGGGGATTGCATGGAAAATGCAATGTATCTCGCATTCATCCACCCGCAGACGGGCGCGATTACCTATCAGGGCTGGTGTGGAGAAGACGGCCTGCAGACGGGCACCCCCGCAGTGAGCCAGGCCATGTACCTCCGTTGTGCCGCGGACACCTACCGCTACTTTTGTGCAGGATCCCAGTTTAAAGAAGCTCTCCGGCGGGCGGCCATGACTGCGGAATGGATGTCGGGCGCGTACGATGCCGAGGGGGCCGGCTTGCTTGATTGTCACAATGAAGCTGGCCGTTGCTTCTGGGGCGCGCATCTCGGCGAGCCGAATCATTTCCCTCCCAACTACGATCCAAAAAGCAAGACCATAGTGGCGACCATGGCGTACTGTGTCTGGCTGCAAAACATGGAACGCGCGGCGCACGCGGCAGGGGCACCGGAAACGGACGTGTTTGCGCGTCACCTCCGACGGGTGCGCACAGCGCTGGAGGAATCGGCATGGAGCGAGCGAGGCGGTTACTATTTCACTCAGTTCGACCGCGTTGCCGACAAGTGGTTCTTCAGTCTGAACGGCCTCTGCGAGGACAGCCGTGAGACCGATGTGGTTCCATACTACGCGGCCGAGGCGGACATCCCCCTGGAACGCCGCCACGCAGTGGCGCGATGGATTGACCACGCATTGATGCACGACCGTATTTTCCCGATGCCGATCTTCTACCCGCCGTACGCGTATTACTCGCCCGACCAGCCGAACTACATTGATCACGGCCGCGAGAAAAGCGTGCTTGGCGGCGCATGGGACACGCCGTATTTCCATTGCATGGAGTTGCTGCGCGAGTCGGGACTGGTGGACACTCTTGAACTGGCCGTACGCAAACGCGCTGAAGCCATCACCCGCGACGGCGACTGTATAGAATGGTACCACCTCGATGGTACCGTGGATGATGCAACCGGTTTTCATCGCGATCGCTATGTGGTTTGCGCGACGGCCCAGATTGCCGCGACGATCGAGGGACTGTTCGGCATCACGCCTGCCGCGCCGAACTTTGCCGAGATCAACATCGCCCCCTCGCTGCCGATGTTCCGCCGCCACCGGCACAGTCAGCCGCCAGCGCCGCACGCCGAGCGCGACAACATCTTGCGCATCACGCTGCCCGAAGGACGGCGGTTGGAACTGACGATCCGCTACAGCGAGTCCGATGAAGTCCTGCGGGTGCGTACGAACGCGCTGGGGGCGACCGCTCATTTCCGCCTGCCGGTTGATCTGGCCTCCCGCGTCCAGCGGGTATGCTGGGATGGACGCGAGGTTGCCTACCGGCTCAAGCGGTTGATGGATCATGATTTCGTCTGTATCGAGCACGCACTGGACGGGGGCGCGCTGACGGTTCATCTTCAGCCGCATCCGCAGAAGGGCAAAGGCACCACGCCGCTCGTCGAGGTGGACTCTGCGGGACATGTGACGTTCAAAGGGTGTGGAAGCCAGGAGCCGAGCCTATGACCCCGCGCGTGAATCTACTGTACGACTCCAAAGGGAGAAAGATGACTTTAACAGGGAAAATCATTGCTGCGGTGATTCTTGGAGCCGGGCTTGCCGTGACGGCGCACTCGGAAACCGCAGTGGCAAAAGAGGGGGGCTCCGGCATGATTGAGATTAAAATGGGGGATTTCATTTCCACGAATTACCTCATCGACGACAAGGAACGCGAGGAAATCCGGAAAAGCGGTATTTTGAGAGGTTTCGGGGAAGCTGAATACGCATTCGAAACCAAAGAAGACGCCTGGTGGGAATTATGGGGGAAAGGCGGCGTGACCACGCCGTTCGATCTTTTAGTAGACAAAAAACTCGTCATCCACAGCCCTATATCAAGCGGAGTATGGGCACCGGAAAACGACATGCAGAAAATGATGAATTTAAATATTCCGGCAGGCAGGCACACGCTGATGATCAGCCGTCCGGAACCATATGGAATTCCTTATATCGGCGGGCTTCTCCTTAAAAAATCCAAGGATCTGGCGGGAATGGTCCGGGCCGAACCGGCACGGAATGTTCTCGCAATACGCAAGGACGAAAAATTTGGACTTGCCCTGCGGGCCGGGAAATCGACGTCAGCCCAGAGCATAACAATAAAAGTCGCCAGGGAATCCGCCACAGAACCGTCATGGACAAAAAAGATGGAGATTCCGGCAGGAACAGGCGTCTTTGAAACCGAAGTGGCAATTCCGAGCGCCGGGGAAGGCGTCTTTGATATTACACTTGTGGATGACGCAGGCAAAGCTGTCGACAGGACGATACAATACCTTGTTGTCGATGTGAAGGACTGTCCAAAACTGGACAAGGAGCCGAAACGGGAATTGGTGCAGGAGATCGACTGTTCAAAAGCCGAACCAACCTATTCTTCAGGGACAAGCCGCGTGGTTGAATCATCAATCGGAGCCTACCGCGAGACCGGTGACAGGGGGCGCATGGAACACAACATGGATGCCGACTGGTTCGCCTACACCCTCAACCTGCCGGGCATCCAGGATTTATATCTCGCCGAAGTCGACTACCCTGATGATGACGAACGAATCGCCCTGGTATCCATTCTCGAAAGGTGCCCTAATCCATATGCCCTGACGCTTGGCTACATGAGCGGCGGCATCTACTCCTTTTCAAACTCCATGCTCACCGAGCAAATCTATTTCTATCCGCGCGAGAAGGATCCGCGTCTTTTCCTCCAGACCTGGAAAACAGGCGCCAGGGCGGCGGCGGCGAAGATCCGCATTTACCGGCTTGACCACCTTCCACCGGCGATGAATCTCACTCCGCGCGGCCGTTCTTTCGGCATGTACCAGGAGGAAAACATCCGGTTTACGAGCTATTTCGGGGCGGCGCCCGATGGAAATGGCTGGTCAAATTTCTATAAGACCGCATATCGTCTCGGCGCATTCCAGAAATTCCTCGGCGCCAACCTCTGGCAGAAGACCATCGCCAACTACCAGGCGGTTCTCTGGCCCTGCACAACCATAAAAGGCTACGGCAGCGAAGACGAGGGTGGCTGGTGTGTCACCGGGCCATTGACGCTGAAGGAGCCGTTCAAAAAGGATATTGTCCGCATGCAGCTGCTGGTCTGCGAGAAATTCGGCATGGACTACGTGGGCGAACTGCACGTTCCCGGCAACATGGTTCTTATGAAGGAACTCGATGCCCGTTTCGGAGGAAAGGGAATTTACGAAGACGATGGCCCGCACAAACCATGGCTCACCGTCTCAAAAGATGGCGAATGCGGGATGAAGAATCCTCACAAGCCATACTGGAATCCGCTTTATCCTGCTGTCCAGGACTGGATGGCGTCGGTAGTATCCGAACTCGCAGGCCGCTACAAGGACTCCCCGGCGTTCAAAGGCGTTTCATTGCGTCTGATGGCATGGTGTTTTTCCTCCTGGCAGGCGATCCCGTCCATCAAGTGGGGTTACGAAGACTGGACCATCGCGCTGTTCCAGAAAGAAACGGGCATTTCAATTCCAGTCCCGCCTGATTCACCTGACCGCTTTACAAGACGCTACGAATGGCTGATGGCCAATGCATACGATAAATGGGTCGAATGGCGCTGCCGTAAAATTTACAGCTATCACAGCCGGCTTGCAAAAATTCTCACGGACGCAAGGCCTGATCTCAAACTCCATCTGATTGCGTACAGTCCAATGTTTGAAGGCGCAGCCACGGAGACGGAGTGGAACGATAAGGGATGGGCAAAACTCATCAAGGAAACGGGAATTGACACGGACCTTTATCGGAAGGAGCCGGCCATGGACATCCAGGGCGTGGATGTCTATCCCAGCTGCATGGCGAGGAGCCGGGGCGCTGTCCCTGCCGCCTTTGGCATGGATGTCAATATGGACGGCGGCCAGGCGGAGGCGGCAGCGCATGACGCCGGCGGAGGCACTGTCAGTTCCCTTCATCTTGACGCCGATTCCCTGGAAGGGCAGATGGTGGAAGGCGTGGCAGTAGGCTATGATCCCAAATTGAAGTTCTCCGGTGGTCAGACAAGCATCCACGGTGCCGGAATAGTCAACGCGTCAGGCATCCATTTCCTCGAACGGTTTGCCGAGGCCATGGCCAAGGGGAATCCTACATTGATCAGCGACGGCAGCCATGGCTATGCCCAGGGACAGCCCAGGTATCTGCGCCCGTTCCTTGCCGAATACCGTTCTCTTCCGGCTATTGGAATGAAAGCTCTTGAAAAGGACGGAGATCCGGTAGCCGTCTGGCAGGGCGATGATGGAAAGACCATGTTCTTCTATGTGGTCAACCGCCTTGACCAGCCGCTCTCCGCAGTCCTGCGCATTGAAGGAAAGGCGGACATCAGACGCCTTTCCACAAACGAGACTGTCAAACTGGAAAACGGTGAAATGAAAATAAAACTCGGCGCCTATGAAATGCTCTCGTTCGAGGGAGGGGCTGTGGGCGTACATGTCGCGGACATCAAAGCCGCATTGCCGGAGGCGCTCCGCCCGGCATTACTCAAGCAGATAGCGTTTGCCGAGGCGCTTGCCTCCGGAAAAAACGCCGGTGACGCGCCCATCATGCTCTCCCCGGTAGAACTCAGGAAAGCAAAGGAGAAACTTGCTGAAGCGAAAACTTCCCTCGACAAGGGCCGGGCGTGGACAGTCCGCCGCATTCTCCTGTCGGCGGATCTTGTAAAGCTTTACGAGGCGTTCCACAGCTATCCTCCTTCTCTTTTCTACAAGAAAGCTCCATATGCTCCGAAAGGCGCCATGCTCCCGGAGTCCATGCTGAAAACTGTTCCGCCCGCAGGGCGGACGGATGTTTCAGTAAGGAATGCTTCAGGATTGGCACCCTCCCTCTCCGGCTTGAATGCTCTTTGCTGGAAGGGGGATTCCATCAGCTTTGACGTCCCCTCCTCCTTCGACAACCGCTACCGCATGGAAATGGTTTATGTGAATCATCCGCCTTTCACGGTTCCGAAAATCCGTGTTGATGGCAAGGAGGTATCGCCCCCGCCGGCGGAAACAAGGGAGGAGGGAGTATCGTGGGGCCGTTTCCTGAAACTTGAAACCCTCAGCCTGCAGCAGGGCGTACACAAAGTGGAACTGACAAAAGCCCCGGGCGCGGATGCCGCAATTCTTTTCCTGAACCTTGAGCCGGTCCCAAGAGATCTCGAAGCTAATGACTGGATGGCGATGGGCCCGTTCGATGGAACTCCCGACCCCCGCGTTCCAGGTTCACTTGCCAAAGTAATGGAACTTCAGCAGCCGCCGGAAAAGAGCATTGATTTTTCATCCTCATATGATGGACTCGGCGGAAAGAAAATCTCATGGAAAAGACCGGGCTTCAGTGGAGATTACGTTGATTTCTACAAGCTGACCGGAGAATACTGTTTCAGGATTGGATATGCCGTCTGCCGTTTCGATTCTCCGGCTTCACGCGATGCGGAAATATGTTTCGGAGTGGATTACTGGGGCCGGATATGGCTGAACGGCAAGGAAGTATTCTCCAAGATCGATGCACATGGATCACCCCACAAGGGGCAGTTTTCGTTTCCAGTCAAACTCTTATCTGGAAAGAATGAGATCATGGTCAAACTGCATGCGGGCGCAGCCGGCAACGGTTTCTGGATGTCGATCACCGATCCCGGCGACCTGAAAATATCAATTCAATAGATTCGTAAAACATAGGATTTCTTATGAATAATTTAGGATGGAGAATCGAGTATAAACTCAAATCAAAAAAGGATAGCTGGCATGTTGTCTCATAGGATTGACTGCGACTCGAATGAAATCATCATCTTCCACAGGGAAGGTCCGCCGCAAATAACATTCAGAGGGGGCGCGCTTCTGCCCGCCGTCTCCGGATCGGAGCTGGTCCTGGCCAATCTCCGCCTGGCAAAGGATATTGGAGACGGGACAACGGTCATACCCCTGATCCCGTCGGAGGCAATTGCCGGGGGAGAGATGAAAATAGAGCGTAGGATGGGGCATGTCGTCTTGCGGACATCATACAGGGCTGCAAAACCGCACCGCCTGTCCGAATGGACCATTGCGCCCAAGGGAAGCAGGATCAGCTGGAACTACCTGGCCAGCTTCCGGAACCGCCATCACCATCTTCACCCCTACAGGCAAATCAGCTTGAGAGGCTATGACGACGGATATTTCGGCGCGCCGGGAAATATCAATATTCAAAGCACGGGATATTCGTATAAAGGTACAAGTACCATATCTGAGAATACATACAGCCAGGACTGGCAGTTCGCCCCTCATCCCTCCCTCATGATATTCCAGGCGCCACGTTGCAACCTCATCGCTGGATGTCTCGATCTGCCGAAGAGCGGATTCGGCATCTATTTCGACTGCTTCCAATATGAGATCGGGCGCTGGTCCATCGATCTTGGCGGAGAAACGCACGGCATGGAGGTGAAAGCCGGAGACGAAGTTTCAAGCCCGGCCTTTATCTTCGCCTTGGACCACTCGGAGGACGTTTACCATACCGCAAGGCTCTACCATGACATTCTCGAAAGCCGGAGATTTATTCCGGCCAGGGACGAGCTTCCGGACGACAGATCCTGGCATATGCCATTCACATGCACCTGGTTCGACCAGCAGTCCGGACAAAACGTGCAATATCATGAGAGCGGCAAAAAATTATTGAAGGCCAACGAGGCGCTTTGTTCCAAACTATTGGACGCCGAGATTGAGTTTCTCAGACAGGCCGGAACGCCGTGGGGGACTTTCTGCATCGATGACGGATGGCAGATTACGCGCGGTGACTGGGAAATGGATCCTGTCAGGATGGCTGGGGCCAGATCAAGAATTGACGCTCTCCATGCCATGGGCCTGAAGGTCATCCTCTGGTGGGCTCCCTTCGACATACTCCCAAATGCCAGGATCAGGGAGCGCAGGGATCTTCTCTGCGGCGGCGGAAAACTGGGCCGGCACGGCATGCCCCTCCTCGACTATTCCAATCCGCACGTCCAGGAATCATATCTGAAACCGCTGGCGCGCCTGCTCTTCAGCGATGAACCGGGATGCTATAACGCGGACGGGGTCAAGACGGACTTCATGGCCGACAAGATACATCCCGACATGCCGGTCCACAACCCCGAATGGCGCGGCGAGGAGCGTTTCATCTTCAACACGCTCAGAGCCATGCGCGACGAAGGGCGAAAATACAAGCCGGCCTGGACGCACCAGGGATGCACTGCGCATCCGCATTTTGAACAGCTCAATGCATTTACGCGCTGCTACGACAACGGATCGAGCGATTACCGGATCATGTTTGAAAGAGCCAGGATGGTGGCCGCTTTCCAGCCGCATAACCCGGTCAATACCACCGTCGACTGCGATGGGATTGACACCGATGCGGTACTTGACGAAGCCATGCGTACGGGACAGCCTATTGAGACTGGAGGAGTCCTTGGATGGGGGAGCCGTCGTTTCACACAATCGGAAATTGCGCTGTTTGACCGCCATGTGCGGCTTTTCGTGGAGCGCTGGACAGGAGATATAAGATGAACAATCGCGATAGGTTTTTAAGGACGATGCGTTATCAGGAGGTGGATCATCCGCCGATAGACGTGCCGGGTCCGTGGGCGAGTACGCGGAAAAGATGGGAAAGGGAGGGATTGCCCAAAGGGGCGGATCTGTATGAATACTTTGACCTGCCGCCTTCCAGTCATTTCAAGCAAGTCGCTTTTGAAACCGTCCTGCATCCTCCTTTCGAGGAGAAGATCCTTGAGAGGACGGAGGACTATGTGGTCAAGATCAACCACAACGGAGCCAGGGTGAAGAATTTTCTGGACGAGGATTCCATGCCTGAGTTTCTGGAATATCCGATAAAGGGGATGGAATCCCTTCAGTGGCTGCGGGAAAAACTTGATCCCGACAACCCGGGCAGACTCGCACCCGGCTGGCTTGAAAAGGCCCAGGAGGCGAAAAAAGAAGGATGCACCTTCCTGAACGGCGGAATGTACTTCGGATTCCTTAACGAACACATGGGCACCGAACAGCTGCTGCTGGGCTATTTGGATACGCCCGATCTCATACATGAAGTCAATGATTTGCAGTGCCGCTGCTGCGAGAAGGGCTTGAACCTGGTCCTGCCGGAATTCCAGCTGGACACGATCGGCTATCACGAGGATATGGCCTATAAGACCGGTTCCCTGATTTCTCCGGCCATGTTCAGGGAGTTCATGAGTCCGTATTATGCGCGGATACAGAAAATCAGGAAGAAATACGGCATCGACCTGCAGTGGCTGGACTCCGACGGCAATATCTGGGAACTGATTCCATTGTGGCTTGATCTGGGGATAAATATCCTGATGCCGATGGAGGTTGCGGCGGGAATGGACGTGGTGGCGCTGCGCAAGGAGTTTGGCCGGGAGCTGAGAATGTGCGGCGGGTTTGACAAGCGCATCATGGCTTCGCCGCACAAGGAAGACATCAAAAGGGAACTGGAACGCATACGTCCGGTCATCGAAGACGGAGGATACGTCCCCGGACTTGACCATGGCGCCCCGCCAGACATCCCGTTTGAAAACATCCGCTATTACATTGAAACTTTAAGAAACATGTTTGGAGTCAAATGAATGAAATAAATCTCAAGAACACGTCAAAACAGATTTTGCCCGGCATCCTGGACATGGGAGGGAGCAATCCCGGAGGCGACAAAATCTCCTTTACAAATTACTATATGGAGTGGAACGGGAAGCCCTGGCTGCCGGTGATGGGCGAGTTCCACTACTCCCGTTTCCCATTCCTGTTCTGGGAGGAGGAGATCCTCAAAATGAAGGCCGGGGGCGTCCAGGTTGTAGCAACCTACGCCATCTGGAACCATCACGAGGAGGAGTCAGGAATATTTGACTTCAGCGGAAGCCGCAACCTCCGCGCCTTCATCGGACTGTGCAAAAAACACGATCTGCTCGCATGGCTCCGCATAGGGCCGTTCTGCCATGGAGAGGTGCGCAACGGTGGAATGCCCGACTGGCTTTACGGACAGCCGTTCGAAGTCCGGTCCAACGATGAAAGATATCTCGCCCGTGTCCGCAGTCTGTATCAGGAGTATGCCGGACAGATAAAAGGCCTGTTTTTCAAGGACGGTGGGCCAATCATCGGGGTTCAGCTTGAGAACGAGTTCATGCAGAGCGGCGCGCCATGGGAGACGACACACAATACGGCCATGGAATATGTCCCGCGCGGTTCCGGAGGCGAAGAACATATGCGCATCCTTAAACGCATGGCGGTCGAGGCCGGAATTGATGTGCCTGTCTATTCCTGTACTGCATGGGGATCTCCTGTGCCGGAGGGCGAACTTCTTCCTGTCATCGGCGGCGGATATGCGTTCTATGCCTGGGAGGACGACCCGACGGCGCAGAAGCCCACCGGAAACTACCTCTTTTCAAATCTTCACCAGAAGGGGAACCGTCCATACGACGGAAGCAAAGTCCCGTACGCGGGCTGCGAGACGGGCGGAGGCATGCAGGTCTTCTACAGGAACCGGCCAATAGTGCCGCCTGAAACCGTCGAGGCGGTATCCGTCATCCAGATGGGTTCCGGAGCCAATGTAATGGGATTCTACATGTACCACGGCGGCTCAAATCCGGTTGGAAAACATTCTTATCTGAATGAATACAAGTGCCCGAGGATTTCCTATGATTTCCAGGCGCCTCTGCGGGAATTCGGACAGGTTTCCGAATCGTACCGGAGATTGAAGCGCCATTTCCTGTTCCTCCAGGAGTTCGGAGGGAGTCTGGCGCCGATGGGCACATTCCTGCCGGAGAACGCCTCCAGCCTCTCTCCTGGCAGTACGGACACACTCCGTTTCGCGGTACGCATCAGGGATAAAAGCGGTTTTGTCTTCCTGAACAACTATCAGGACCACGTGGAGATGAAGGATCTTTTCAATCAGCGCATCCGCCTTGAACTGGATGACGAGACCGTTGTCATTCCCGCCGGCGGCGACGGATTCACGGTTTCAAAAAACAGCAGCGCGATATTGCCGTTCAACCTGTCGCTCGACGGGATCTGCATGAAATATTCCACATGCCAGCTGCTGACACGGCTTGAAGTCGACGGCGTTGCCGAATACTTCTTCTTCGCCCATGACGGAATTCATCCGGAGCACGCCATTGCATCTCCAGACATTTCACAGATCAAGGCCGAAGGCGGCACTGTCCGCAGGGATAAGGAAGTGACATTTGTCGACGTGGTGCCTGGAACAGGCAGTGTTGTCGACATTGTCGGTGTGAACGGCTGCAGGGTTCGGATCATTACACTGACAAATGAGCAGTCGTTGAGATTCTGGAAGGCGAAGATATGGGGACGTGATCGTGTATTTATTTCGGATTCGGATTTGATTTTCAACGGTGATGAAATTAATTTGAAGAGAACAGGTGATGAAAACATGTGCCTATCGGTTCATCCCGTGGATGAGACAGCTCTTGCAGTCGGAGGACAATCCCTTCCTATGTTGAAAGATGGAATATTTGCGTGTTTTACCATGTGCTGCAGGCCGAAACAGGTTGATCCGCAGGTTGAGCGGATATCGGGAGACAAGGCATTTATTCAATTTTCTCCTGGGTCGTTTGACGGCGTCAACGATATTTTCCTGCGTGTGGACTATGTCGGGGATACTGGCTCCGCCTTTATCGACGGACAGTTTGTCCATGATAATTTCTGGAATGGAACTGCATGGGAAATCGGGCTCAGGCGCTTTCTCCCACGGATACTTGAAAAAGGGATTCTCCTGAAGCTTACAGCCAAGGAGAAGTCCAAGGTGAGCTTCACTGAAATGGCGGCAATAAAAGTTGACAATGATTCCGGCGGCGCGGCAGTTTTCCAGTCCATCGCAGTTGTGCCGGAATACAAATGCATTGTGCAAAAGAAGGGTTGAGCGTGAATATAAAATCATCAGGTACCAGGATAGCTGGATCGTATAGGAAATTGTATTTTAAGCCCACAGGCAAGATGCCTGTGTTACATTTATATTCCAGCGCTGCCTTATTGCTGCTCATGGCTTTATTCCGGGCGGAAACGCTCTGTGCTGATGAGCCTTCCACGAAAATTCCCGATGCCGCCGCCAAGACGCAGATCAGCATCCATCCCCAGCTGTACAATCCAAACTATCCCGATGCTCCAACGACACGCCGAATCCGGGAACTTATAAAAAAGGATAATTCCCTGGAAGTATCCATGTGGGGTGGAATAGAGCTTCCCGGCGGCGCAGGCAAGGCATCAGTAATCATGGCCATTGCCGGACGTACCGCCCCGGATGTGATGATGTCGCACTTCCATGTCATCAGGAACGATATCAAGCAGGGCTTCCTCTATCCTCTCAACGAATGGATAGGCGATGACAAAAATGGAAACGGCCAGATTGATGATGATGAGGCGAAATGGGAGGGATGGAAGTCCATTCCAAAACTATGGAGGACGGTAGCCACGGTTGACGGGAAAGTGTATGGCCTGCCCCAGGCGTCCGTCGCCTATATGGGCGTCGTCTTCAGGACGGACATGGTCCAGGCGGCGGGACTGGATCCGGAAAATCCGCCGAAGACCTGGAGCGAGCTGACCTACTGGTGCCAGCGCCTGACAGATCCCGGCAAGCAGATCCCGGGATCATCGTACCAGCGCGGACAGCGGGGCATCGTGCTTCTTCCATATGGCTTTACATGGCTTCCCTGGGTCCAGTCGGCTGGAGGAAGTCCGGTCGTGCAGGCCAGAAAAGATCCTGCGACAGGCAAGGAATATATTTTCCCGATGGAGGCCTCGGAGTTTATTACGTCCGACGGGATCAATCTTTCCACGGCGGAACCGCAATGGAAGGTGGATTTCAGTTCTGAGGCCGCCTGTGCCGCCACGGAGCTATACCATAATCTCAGATGGATGAAGTGGATTCGCGATCCGCAGACGAAGGAACCGGTCAATATCTCGGAAAAGGATATTGGGAATGGATACGTCGAGGTGGACAAGCGCAGGATTGATTTCACGGAAAAGGACATTATCCACGGTGTCGCAAGAGGGGCCATGGGCCAGCGGGATGCCAGTCCGTGGGACATGCTCTCGCGCGGGGAGGTGGCGATGGTCTCCTGGTTCGTCAATGATCTCAACAGCTTTGCGGGCAGCGCGAATATAAATCCGGATCTCCTGAGCTGGTTCCCTTTTCCCGCCGGTCCCGGCCCGGGCGGCAGGCGCGTCGTCCAGAAACAGAACCATTACGCGACCCTGTGCGAGTCCCTCTTATCCCGTCCGAAGGAGGACCGGGACAAGATCTGGAGGATTCTCACGTCCATCACCGACCGGCGCATCCAGGACGCATTCATCCAGGAACGGATTCTCAGCGGTCTGGCGAAATTTGTAAGTCCGTCCGATCTCCAGAGACTCGGATTCACCGACTACCTGAAGGACGTGCCGGCGACAATCCGGAGCAAATTCAGGGAAATGGAGGATGGCAGAATCGGCATATTTACGGAACCGTTCATGGGATTCTGGTGGACATCCGACACAGCATTGAACCAGCAGGTGCTGAGCCTGATCCTATCCGAAAACGGGGAAGGCTTCGGCTACATTGACGCGCTCCGCCGAGTCGAGCAGAACGCCAACAGCGGGCTCATGTTTGGAAGGACTACGGCGGAACTCGACAAGTACCGTCCCTATGCGAGGATATTTTTCACCCTCATGGTGTGTGTGATCGCCACCTTCACCTTTTTCATCATACGCTCGTTCTGGGAGAAAAAGACGGAGACGACGCGGCAGGTGTACAGCGGATATCTGCCCTGGATCCTCCTGGGTCCGGCCCTTCTGCTCATCGCATTGTGGAGCTACTACCCGCTCCTGCGCGGCATGGTGATGGCGTTCCAGGACTATCATATCGCGGGAGAGAGCCGGTGGGTGGGTCTGGACAATTTCATCACACTGGCCCTGGACAGGAGCTGGTGGGAAAGCCTGGGAAGGACAGTTTATTTTGTATTCCTGAACATGGCCCTGGCTTTCCTTTTCCCAATTTTCCTGGCCCTGCTCCTGTCAGAGGTTCCCCGCGGAAAGATTTTCTACCGGACCCTCTTCTTCCTTCCGCAGGTGTCAAGCGGAATAGTGATTGCCCTCATGTGGAAGCTGATGTACGACCCGACTCCGACGGGATTCCTCAACCAGGTCATTTCCGTCCTGAACAAACTGCCCCTGGTTGACATCCAGCCCCAGACATGGCTTGAAAATCCAAAGATGGCGATGCTGTGCTGCGTCATTCCGACAGTATGGGCCACGATGGGCATGGCCAGCCTGATTTATCTGGCCGCCCTGCATTCCATACCCACGGAGCTGTATGAGGCGGCCGACATCGACGGCGCAAACGTCTTTCACAAGATCCGGTATATCACATATCCTACGCTGCTGCCCCTGATAGTCATCAATTTTGTCGGCGCATTCATCGGGACATTCCAGAACATGGGGAACATATTCCTCCTGACTTTCGGCGGTCCCGGAGAAGCGACCACCGTTGCGGGCCTGCGGATATGGCAGGAAGCATACGCGAACCTCAGATTCAGCACGGCCACGTCAATGGCATGGATGCTCGGCGCCATCCTGATAGGATTCACATACATGCAGATACGCATCCTCCGGAAAGTCGAATTCAAAAAAGCAGACTGGAGCTGATGGGGAAGTGGAAGTGGAAGGAAGTGGCGAGTGGAGAGTGGAGAGTGGAGAGTGGAGAGTGGCGAGTGAAGAGTGGAGAGTGAAGAGTGGAGAGTGTTGAATGGCGAATGTCGAAGGTAGAGTAAAGAATTTTAGAAAAGAAAGAAAATAATGAAGATTTAAAAGTGTTGAACGGCTAATGACTAATAAATAATTTCGAACGCCGGGCTGAAATCAAATATGGAATGGTGAAAGGAAAGCCAATATGTCACATGATAATCTAAGAGATAGGACAAAGAAGTTTGCCATCGCTGTCCTGAATTTCATTGAAAAGCTGCCTAACACGATCAAAGGGAGAGCAGTTGCAGGACAGCTTGTGAGGGCAGGAACTTCTGTGGGTGCCAATTACCGCGCGGCGTGCCGTTCGCGTTCAAAGGCGGAGTTCATTGCCAGGATTGGCGTTGTGATAGAGGAAGCGGATGAAAGTGCTTATTGGCTGGAACTCATAATAGAAGCGGGGCTCGTGAATCATGGCGAGGTCCACCATTTGCTTGATGAAGCGAATCAGATCGTGGCGATCATGACCCAGTCCAAGAAGACCGCCGAATTGTCAAAGACCCGCCACGTTTCACCCGACACTCTTAACCCGACACTCTTAACTCGACACTCTTAAC
>JBAQUG010000311.1:0-3252 GCA_049297395.1 Victivallales bacterium | reverse complement strand
CATTATGAGTTGTGATCACGAATAATTCATGCTGCAGTATCCTTCCTTTGGCAGTTTCAAGATCACAGACGACTTTACTGTGGCTGGGCAGTCCGGATTTCGAAATGAAATCTCCTGTGAATTCAAGCCAGGAATTGACAAGAGGCATATGTTCATTGAAAAGATTCTGCTCCGATCTTTTATCATAGGCGACACCTATAATATCATATACATACAGGATACGATCGCTGTAGGCCTTTTCCGGAGGAAGTATTTTCCCTCCTTTGTCCAGCTTTTCAGCCAGTTCCTTCTCCTGCTGTTTTCTGAGTGTCAGGATAAGGTTTTCTGTTCTCGTTCCGAGCTTGCCCTTGTATTTCCCGGTGTTTTCAATGCTTTCCAGATGTTGCCTGAACATGGAAATGCCGGTGGAAGGCCAGTCTGCTTTACTTTTCGTTCTCGCAGGGAGGTAGTAGCTGTTGAAGTAATACTCCATTAAATCCAGCGACTTCTCAAGATCTTCTGCCGTAGGAGAATGCTTCTCATATCGGGCATGGTGTCCATTCTTCACCAGTGTTTCTATTGAGCAGTCGAGAAGGCTTTCAGCGTATTTATCACTGAACAAATCCGGGGCAAGGCCATATGCGGCACTTATGACTTCATGTGCTTCAAACCATTTTTCATGACCTTTCAGAATCTTGTATTCCGAATAAAAACGTCTGCCTTCTTTTATGACATCAGGTTTTATGGCTTGAGAGGAGAGTTTCATCTCTTTTCCGAACATGGCAGTCAATCCTTCTGCAATAGCAACTGGATCATCGGCTGCAGATTCAAGTGTCAGTTTCTGTTTTTCCAGCAGATACAGGTTGGCGTTAATGCCTTTTCCATCCTTTGCACGGCATATTTCGAGTTCAAGAAGCATTGTTGAGGCGAGAAGCTTGTTCTGGGCTTCCATCCCCGGAAGACTGCGTTCCTTGTTGAGCCAGTCCAGATGGCTTCGTTCCAGGACAGCGATGTCAGGGGAATTCCCCAGTTGGCGCATGAGGAGTATGCCGACAGCCTTGCAGAACGGATCCTTCTCTCGGGAAAGATCGGCGTTTCGGACGGACAGCAGGGAGATATAGGTCAGCTTACCATCTAAAGCCTTATCCCCTTTGCCTATTGCCTCTTTTACTGCTGTGACTATGAATTTTGCAGTCTTGTCGGTGTCGGCTTCCGGCAACGCCGAATCCCAGTATCTTATGCCGGTCGCCGCATCGAAAACAATAATACCGATCGGATTTTTTGTCTCAGCATCGGTTTCTATTATGGCAAAGAGATCTGTTTTTAAAAGCTTTCCCAGGGAGAGTACCTGTTTTTCATCAATGCTCTGCGCTGACAGCTTCTGTTCCTTGAGGATTTTATCTATTTCATTGCGCTCAAGCAGTTCGATGTCCTTGTCTGATGAAAGTCCGGACACGGCCAGTTCCTGGGCATTGCTCTTGGTGTCAGAGACAATCGCAATCCGCGTGCCTGAAAAGGCGGAAAAGGGAATAATAGCAGCAATCATTAATGAGAAAAACAATTTCATAAATCGTCGCCTTTTCGCTATCTCAATTGCCGGCGGGACGCCAGTGCTCCTTAATTACGATGCAAATCAATTTCGAGTATTTAGTATGTTTCGTGTTTAAGATTAAATCCTGTCCACGGTCTGATATACGATGTATTCGGAATTCGAGTTTTTGATGCTCTTGAGAATGACGGGTGTCCGTTCGGGCTGGCCACCGGAATAGTTGAGGTTGATGGTCTCACCGTTCACCTTTATTTTCATCTGGCCTTCCAGTGCAATTATGTTGTCACCCGCCTGATGGGTCCAGAGATAGCCATCGTTCTTGTCATCCTTGAATACCACCTGCTGGTCCGGGCTTGTGATAATATCAGCGACATATACTTTTTCCCATCCCTTGTCTGTTTTCCTGAAAACTGTCTGCCTGACAAGGATCTTGGAGCTTGTTACAGCGGTGTCCGTAATCTCCGAAGGCTTTATTTCCATCTTGTCGCCGGACTTGATGATCCACTGGACTCTGTCGTTGAAAAGCTTGGAGACCTCACCTGAAATCTTTTTAATATCGGACATGTCATCAGTTGAAATGAGTGCGAGGTAGTCCGGTGTGGACTGGCCAGGTTTGGCTGTTTTGAAATTCAACAGGAGCACGCCGCCGATGACCAGGAATAAGGCTGCCGCAGCGGCAAGGTTGTACACATATTTTTTCTTGACGAAAAAATATACATTCGAATCCGGAGAGATCCTGCGTTCTACCTTTATCTGGGACATTATGCTGCGTTTGAGTTCTGCGGGATCTTTGAAGCCGGGGTTGAGGTTCTTGTCCCAGTCTTTGAGGATATTGTCCAAATTATTGTTTTTCATGTGGCACCTCGAGATAATGTCTTTGAATTTCGTTCGTAGTTAATCCCGCAAGGGATGTTCTTGAATCTAGGGATAAGAACATGTCTTGCGACATTGACTACAAACATATACGGGAAAAGATAAGACAAACTAAAGTTTGAACTCCAACGAATACGCTTCATCTGTTGAAGTACAAAACCTGGTAGTCTTAGGCGCTTCAGCTTGAGTATTATCATGGCTTTCATATCAGGTCTCCGAGTTCTTTCCATAAAATTTTTCTGGCCTTGTGAATCCGCCAGTACAATGTCGCCTTGTTGCAGCCAAGTATGTATGCGGCCTCATCAGTTTCCTTTTCATCAATTGCCACCAATGTTATCGCCGCTCTCAGGTGTTCCGGAAGCGCTGACACGGCTGTCATGACACGGCTCTGTGTTTCCCTGTTGATCATTGGCTTGTCCGGCGTATTAGAAGTGCTGGCATCCCTCATTTCCGGACAGTCCTCGCCATCTGTAACGACTGTCTTCCTGCCATTCCTGATCATCGTCAGGCTCCTGTTGCAGGCGATCCTGCATAGCCATGTCGAGAACTTCGAGTTCCCCTTGAATGAGTCCGCCTTGTTATATGCTGTAATGAAAGCCTCCTGGACTATGTCGTCGGTGTCATGTGCGTTCAGGACGATCCTGTAGACAAAATTCCTGAGCATGCCGACGTGCTCATCTACAACCGGAGAAAAGGCCTCTGGCGTTTTATCCTTCAGAAATGTTTCGACAGCCTGTGATTCCTGCATGGCCTATTCCTGTGTGTTTACCAATTAGACGCGGCATTTCCGGAAATCTTTGCGATTTTTATAAAATATAGAAGTTTTCCAATATTTTGCACTTGTTCAGAGG
>JBAQUG010000310.1:0-3316 GCA_049297395.1 Victivallales bacterium | reverse complement strand
GCTATCATGTCATCAACAGAGGAAACCAGAGGCAGAAGGTTTTCCATTGTCCTTCACACTATGAGATATTTCTTGAAAAGTTGCGGGAGTTTTCAGGGAAGTTCGATGTGGATGTGCGTTGCTATTGCCTTATGCCCAATCATTTTCATCTGTATCTCCTGACCCGTGAGGCGAATCTGAGCAGATTCATGCAGAGTTTTCTGACATCGTTCTGTTACGTCATGAACCGGATGAGCGGGAAAAGCGGGCATATCTTTCAGGGGAGATTCAAGAGCCATTTGGCGGATGATGATGCATACGGCATGGCAATATCGAGATACATCCACTTGAATCCGGTCAAAATAAAATCTGCCGAAAAGTTTGATCTGAAGAAGAAAATAAGGCTTCTGGAAGAATTCAGATATTCCAGCTACCGCCATTATATCGGGGAGGAAGAATGTCCTGAATGGCTTGATAAGGGGCACGTCCTAGGTAAATTCCCGGCGGACAGCCAGGAGAAGAAAATATTGGAATACCGTGCATATGTCGAGGAGGGGATTAAAAAGGCAGTTCCAAATCCTTTTGAAAGCGTCGTCGGGCAAAGCATTATTGGCGACTGTGTTTTCACAGAGCACATCAGACGTGGATATGCGATGGACTTGAATCTTACAGACAAAAGAGAGCAGAAGGATCTTTCGAAGCTTAGATCCAGCTTTCATTTTGACGATGTGCTGAGAGCCGTGGCGTCCACTTTCAATATTGAAGAGAAGGATATCTTGAGGAGAAGGTCAAAGCACAGGACGGCCAGGATGACTCTGATGTATTGTGCCGACAAATACTGCAGGAGCGGCACGTCTCTCTCCGAGATGGCATCAAAATTGTCAATTGGACACAGCGGGCTTTCAAGAAGCAAGAATCACCTGATGGAAATCAAGGAGAATGATAAAGAAATCAACAGGGCACTAAAGAAGATCGAAATGACATTGAAGTCAATAACAGATTCCGCTGAAAAAAGGCGATATTAGCCTCAAAACAGACGGATTCCGCTCTTCCGTTTAGAGATTTGCATGAGCCGGGAAACTTTCCATTATCTCGTTGCCGTATGCTTAACCGCAGCAATTTTCACATAAATTATCTGGGTTCGCCGATATTGAACAATCTGTCTTCCCCAGCTTGGCAATATCATGGTGTTTTTGCCATTTTCCTCCGTTCCCAAGTCATGCGTCGCGCCAGCCTTTTGACATTGCACGCCGTTCCGATAAAATAATTCTGCATTCTCACATGTGCAAGTCCCCTGTATCTCGCCTTCCGCATGCCGTATCCTCTGACAAGTTCGCTCTGGGTTCCTTCTATTCCGTTCCTGCGATGCATCTCCTCCTTGAATTCCCATGTCGTCATTTCATCTCTTCGTTTTTGCAGATGCATGTGGAATTCCCTGACCGCCAGCGTGCGGTGGTTCTGATTTTTCCCTATGCATTTCGGGGCGCAGGGGCATTCCCGGCAGAGCGCCTGATTCCATTCGATGCGGTATGACACGTTTCCTGTCGACTCTTCGGCGAGCCTGCTGCAGTTGGTGCTTGCGTGTCCGGCGGGACATGTGGCCCTTCTGCCTTCGATGTCCACTTTAAAATGATCAGAGGTTAATTCCTGTCTGCCTCCCGGCGGCGGAGCCGGCCCCCGCAGTTCACATCCGTTTTTTTCCGCCTCGGCCAGTTTTTCGCCGCTGACATAGGCGCCGTCCACATAGAGCCGCTCCGGTCTGCCCAGATCATTCTCATCCAGCTGCCCCAGCACCATTTCCATTCCCGACTCGTCGCTGCCTGTGGCGGTCTGCGTGACGATGGCGGTGATGAAATTGCTTGTCGGTTCGTTTTTCGGGTGAGCCTTTTCAGAGACAGTTTCGCCGACCTGGACCTTGTAGCCGATCCAGCTCTTGTCCTTGGTTGTTGATTTTGTGCACCATTTCGCTTCCGGGTCATGGGGATTCTGGACGGCTCCCGGCTGGGATTTCGGCTTCTGTCTCCAGGAGCCGACTTCGTCAAGTTCGTAATTCTCATTAAAGACGCGCACAAGCAATTTCATTTCCGGAAACTCCATCTCTGGAGAGTTCCGGAAAAAATCGAGAACTTCGGCAATGGCCAGGCCAACTTCCCGTGTTTTCTTTTTCAAAGTTTCCAGACTGCTTTTAAAATCTATTTTCCCAAGGACATATTCCTCCCACATGGCATTCCATGATTCTGCGGGATACGGTGCGCCCTCAAGCGCGATCAGGGCTTTCTTCAATGAGATGCGCGCACAATCCAATCTGCTCATGCCGGCAATCAGCCCATGCACATGGGTGGAGTCCAGACGCTGGGAGTTCCCCCGCCTGATCCACCTCTTTTCAACAAGCATGTCCAGACAAACATCAAAAGCCAGCCGTTCCAATGAGTGCTCAAGCAGACGGTTGCGGAATTTTGTCAGGAGGGTGGGGTGGAACGCCGGATCCTCCAACTTCATGTGAAGGGCAAGCTTCCATCTGATGTCGAACTGGCAGGCCTCCGCAGCCTGGCGGTCGGGCAGGCGCTCGCAGAACTGCAACAGGCTGACTGCCAACATGCGCACCGGATTTTCCGCAGGGCGCCCTCGGTCGGGAGAATACATGGCTGACAGCCTAGCCAGTTCCCTGTTCAGGCATGGATAGACCTCGTCCGCGAAAAAACCAAAGAACTCTTTCCTTTCCCGGATGATTTCCGGCATCCCGTCAATTCCGTCGACCAAATCCCGGACCATCTTGTCCGGCTCGCTTTCCCCCGTGAGATTTTCTGAGACCATATTTGAATACATCCTTTTATAAGTTAGCTTATAAGCTAACTTATATCCGAAATGGAGTTTTTCAAAAGAAGAACATTCAAATCATGAAAGGAGAATCAGATGAGGACAAGCTTCCCGTTGAAAGTGCAAAGCATCAGAACCAAGGGACAGAAGCAAAGACCATATGTCTATCTCTCCGCCGAACTTGCGGAAAAGACCGGACTGAAAAAGAAAGGATTGGTGGAGTGGGAGCTGATCAACCGTCGGAAGTTGTGCCTGAACAGACTGCTCCGGAAGAAAAGTGCCGGTGAATTGCAGTCATACCCACTGAAGGTGCAGACGATAAATTCAAAAAAACAGAAATCGAGATTATATGTTTATCTTCCAGTCCCCCTCGCTGCGGCAATACGTCTGCGCCAGGGGGAAACTGTATGGTGGGAACATAACGGCACCGGCTTGTTCCTCATCAGAAAAGCTTGACGCGTATCGAACTTGTTGATAAATGATGGAAGTAATTTCGGGATCGCCTTTTTTCAGCGGAATC
>JBAQUG010000309.1:0-6975 GCA_049297395.1 Victivallales bacterium | reverse complement strand
GCAGTATGAGCAACAGACCAACCCTGGTGATCAAAGCCTGCTGTTTCCGCGCCTTTTCAATTTCCAGAAGATCGGCCTCCAACTTTGCCACATTTGACAGAAGTTCCTCTCCTCCGTTTGATTTCTTAGCAGAATCAGCCATGATTCCACCTCCTCCCTTTTTAAGTTTCGTGAATCCTTATTATATTATCACTAACCTCAAATTTACCGTGCATTGCATATAAAGTCAAAATTTTTATCTACCATAAAATACAATTTTCAGCTTAATTTTCGAACTATTCTGTAAAATTCCAGCAATTCCATTAAATTTATCATCCTTTCAAAATGCGGATTGGATTTTATCTTTTATATTTTTAAGGAGAATTGAAAAATGTCTGAAGAAACTAGAAAATTCCAAACAGAAGTCCAGGAACTCCTGAACCTGGTGATCCATTCACTCTATTCCAACAAGGATATCTTCCTGCGCGAGCTCATTGCAAACGCCGCCGACGCCATCGACAAAGTCAGGTTTGAGTCGCTGACAAACCCCTCACTCAAGGCCGAATGGCAGATTAAAATCGAACCTGACAAGGCCCGCAACACCATCAGGATAAGCGACAACGGCATCGGGATGACAAGAAGCGAAGTGGTCGAAAACATCGGAACCATCGCCAAGTCCGGCACCCGTGAATATCTTGCGTCACTCAAAAAAACTGATTCAAAGAATATTCCGGAACTCATCGGACAGTTCGGAGTTGGTTTCTATTCGGCATTCATGGTGTCGGATAAAATTGAATTGGTTTCCAAAAGGGCGGGGTCGGAAGAGAAGGCTACACGGTGGATCTCGCAAGGGGAATCCTCCTATACAATCGATGACGCTGATACGGTTGAACACGGCACATCAATCACGCTCCACCTGAAACCCGACTGCAAAAACTACCTCGAAGACTGGAAGATCCAGGAAATCGTCAAGAAGTATTCCGATTTCATCGAGCATCCTGTCAAACTCATCTCCATGAAGAAGAAAAAAGATGAATCCGAGGCCCTCGAGGAGGAGATCATAAATTCCCAGAAGGCGATCTGGCTGAGACCCGCGAATGAGATTTCCGATGAGGAATACAAGCAGTTCTATGGACATCTATCCCATTTCGAGACAGACCCCCTCCTCCATATACACTATTCCGCCGAAGGCACCTCCGAATTCAAGGCGCTTCTTTTCATCCCATCAAAAGCCCCCTTCGATTTCCTCAATCCTGAACAGAGGAAAGCAGGCCTGCACCTGTACATCAAAAGAGTCTTCATAACTGAAAGCTGCCCGGATCTCCTGCCCGAGTACCTCCGTTTCATCAAAGGAGTCGTCGACTCCAGCGATCTTCCGCTCAACATTTCGAGGGAAATGCTCCAGGACAATCCCGGAATCCACAAGATAAACAAGAACCTCGTCCGCAAAATCATATCCGAACTCAAAAACCTCATCGAGAAGGACAGGGAGAAATACAATTCATTCTTCAATGATTTCGGCCGTTTCATCAAGGAAGGCGTCCATTCAGATTTCCAGAACAAGGACAAGCTTATCGAACTCCTGCTGTTTGAAACACTCAACAATGCCGACGGGAAATTGTTCTCCCTGAAGGAATATGCCGATAAAATGCCTGCCGGACAGAAGGAAATCTATTATATCTGCGGTGAATCAAGGGCCGTCCTGGAGAAATCTCCGCACCTTGAATTCCTGAGATCCATGAACTTCGACGTCATCCTCATGACAGATCCCATCGACGAATGGGTGCTTCAGTCGATTCCCGAGTTTTCCGGCAAGAAACTGAAGTCCGCCGGCAAAGGAGACCTGGAGCTTGATGAAAAAACCAAATCCGAGAAAGAAGACAAGACTAAAAAAGCGGTGGAAGAACACAAGTCCCTGATTGAATTCCTGAAGAAACAGCTCGGGAAGGATGTCAGGGATGTAAAGTTCTCCACCCGTCTCACGGAAAGTCCGTGCTGCCTGGTGAGCGGCGAACATGATCCCAGCATCCAGATGGAGAAGATGTTCAAGGCCATGAACCGTGAAATGCCGAAGATGAAAAGAATACTTGAGCTCAATCCAGATCATCCGCTTGTTGGAGCGCTCCAGGGCCTCTATGACAAGAACTCTTCAGATCCGAAACTTGCGGAGTTCGCAGAAATGCTCTATGATCAGGCGCTTCTCACAGAAGGGATTCCCCTGGCTGATCCAATCAAGTTTTCAAAACGCGTAGCAATGCTGATGGTAGACGGAATTAAGGGTGAAATTGGGAAATAATCCTCATGCATCCTTGATTTTTACCGAAAATCAAGTATTGAAATGCACTTCATTTTGTCATGGAGTCATTGGAATTTGCGTGTTTATAACGGAGAGGTGGCTGAGTGGTTTAAGGCAGCGGTCTTGAAAACCGCCATACCGCTTGCGGTATCGGGGGTTCGAATCCCTCCCTCTCCGCCATTTTATTGTATTTACTTCATTATTAACCACTTACACGCATATTAATTCCCTCTATTGGCATATTTGTGTCTTGATTCTATATTCAACTGCACACAATCAGAACAGGAGTTTCCATGAAAAACAAGTATCTTGTCCAGCGCGGCGATGCATGGCATTTTGACTGCAAGCTCCCAAAAAGACTCGGCGGTAATCGCGTCAGATGCAGCCTTCTTACAAGGGATATCATCCAGGCGCGGTACATCAGGGACACGTTCCTTAATCCCGTAATAGCACAGTCCGGGGCGATTACCGCATTGGAAATGATTGCGGAGGAAATAAAGGAAATCAAGGAGAGCGCAGCGGTCCAGGTGCAGAATCTGAAAAGAAACATCATTAAGCCTAACCATGGGTTCACCATCCAGGAATGCCTTGACAAATACCTCCAGTATCTGACGAAAACCGATCTGCGCAAAGCATCGTACAAGAACTACCGTTCGGGCATAAGGTCGGTAATTGCGGCCGTGGGCAACAAGGAGATTGATTCGCTGACAAAGAATGATGCGACAAAGGCAAGGGATGCGCTCCTCGGCACGATAAGCACAAAGCGGGTGTCCTTTAATTTCCAGACTTTCAGGGCGTTCCTGAAATGGTGCTCCACGGAAGGCCTGTCCTATTCGAATATCACGGACAGTTTCAATATTCCGCTGCCCGTGTCAAGGACTGAACATACTGCCACGATACCGAAGGAGAAGGCGGATGACTGCATGGACTGCCACCCCAAATGGAAACTTGTCCCGAGGATTTCCAGATATACCGGAATGAGGCTCCATGAAATACTGCGGCTGAGGAAAAAGGACATCGTCGAATCCCACGGCATCAAATGCATCCTGATCGATGAGAAGAGCAAGACGCACGAACCAAGGCTGGTCCCAATCGCCGACAAGCTGCTTCCCCATGTCAAGGAAATATGGCAGATTGCGAGCACGGGGAAGAAGTTCGACAAGTACAACAAGCTCATCAAGAAAATAAAAGGCTGCGAGAAATGCAAATTCCATTCATGGCGCGTCTACGCCAACACGCAGATGATGGAACAGGGGATCGACAGGGCTGTCAGGATGAAGATCCTTGGGCACAAGGACGGGAAGGACATCCATACCGGATACACTTCCGTCCAGATAACGCAGATGAAAAAGGCGGTTGATACTATTTTCTGAATGGCAGGGGATATGCACGGGGAGAATCTGGTTCCTGCATGAATTTCCCGCGGAGCCGGGGAACATTTTCCGGAGGGGTGAAAAAAGGACAGGAAGAATTTGCAGGAAGGGGGTACCGTCCATGCTAAATCCATCCTGCCCTTAGTTAGAAATATAAATTATACCCCCGTTGATTTATTTCAAATTATCTGATGCCTCCGGCTTTCTTCCACTGTCAGTACGGAGTGATCCTCACGCTCGGGGAATAGTTCATCCAGATTTTCCGCGGATCCTGAATATCCGGGGCAATCCCCCCTTTTCCAGAACCCTCCTGCAGTCCGAGTGGCATTTGTCGGCCATCTCCCGGAGAGAAGATGCGCTTAAGCCCTTCGAGTCCGTTTTTCCTGTTGTAGTTCTGCATGAGCCCGAGGAGCTCCGCCGCTGTAAAGTATCCGATTTCATGTCCGCATGCCTCCTTGAATTCCCTGTCAGTTATATTATACGCATTTTTAAAGTCTTCAACAAGTTTAATGTCAGGTTTTATCCTGTGGGTGTATCTCATTGAAAGTGTCGTGACCGCCGTAACCGAGCCGCCCTGGGATTTTATATGCTCGATGAGCGACATGAAAGTCCTTCCGAAGGTGTACACATCGTCGGCAATGATGTACTGCGCGTCATGTTCCTTTATCGATCCATCATAGACAATTGGGTTGTTGAGCCTGTCGGTATGGTTCCTGCCGGTGTTTGGCTGGCCAACCTTCACGATGTTCCTCAATACATCGACATTGGCGTTTGCGTTCTTCTCCAGGTCGAACGCGAGGATTTCTGCGTATGCCACCGGGATCGTATTGAGGCGCATGTTCCTTTCGGCGTTGATTACGGGGACGAAATAAATCTTCCTGCCCAGGTCAAGATGGCGGAGCATGTATCCGAGCCGCCTGGAACTCCTCTGGTTGAACACCAGCGATTTTACGAGATCCAGTCCCGCATCGGGATTTCCGTTGTATTTCGCCTCCTGGTATCCGGGAACTCTTTTCATGTAGGCGATGGACGTATGCGAATAGCAGATGCTTAAGGAATAAGGCAGATCGGAAACCTTGACTGTCCTTTCTGGAATCATTGATGCCTCACGGAGTTACTCCAAATGATCGTTGCTGATGGAAATCCAATGCATGTCCGGCTGGAGCTGGCAGAATAAGAGGAATATCCTTCCTGTTTTCCCGGCTGATGATTTCCTCGATCTTCAAAGTTTCAATTCCGGATTTCACCGCATCATGTATCTTTGTGAACCTCTCCTTGAGGTCGTTCGCCGAATTCCCCCAGTTTTTTATGTAGAGCTCGGACTTGTTCTCGATCCCGAACATGGATGAGAGGACATATGAGAACGCTTCGGCCTCTCCCTCCCGGAATCCCCTCTCGTCATGGATTTTTCCGTAGTCGGCCTTGTTGCTGCGCAACTCGTCGCCGTGCATGATGTGGTGTCCGAGTTCATGGAACAAAGTCGATATCTTCACCGGAACCGTCATCCCCGGCCTGTTGTCTATGATGATTTTCCTTTCGCCGATCACATAGCATCCCTTGGCCGTACTGCATAAAGGCTCTTCGGATATCGAGACATTGTAGTTCTTGCTGATGCCCTCCTTCAATGAGACGAGCATGCTTTCGGTGGCGGGAGCATTCCTGTTCCTGTATTCGATTGAGCTATACGCCCCGATTTCCCTGGCGTTGGTCTGTCCGACATCGAAGACGGCTCCGGACTTGAAGGCGAGTCCTTTGATCTCCTTTCCTGTTGCAGGATCAATGCGCGGGATTCTTTTACCTTCCGCATCCAGCTTGAAGCTTCCATCTTCATTCTTATGGTAGATTCTATATTCGACTGGAACAAGGATCGGATATCCCTTCTCCCCTTTAAGCACGTGGACATTCTCGTCCTTATAGTTTTTGAGCTTCGACCAGAACTGGAAACTTTCGACCGTCTCTGGAGTTGTCCCGCGTTTCATCGCCTCGAAGGAGACGAGCAACTGGTTTCCGAGGGAATATTTGTATGTCTTCCTCATAAAACCGAGATATCTTCTGATTTCCGCCTCGGTCTCCGGCGAGTCCAGCCTGCCTGACAGGTTCTCGAATTTTTCATTTATGGAATCAATCAGGGACTGGCGCTTGGATTTCGTTTCCGATTCCTTTTCATCGAATCCCTCCACGTCCTCCTTTATGGCAAAGGAACTCTTCATCGCATAATCAATTCCGGACTCCTTGAAACTCCTGTATCCGTCGTACCTGCCGATGATGAGATGGTCGAGGACGCGGATGTCGAAAAGGCTGAGGGAGTCGGCCATCTGCTGCGTCAGCCTGATGTCGTCGCCAGAGGGATCGCAGTTCCCCGACGGATGGTTATGCGAGAGGATGACGCCGACGGCGTTCAGTTCCAGCGCCCGTTTTGCGATGTTGCGCGGATATACGATGGCGCAGTTTGAAGTCCCCTCGGAGGCGGTCTCCATGGAGATTATCTGGTTTTTCGAGTCCAGATAGACGATCTTGAACTGCTCGAAGAGGGAGTCCTGGAAGGCAGTCCTGAGATATTCGGCGACCTTCGCCGGGCTGTCCATCTTCTCGGGATTGTTCCTCAAAGTCTCAAGCAGATAGGACGCGTTCAATCCCTTCACGGCCCTTATGCCCCTCAACTCGACCTCGTCGAAAACGCCTTTTGCCTTTTCGCTGTTGTCGAAGACGTCCGAAAGAGTTATGCCTTTTTCCGTGATCTGCTTCAGCTTCGTTTTTGCATCCCTGCAATTGATAAGTTCAAGCAGGAGCTCGATCCTGTCGGCTCCGGCAAGGCTGTCATATCCGTATGAGCTGAGCTTGTCCCTGATTTTCATTCTGGGTCATGCCCCTTCATTTTTTATTTCTGAAACCGCCTTCTTGAGGAAATCCAGTTTTTTATCGAGCTCCTTTTTCACTGCAGGGGATATTTTCAACGCCAGGATGACCGGCAGTGCATGTCCGACCACGTCGACATGGGATGACAGTTCAAGACATGCAGCATCATTCCTTGAAAGCTCCTTTTCAATGAGGCATATCCGGGAGGAGCCGGGGGAGCTCCTGAATCCGACTACGCCTTTCCATCTGCCATGCTTCCTGATATGGAAATGCTCGTAGCACAGCTTTACCGGCTCCCTGGATCCGGTCTTCGGACATGCCAGTCCGGAATTGTAGATATGGACGAAGTCGTCGTCGAGGAATTCCAGCTGGTTCATGATGTTCCCCAGCTCGTCCTCCACATGCCATCCGTGGATGAGTTCGCCATCGTGCAGGATGCTTTCGTCTGACGGCTGGCCGTACATCCTCCTC
>JBAQUG010000308.1:0-2885 GCA_049297395.1 Victivallales bacterium | reverse complement strand
CCCTCCAGTCCCTCTGCACTCTGCTCTGCGATCCGATGGAACCGGCAAATGGACGGACGGCGGCGCACATGAGCATTCTTGACGATACCGCGGATCCACGCGCTACCAAGGCCTCCACGTGGCATGCTAATTTTGTCCGGGGGGACGTGCCCGTACATGCATGGTGGATTCCTGAATCCCTCGAAAATGATCCTGTCGTCAGGCAGGCCGAGATGAACTTTTGGATGGAAAAAGGGCTGCGCCTGGAGAATCCGGTCATGATAGATCCGGTGTCGCAGGAAGTTTATGCCGTGAAAAACGACTGGGACAGGCGTACCTGCGGCGAAACATGGATGAATGATGATCCGGGGGCGGAAGGGATACGCCATTTCAAACCTCTACCCGTCAGCACCGACCCGCTGATTCTGACAGACCGTTCAATTGTTGAAATACAGTAGGAGGGAAAAGATGAAAAAGACAAACCAGATAAATCATGTGAAAAGCCTGCTGCCTTCTGGAAAGAAATGGAACCTGGTCTGGAGCGACGAGTTCGACGGGGATATTCTTGACCGTTCAAAATGGGATTTCCGCCTTCATCTCATGCAGGAGAGGCACAAGACATTTGCTGAGGATGGAGCCGAACTCGACGGAAAAGGGAATCTCCTTCTCAAACTGTATGAGAAGGACGGGCATTTCTATTCTCCGCATCTTCAGACGGGCAGGAATTTCATGGATCGCCCAGGTGAAGCGTATGGCAGGTTCAAGTGGCCGATCGCCAGGCTTGATAAGCCGAAGTTCATGCATAAATACGGATATTATGAATGCCGCTGCAAGCTTCCGGCACAGCCCGGCTGGTGGGCTGCCTTCTGGCTCCAGTCGCCTGTCATCGGATCAACGCTTGACCCGGTGCAGTCCGGAGTTGAGGTTGACATAATGGAAAACTTCACCCGTGACGGAATTGTATACCACAACAACCATTGGAACGGCTATGGTCCCGATCACCAGCAGGCGGCTTCGGGCGAACGCAAACTCAAGGATACGCCGGATGGATTCCATGTGTTTGGCCTGGACTGGTCTCGCAACGCCTACATCTACTATGTCGACGGCAGGGAATCGTGGCGCGTGGACGGTCCGGTTTCAGATTGCGAACAGTTTATCCTGATTTCCACCGAATGCAATGGTTATCGCAACGGCGATTCCCCGTCGGAGGAACTTAAAAAGGCGATTCTACCGGATTATTTCATAGTCGATTACGTACGTGTTTTTGACGAAGTGGTATACACGTGAAGATATTTTTTCATGGGACAGGAAAAAATTAAAATTGGGAGGATTAAATGAAGATCACCGGAATAAAAACTTTTATCTGCGACGTCTATCGTACCAACTGGGTGATTGTGAAAGTTCTTACCGACGAAGGTCTGTACGGGGTCGGCGAGGCGACGCTGGAACACCGCGAGCTTGCGGTGGAGGCGGCCGTGCGCGAACTCGAACGGTACCTGATCGGAAAAGATCCGCACAGGATCGAGGGCTTCTGGTCGGAGAACCACCGGGATGCCTACTGGCGCGGAGGCCCTGTCCTGACCACGGCGCTGTCCGGTATTGAAATGGCATTGTGGGACATCAAGGGCAAGGCGCTGGGTGTTCCTGTCTACCAGCTTCTGGGCGGCAAAGTACGGGATGAGGTGCCTTGTTACGCCAATGCCTGGTTTGCCGGCTCTCGCACGCCTGCGGATTTCGCAGGCAAGGCAAAGGCGACGATCAAGCTGGGATTCAAAGCCCTCAAATGGGATCCCTTCGGTTCCGCCTACCTGAATCTGACCTCCGAAGAATTCGACGTGGCGATGAACTGTGTTGCCGCAGTACGCGAGGCGGTCGGTCCCGGCATCCAGCTCCTGATCGAAGGTCATGGAAGGTTAAATGTGCCGACAGCCGTGCGTGTTGGGCTTGCGCTCGAGAAATTCGATATAACCTGGTTTGAGGAACCGCTGCCTCCGGGCGATCTCGACGGGCTGGTGGATGTCAAGAACCGGATCAATATCCCGATAGCAGCCGGCGAACGGCTATACACCCGCTGGGATTTCCGGGAACTCCTCTCTAAAAAAGCGGCAGATTATCTCCAGCCGGACCTTTCGCATTGCGGGGGCATACTGGAAATACGCAAGATTGCGGCCATGGCGGAATGCTACTTCCTGCCGTTCTGCCCTCATAACCCGATTGGAGCGATAACCAATGCCGCAACTCTCCAGATAGCTGCGTGCACGCCGAACTTCCACATGCTGGAAACGATGTCGAACGATGTCCCCTACCGCCACCTGCTCACAACCGAGAAGGTGGATTTCTCAAATGGCATGATGCGCATCCCCGATCTGCCGGGACTCGGCATCGACATCAATGAGGAGGAGCTGCTGAAACATCCGTATAAGCCGCACAACCTCCGCCACTTCAACGGCGATCTCACCATGATCCGGCCCAATGACAGCCAGGGCTGGTATGAAAACAAGAAGGGATGACGGATTATTGGATTGCTGGATTAATGGGTTTGAATTTGATGGATAAACAAAAACAAATTGTAGTTTTACTGATTTTATAAGGAGAACGGAAATGCGTTTCAAAGACAAAGTTGCTTTGGTAACCGGCGCAGTGCGGAATACCGGATTGGCGATAGCTGAGGCGTTTGCCCGCGAAGGCGCAGTGGTTGCCTTGAACGGACGCAGGCCCGAGGATGTTGCACGCGAGGCAAAACGGCTGCGGGATACTTATGGCGTCACCGTGATCGAACTTCCGGCTGATATCTCATGCCCGGATCAGGTTGACGCGATGTTTGCGAAGATCGCGGATGAATGCGGGCGCATCGATGTGCTCGTAAACAACGCCATCATTCAAGGGGTAGGGCATGCTCTTGTGGA
>JBAQUG010000307.1:0-7939 GCA_049297395.1 Victivallales bacterium | reverse complement strand
CCCGTCGCAAATAAATCAGAAAATCATGAAGGCACAACGCGCTTGCGCTTCTGCGTCCCTTGATCTTTTAATCCAGACACCGCCGAAATTCAAAATGCGTTTTTTATTTGCTGATTCTTTTCCGCTGTTGCTGTTCAGGGTGTAATTGCAAAATCCACGGGGAAGTGTACATTAGGAAAAATGAAAGTGATTTCGCAATGAGAATATGGGAAACCAGGGAATTTCACAAGGTGGAGCCGCTTGTATGATATTTTACTTGAAAACCGCAGAATATCTTGAAAATTACACATTTCTTCTTGAATTCAACACTGGCGAAAAAGGTGTCGTGAATTTGAGGGAGATTCTTCTGGATGAATCCGGTGCATTTTCGGAATTGTTCAGGAAAAACCTAGGTGAAGTGAAAAACTTCCATCTTGATTCCTGGCCCACCCTCGCTTGGGACAACGGATTCGACATATGTCCCGATGTCCTGTACGAAAAATTCAAGGCACAGGTCAGTGTGAGCAAAGTATAATCCTACCTCAACTGCATTTGCGCTAAATAAGATTTGAAGCTGCTCTTATCAGGAATATTTATGCGAGCTGAACTTGCTCTAAGAGGCTTTTTTATCAGAGCAATTTAACATTAACCCTTGTCAATTAATCAATTGCGGCTTTTTAAAGGGGTCAGACCCTTTTGCTCTATTGCGGCTTTTTAAAGGGGTCAGACCCTTTTGCTCTAAACACCATTTTCTCCCCGCTAGACTGGCACCGATTTTCCTACGCCGTCACAAATTTCATTGGCGAAGGCACGTGTTTGACTCCAAGAAGAGCGTCTATGGACAAATCTTCGTCAATGTCCGGCCAATGGATACCATATCCCGAAGGGGAAATCACATAATTACGCCGCTGGGCGACAGAAGCCTTGGAAAGTCCCGGAGAAATTTTAGTTATGTCAAACTTGTAATTCCGTCCATCAACGGACATTGAAATACTATTCTCCTCGAACGACAAGTTCTCCACCACATGATGCTTTGTCATTTTTTCAACTCCTTGAACTTAATCCACTCATTCACATTCGCCTTTCACGCAATGTATATGGATCGGCTCGTTACCCTCGTTGGCATAGAAATATAAGCGCCACCCCATGATCATCAATATTGTCGGCATCCATTCACTCCCCTGAATAACAAGCATTTAACACATTGATGTAAAATAGCACAAGGCAATGCATTAGCAAATTTAAGGTTTTTCACGACACGTGAACAACCAAGACTAAGAAGTCAAAGGTGGGAGCATGAACCCGCAGGACATGCGGACATCCTGCCTGTGTCTTCTTGCCCAAATGTAGGGTTGTCCGTCTCGGACAAGAGGGATTATAATCTTTGCCGGAGCCCCATCCGACGGGGCGGACGGCGAACACAATTCCTGCTCTTATCAGGAATATTTTGCGGGCTGAATTTGCTGCAAGAGGCCTTTTCATCACATGGACTAGCTGTTAACTATTATCAATCAATTATTTGCATCTTTCAAAAGGGATCCGACCCTTTTGTCCCATCACAGTTGATAGTGTAGGGTTTGACCCCGTTCCTGACAGTTGATAGTGTAGGGTTTGACCCCGTTCCTGAGTGCAAATCTCTAAACGGAAGAGCGGAATCCGTCTGTTTTGAGGCTAATATCGCCTTTTTTCAGCGGAATCATAGTGTAGGGTTTGACCCCGTTCCTGACAGTTGATAGTGTAGGGTTTGACCCCGTTCCTGACGTTATTTTTTTACTTTTTCAGGATTCTTATAGAGCTTTTCGAATTCTATGAAGAGCTTGTTATATTCGGCTTTGTTTTCAACATAAAACTTATTGTCTTGATTCATTTTTGCAATTTTCATGTTAGTTCTGAAAGGAACCATTTTTAATAGTACTTTCTGAAGCTTCTCAAACCAGGATTTGCTTACACCTGTTTCCCTTTCAATCTTCGGATATTTACAGTAAAAATCTATGACTCCGGCAAATCCTCCAAACTGCGTTGGGTACAAAGGTTTATCGGCTGACTCTTTTTTCATTCTATTGTAAATGTCATCTATCGCAGTAAATATTTCACTTTGAGTTATTTTTACCTTTGAGTAATCAAAAGGAGTTTTGTCGCCATCTGTTGCCGGGGCACTGGCTGGACTATTTGCATTTGTTCTTAGAAGCAATGCACTCTCTTTTCCATGAGTGGAAAATGAAAATAATACAAAAACAAGAAATAAAATGGATTTTGTTTTCATGCTACTCCTCAATGTACTCGAATTTTAATATTATGCATTTCTTAGTTGCAGGATCTCTGTATACTTCAACCTTAACTTTCTGTTCTGCAAGTATCTCATCTGCATATTGATCATATGCTCCAAAGGCACAATTTGTTATGGTTTCGGATATGCCTGTTGTGTCAGTAGCATTGTTATTTCCGTTTATGTCGGCATTTAAAACTACCTCACTTGCATTTGCACCTATCGTTCCATTCATATCAAGATCTTTATTAATCGTAATTCCACCAATGTCTTTAATAGTCTGAGCTAAAACTATGATTGTGAAATAATCCGATGCCGAAACGCTTGTTAGATTAATCACTTTACCTATAATTTCCTCTTTTTCCCTGTCGTTCGATTGCGTACCGCACGTACCATCAAAAAGCCTTGTAACTTCCGCAAGGCATCCGCGCGAGTAGAAGTTTATATTTTTCTCTTTAAGTTGATATATAAGGGTCGTTGAATCTACGGAGGCAAAGCTCCATATTTTCGCAGTCGTCAATTCAAGACCTCCCGCGAATGTTGCATAATCTTGACCAAGCTTGACTTTGTTAAACAATGAATAAAGCACACTGTCTTTATGTAGTTTTAGATTTAGTTTCTTGTCTGACGCTGTATTTGGTGTCATTTTAATTTGATCCAATATGTTTGCATCTCCTCCGTCAAGAGTGGTTGTAGCATCGCTGGCATCGCTGTAATATTTATTTCCACCACCAGTTTTATTAACCCCCCATTTTTTATTATACTCCTTTAGATTAATTGTCTCCCATTTTGCGCCTCTATGAATACATCCGAGTTCCCAGGGGGACTGCATAATGTCATTGCGAATATAATTTGTTGATATCGTGGTGGGCGTTGAACCTGCTTCAGCATCACCTGATATGGTGCAGGTAATTACGGAGTTGATAACATTTGGAGTTCCCCCTGCGGTAGCATAATCTCCGGCCACCATGGACGCGAAATTAGTCCAGTCTGCTGCATGAAGATTATTTTTGGGATCATCAACCTGCCAAGAATACCAAGCATTACCGGTAAAAGTACCTGCTCCTGTAGTAACTACGACATTATTTAGTTGATGAAAAGCTCCATCCAACGTTGAGTAATCTGCATTCTTGCCATTAAATTTCAAATAAGCTTTTGTAATTTTAGCTTTTGCCCAATTAATCTTTGGTAAAGTCCCCCCGTCGACGGCAGCTCCGCTTGTATACGTTCCAGCGAGGGCAGTTGCGAATTTATAAGAATCTCCTGCTGCAAACGTAACATCAACTGGCAAGTCGTTAAATTGTCCGACTGACGACGGGCTTGGCCCAATAGCTGCGGAGCCATTGGGTCTGAGTCTTTCGTATTCCCATTCTCCGGAAATATATGCTGTGGCCGTTCCGGCCTGTCCGTATAAATTAATTATTTCTACACCAATATTAAAGTTGGATACCGTTGATACGATATGATAGTCCCCTGATACTACTGTCACATCGATAGTAGATTCATAATTGCCCATTATTTCATTTATATATGGAGTTTTTTCCAGTCCAGTGAAAGTCGGGGCTGTCGTTGACCAGTCGGCGCTGTCAGATGTCACATCGTCATTCGTGTCGCAGTAATCGATCAGATTGGCGGCGATTTGCTTGCTTCTTGCGGCAGCACTAGGGAAAGTCCCGGCATCACCGAAATCTTCAAGCCATGGAATGCAGTTCCCATCATATGTTGCTGGCCCAGTTGGCGGCTTGACATATACATCGGCGTTGGTTGGCCAAGTTCCTGGAGTCATAATATTGGGAATGATATTGTTTAGAGTTATTGAATTCCATAAGTTTGTATCTGTTCCGGGATCATATACTCCATTTAAGGGGATGACATCTGTAAATCTGACTAAATTAAATCTATGAAACAATTCGTCCTTATTTGCATCTGTAGTTCCTGGATAGAGAGGGTTGAAGTCAATCTTGTTATTATCGTCGTCTCTCCAAAATGCTTCAGCTTCGGGTTGTGTAGTGAGAACAAACCAGTCGCGAAGAGTGTCTTTTTTAACATTGTCAGTAATACCCATTAGAGAGAACATGTTTTCAAAATCAGTCCATGTTCCATTATTAGATACCGGCGCAGATACCGGTGTAAGTAATCCATTTATGGTTGTAGCAAAGGGCGGACTTGCTTCAGCATAACTAAAATTGGTTACAGACTGCGGAGTAGATAGCACCGAAGGAGAAGCACCATCAAGGCTTTTAACATTTATTTCATTAACTTCTGCACCTTTACGCACTTCAGTAAAGCCGTTCTCGTCAACTTGTGATTTTACAAGTTTAACTGGGTCAAGTCCGCCTCCAGGAATTACAACGTATGCCACTCTACCTCTTATCTTATCTGTTTTGGCATCAGAATCATACTGTTTAACGTATTCCCAGTTGATATTGTCAGATGCTGCATAGGTGTCATACCAATAGAAAGCGTTGGCGGTTCCCAGTTTATACAGCCAATCACCATAAGGACGATAGTTGCCAAGATTTTTGGCAGGTTCAAGGGGGTGTGTCACGATATCACAATGGCTGTATTGCGCGCCTTCATCGTACGCCTGCAGCACCCCAATAACTCTTTGTACTGCGGATTCAGCAATCATTTTTGCATAGACTGTGTCATTATTGTTCCCCGCCATTTTTTTCTGCGTGATTGCGGTGGTCGCAAATGCCAGTGCGAGCACAAGAAGGAGAGATAAAACACCGAGAACAAAAAGCAAGGCAATACCCCTTTCGTTATCGGAGGAGTGTTTCCCGACAGGAGTTAGCTGTATTTTTTTGGATTTATCTTTATTGTTCATAGGGAATACTCCTTGTAATCAATATTGCTGGTTTCTTTCGCCTATTATAATTGTTTTGGAGAACTTACGTTGATTCTCCTCGCGAAATGTTTTAGCCGCAGGAGGATCACCTGCTGGATTGCTTGTATCTCCGCTTTTAGCAATCCACTTCGCCCAGGATCCACTATCCAACAAGGTAAGATTAACTACTATTGAATAAGGAAACATCTCGGGGGTTGCCGCTGGGACTATAAGAGTTCCATCTCTTTTAAGGCAATTGAAAGAAAGGCTAACAACATTTGGAATAACAGGATTATACGCTTCTTTGGAAGTGCTGTCTTGCGTAAATGCATAAGTAGCATCTGAGTTGGCAAAAACCTTGGACAGCGCGGGCGTGTTATAATAATTCCATTTTGCAGGAGTATTGTCGGCAGTTACGCTCCTGATGAGATGCCCGGCCTTGCACCCCGAAGTGTCAACATTGTAGAATGAATATGCAACTTCACAGATCTTTGACGTAGCGGCTCCCGGCCTAATCGATGTTGCCGATGTAAAAAAAAGAGCTTCATTGGCATTGGGGCCAGAGGTGGTCGAATGGTAAAATGGAACCTTCCTGTATTCATAGTAGATGCACTGGATATCTCTCGATATCAAATCCATTGCGACTCTCGCATTTTCATAGACCTCGCCCCTGTCCCGACAGTTCGCCCAAGCTCTATTTGCAGCAGTAAAAACCGACATGACAATAACCATTATTATGGCAAAGACCCCCATTGCAGCAATAAGCTCTATCAAGGTAAACGGCTTGTTGCTTCTTGATTTTGATAATGTTTTCATAATCTACTTTGATTTGAATATTTCTTTATAATAATATTTCTTACTTCTCGCGGTATATGGTTTGTCCTTGGGCCAGCTGACTTCAAAATTGAGTCCCACCGACGTGTCATACCAGTTGGCTGTAGGCGGGGGGGTAAGGTCTGGGTACGAAGACCATTTCCCGGAATAAAGTGTTGATATAACCGGTGTTTTCCATATTCTAATAACCGCATCGAAGTCAGTAGTACCTGTTGAGCCTTGGGTTATTCGGTAGATACTGGGATTAGACGAGCCATAAATATTATTCTCTTCTGCGCTTACAGCGGCTGGATTGATGGTTGACTCAATCCCCTGATCGAAAAAAGCGGCTCCTGATGTAACATCAAGCGTATAAAATCCAGCTGAATATGCGGTCTGCACAAGAGCCCAGTCTCCGGGCGTTCTCTTGCATGTCCGTTCAATATATGAAATAAATTGTTCAGCACAATCCGAGGCATAGTTTTCACCAATAGCATCTCTAAAGGAATTCAGTCCAACTGGGAATAAAGCCATTATCCCTGCCATTCCAATACCGACGACGGCAATCGCAAGAGTAACCTCGATCATGTTGAAATATTTTTTCATAAGACACCTTTATTAATTTTGCCTGACCTCAGGCAAAATTATTATACTGCAAAAAATATATTACTCCGAACCGTAAGCAACTCTTCCGGTAAACTGGTCTACTGTAATGTCAATCCAATTCTTCTTATTCGTACTGGTCGGCGTGGTACCCGTACCGCTATATGTTGATTCGGAGACGGCAACACACCTGTTCCCATTAACAGCCATTTTCCCGGCAGGCTTGAACACTATGGCCCTGACATTGTCCACTGTGTCATACTTTGGCGTGCCTATTTCAGATAGGATGACACCATCTACCTTATCGGTGACAGCGGCGGCTGTCCATGTGCCAGTAGTGCTGTCAGAATCGCTTCCCAAAGCATGTGGAGCAGCGTTTATATGGTTTATTGCGGTTCCGGCGGGCATAAATTCCCATTTTTCGGATGGCAGCCATCGCTTGAAAGTAAATTCTCCCGCAGTCGAAGTAGTAGATACAACGCAAAGTTTGTAGCCCCTGAAAATATAATCATTGGGAAGCTTTGCACTTGAAGCACCTTCCGCAGCAGTTGTTGGCATGAGCACGGCGACATATTCGCGAATTGTAACAGCGTAACCTCTTGCCTGTCCAAGCTTACTTGTAAGGTTCCTTGCTGCAAGCTCAGTACCGCTGCCTTTGGCGAGTTTTTCGAAGGCGGGGAGGCCGATGAACATCAGGATGCCCATTATCGCTATGACGACAAGGAGTTCCACGAGAGTGAAATTCCTGCGCACTGTTGAACCGGATAATTTCTTCATAAGACACCTTTATTAATTTTGCCTGATTTCAGGTAAAATTATTATTTTTTCTTCCGATGTAGAGCTGCCCGTCTCGGGCAAGCATCTTCGCCGTGACCCCAGCTATACGGCGGGGTATACGGCGAACACTACATCTTGCAAAACCAGTTTTCAACGGAGGGCGGGTTTTCTTACCCGCCAAATCTTAACCACTCATCAAAAGGCGGACTGGAAAGTCCACCCTCCGTTAAAAGGCAAAATCCAATCACAGGCAAGATGCCTGTGCTACACTATCTTCGCCGAGACATCGAACCAAGAACATGCCTTGCGGCATTGACTACAAATGAAACGCCCAAGTTACACTAGCATAATCCATGCCTGAATGAAAGGCATCTATATAGTAAATGTTCACTGAGCCTCGTCTTTCAGTGAATATTTATCTCCGTTAAAAGGCAAAATCCAATCACAGGCAAGATGCCTGTGCTACACTATCTTCGCCGAGACGGCGAACGCTACATCAAACTCATACTCCTTGGACACGCTAAAGCTGTGAACTCCAACTTAATCAATCAACTCAGACGAGGCAAATATTAGTAACCGTTAAGCTGGGCATGTCAGCCTCATTTGACGCAACCAAGTATGGCTCTTTCGCCGAAAGAGCCTCGAGCCATCCCGATCTATAGCGTCGGGAT
>JBAQUG010000306.1:0-13329 GCA_049297395.1 Victivallales bacterium | reverse complement strand
AGGTGCTTCTCGGTGAGGATATTCTGGTTCTTCGCATCTTTATATTCGCGGGAGGCATCGATGAAAAGGACGTTACCGTGCGTCTTTGCCTTATTGAATAGAAGGATTGCGGCGGGGATGCCGGTACCGAAGAACAGATTGGCCGGGAGACCGATGACGGCTTCCAGAAGGTTTTCCTCGATAAGCTTCTGCCTGATCTTCCCCTCCGCCCCTCCACGGAAGAGGACGCCGTGAGGGACAACGACCCCAACGCGGCCGGTACCCTCGCGGGCAGTTTCAATCATGTGGGTGATAAAGGCATAATCGCCCTTGGACTTGGGCGGCAAGCCGCGATGATAGCGGTGGAACGGATCGGCTGAAGCTTCCTCTATCCCCCATTTCTCAAGAGAGAACGGGGGATTGGCAACCACTATGTCGAACTTCATAAGCTGATCATGTTCAACTAATCGCGGATTTCGCAGTGTGTCCCCCCACTCGATACGGAAGCTGTCCATGCCATGCAGGAACATGTTCATGCGGCAGAGAGCGTGGGTGGTTCCATTGCTTTCCTGTCCGAAGAGGGCGAAGTCCCGTTTGTCTGCCTGACGGCCCACCTTGATTAGCAGTGAGCCGGAACCGCAAGCTGGGTCGCAGATGGTGTCGCCTTTTTTTGGTGCGAGCAGTCGGGCCAGCAGAGATGAAACCTGTCCCGGGGTGTAAAATTCGCCCGCTTTCTTACCGGCATCGGAGGCGAAGCGTTCCAGAAGGTATTCATAGACATTGCCTATCACATCCTCCTCTCCAACCACGGATGGACTCAGGTCGATGCGCGGATCATTGAAGTCCTCCAGTAGGTGTTTAAGGCGGGCATTGCGGTCACGTGTCTGCCCTAGCTTGTTTTCCGAATTGAAGCTGACTTCACGGAATACACCTTCCAGTTTTTCCTTATTGGCTTCCTCTATTTCCCCAAGAGCAACGTCAATCCGTTCTCCGATATCGGCCTGGTTCCTCTGCTCGTAGAGGCTTTTGAAATCACAGCCATCCGGGAGCTGGAAACGTTCACGTGAGAGACGCCGCTCAACGCGTGATTTATCGCCTTTGAACTCTTCGAGATAGCGTTCGCGGTGGTCGTTCCACACATCGGAGATGTATTTGAGAAACACCATGACGAGGATGTAATTCTTGTAGTCCGCCGGATCCAGAACACCACGGAAGGTATCGCAGGCGCGCCAGGCAACATCATTGATTTGGGCTTGGTCGACTTTTTTCATAGGTATTATTCCTTGTTTTTAAGTTCGGATTGATTGACAGCGGCTTTTGAAAGAAGAGTTCTCGTAAATTTCCACCTTAGACAAGTAATTTTCTCCTCGAGGATTCGTTCTGTCAAAGCCAGCTTGGCCGCTTCCACTATTTTCTCTTGCACATTCAGCGGAGGTATCGGCATTTCCATTTCAGCCAAGTCGCTCCGCTGGATAATTTGAACGTAGGTACCCTTGCGCAGTCCCTTAAAATACTGCGCAGCTTCTTCCGTCCTGAGAAACCATGCGAGGTATTCCGGAAGGACACGCTCGGTATTTGGACGTAAGACAAAGAACTGCGCACCTACAAGTGTCCGGGGCAAGTCGAGACGATAGGCGAGAGCAGTAGTGCGTGTACCCCGATTTGGGAACAGAACGTCGCCGGAACGAAGAAACAGGTCATCTTTTATGGGCTCGTTGGGTTCGATGCGGATCAGATCTTCAGTCAAAAGTTCGCCATCCTGGGAAATATCACCGATTCGCAGGAAATAGCAGGATCCATTTGGAGCAGGACGCGTTGCATCCCTCCCCCTTAGGGTAGCTCCCATTCGGATATTCGCTATTTTTCCAATCTGGCTCATTTTTTAACCTTTTCTATTCATTTGATGATAATTATATCACACATGCGACATATGTCAAGCTAAAAAACAGAATAAAATAAGCATACATGATAATCGTGATATAGAAATAAGGCCGTAAAGAGAGTTTGAAATGGCTGAAATATGGCAAAATGAAGAAAATTGCCGGCGAGACGCCAGCGCTCCATTAATCAGATTTGTCGGCTGTCATTGCCCCCAGTCATCCAATAATCCAGCCATCCATTCATCCATTTCTTCAATCCTGCGGGCCGGAGATGACTGTCACATAGGCGTCGGTGTCGAAGTATTTCTTGATCACGGCGTTGAGATCCTCTATTTTCAGTTCCGTGAATATCTTCTCATTCGTCCAAGGGGACATGTAGCCGTTGCCGTAATATTCGTCGAGGGCGCTGTTGAAGATCAGGCTGTGCTTGTCGAGCTTCTGTTCCGCAAGATCCTCGCGGATCCTGGCGACGGCGGACTCGAATTCGTCTTTTGTGACGGACTTTGCCTTCAGAAGAAGCCTGCGCTCCTTGTCGAGGAGCGAGATGACCTTGTCAACTGCGTCCGGACGCGTCCCGGCATAAAACGACATGTATCCTTCATGTATTCCCAGGAAGGTGGAGATGCCGGTGTAATATGCGAGTCCCGACTCCTCCCTGACGGACTTGAAGAGCCTGGAAGACTGCCCGTTCAGGATTTTTGAAAGCACGTTGAGAAGGAAGCGATCCTCGTTGTTGTTGTCGCAGATTGGGAAGCTGAGCAGGACAACCGCCTGTTCCCTGGGCACTTTCACTGACTCGCGGATTTTCTTGTCAGGGAAGACTGGATGCGCCGGAAGCACGTCTTTTCCTTTTTCATTCCATTTGATATTTGCTATGATGTCGTTGATAGACTTGAGGATTTCCTCCTTGTCGAAGTCGCCTGCGACGCCGAAGATGGCCTTGTCTGCAATAAGGCATTTCTTGAAATAGAAGTCCTCCACCTGTCCGACAGTAATCTTGTTGACGCTTCCCTCGAGTCCTGCGGCCGTATGCGAGTAAGGATGATTCCTGTAGAGGAGTTCGCAGGTCTTGTCCTCCGCCGCATTCTGCGGGGCCAGCTTCCTGCTTGCGAGCATTTTTATCGTGTTCTCCTTCTCCCTCTCAAACTGTTTTTCCGGGAAGGACGGCTCGGTCAGTATCGATTTCAAGGCTTCAAGTGCGGGTTTCAGGCTGTTCTTATGGCAGTTGAGGGAGATTGTGACGGAGTTGTTGCCACCGTTTATGCCAAGGTCGATCGCATTGTCGTCGATGAGTGCGGCAAGTTCCTTCTCACTGTATGTCTTTGTTCCCGCCGTGAGCATGGAAGCCATAATCCGGGTGATGCCGGCATTGTCCTTGTCCTCCCGTATGACTCCGCCGGGAAGAATAAGGCAGATGTCAACCAGGGGGAGCTTCGTGTCCTTGAACGTTATGATTTTCTGTCCGGCCTTGAGTTTTATCAGCTCGGGAACCTGGGATTCGGCTGCGGCTTTTTCCTTGGGGCCGGCGTTGTCCGTCTTGTCCTTTGGAAGCTGTTCGACGATGGTGCAGTTTTTCTCGGTCAGATATTTTTCCGCGACCCTGGTCAGATCATCCGTGGTGAGGGCTGACACGTTCACGATGTACTTGTTGATGTATTCCGTCGTTCCGTATGTCAGCACCGAATTGCCGATCATCCTGGATATGTTCCCGTTCGAACGCATGGTCCTGCAATATGAGGTGCTTACCTGGTTCACAACCCGTTTCAGCTCGTCATTTGTGATTTTGTCCTCGGATGAGATTTTTTTGATTTCTGCGAATATCGCAGCCCTGAGCGCGTCCAGCTTGTCGGGCGAAGTCGTCGCGCTGATCCCGAACACGCCTGAGAAATAGGGAGTGTATGAAAATGCGTCGATGTTGATTGCCAGATGCTTTTCATCCTGGAGCCGGCTGATGAGCCTGGAACTCTTGTCCGAGCCCAGTATTGAAGCGAGCACGTCCAGCGCCGGAACATCCTCATGTGATGCGTCGGGGATATGGAATCCTACTGCGATCCTCGCAAGAGGATCATCGAAGTGGTATGTGGTTTTGCGGGTGCACACCTGTTCGGATTCGGACTGGAGGGGGGGATCGTTGAGCTGTCCGCGGTTCCATCCCGAGAGTCTCTCGCGTATCAGGAGGAACGCCTTTTCAGCCTGTATGTCGCCGGATATGACGAAGAATATCCTTTCCGGAGAATAGCGTTTCCTGTAATAGTCCAGCATCATCGCCTTGTCGACGGTCTTTATCTTGTCGCCGTATCCGATGATGGGGTGGCGCGTCGGATGGCTGAGGAACATGTCGAGCCAGAGCTTCTCGCTGAGCTGGCGTTCGGGATTGTCGGAGCTCATGGCCCGTTCGCGGAGGATGACCTCCTTTTCGTTTGCGAACGAATCCTCGGGGAAATTTGGCGCGCTTACCACGTCGCAGAGTATGTCGATGGCCTTTTCAGACGCCTCGGAAAGTATGTCGATGTAATAGACGGTGTTCCCCAGTGAGGTGTAGGCGTTCATGTCTCCGCCGTTGAGGTTCACTGTGTCGACGATCGAGTCGTGGGGATATTTTGCGGAGCCCTGGAACATCATGTGCTCGAGGAAGTGCGAAAGTCCGCATCCGAGATAATCGCCTTCGTGGATGCTGCCCGTCTTCACCCACACCTGCAGGTTCACGGTCGGAGCCTCATGGTTTTCGTAGACGAATATCTTAAGGCCGTTGTCCAGCGTCTCGGACCGTATGCCTCTGATTTCAGGTTTTTCGGCGGCGGTTGATGATAGTGTTATTGACATGCTAAGCAATAAGAGGGGGCTGCGTGTTTTTTGAATGGTTAGTTTTAAAAGGTTCAGAAAAAGCCTTTTCAAAATCGAAGCCGTCCTTGAAGTCTGATAATGTGTCATTTTCGCTCTTCCCCAGAAGTTGCCTGTTTACCAAGTTGAAGACAACATTGCCTACGGCATTGCTGTCTGTAATCCCCCAGCTTTTCAGGATGTCCCCCGCCATCGGGCCGAATTCCTGGATCGAGTACTGTCTGAAACCTTCGAGAAGCTCCCTGCCGGTGACATGGTGGTTCGGCGACTTGTCCCTTTCGAGATTGAGCATGGTGAATACGACCGCCTTGCTTATGAATTCATAAGCTTCCGGGGAATACCTCGGGTCTTCCCTGACGATCTGGTTTACAGTTTCCTTGAATTTTAAGTCGTTCATAAGATCGCTAAATAATTTTTCAATATTTTACTTTTGCGCGGCATATGCTAATTTTTAAATGGTTACTTTACAATAATATAACAGACGTATTTGAAAAATTAAATGAAATGAGGCGATAAAATGACAAAACATCTTATTATTTCCCTTTGTGCGGCGGGCGTAGTGGCGTTTCTTGCCGGATGCGAGAACATGGGCGGACCTTCAAGATCCTCAGGCTACCAGAGGGCGCAGCCCGATCTTGGAACTGCGTCAAGAGTCCAGTCCGACCAGATAAGCCAGCTTTCAGCCACGGTCGTCAGCCTTACGAATAATAATAATGAGGTCATAAGGACCGTAAACGATCTCAACCAGAAGATTTCCGCCCTCGAACAGCGCAACGCCGCCCTGGAGAAAAGCCTTGCCTCAATGCAGCAGCAGCTTGCCGCGCAGAGACAGGAAACCCAGGCATCCATCAGCAAGATGATCGACCAGGTCTCCAAGGAAGTCAGCAAGGCTTCCGTGAGTGCGGCTTCTTCCGGTGGCGGGCCGGTCGGAACCGGGGAATTCTTCGAGCACAAGGTCGAATCCGGACAGACACTTGGAGCGATAGGCAAGGCCTACAACGTATCCGTCCAGGATATAATGTCGGCCAACAGGATGAAGGACACGAACCTCCGCGTCGGCCAGACCCTCTACGTGCCGAAGAAGAAATAGAAATAAAATTCCGGTAGCCGGAATTTTATAACCGAGGACAACATTGCCGCACAATGTTCCCACACGGTGCCATTATATCAGCAGTATTTATTCATAAGACAGCGCCCATGTCCAGGCAGGCATGACCTTTATAGTTCCATGTTCAATCCTGATATCATCGCTCTGCCATAATCTTTCCTTAATTCAAGGCAATATATTTTTGCCTTTTCCAGCTTATTTATTTGTCAACTGCGGGAGACTGACCGCGAAGTTCCTCAAAGTTCCTCAAGCTCCTATGATAATATTTACCGTGATTTATCATCTAAGTATTTTAAAAATTCCTGAACTGCGGCAAAAGCCGAAGCAGCCTGTGTCAGGTCTTCGACAAAATGTCCATATTGAACGGGCCCATCGTACGATGGACTTCTAAAATGTCTTTTCATGGATGAGATTGCGTTTTTAAAAGCCTCTGCCCTGCGTTCCCCCGGTGTCGCTTCTCGGGCAAGTACCGATGCTCCTCCTTTGCAGTTTGAAAGAACATAGACCATGTCATAGACATCCTTGGGCTCACGTCTCTTATCGAAGGCCAATGCCTTTAAGACTACAAATGGTATGGGGCGGCATATATTTATGATTTCTTCCGTTAATCCGCCGGAAAGAAGTTTTCCATTAATCTGGATCCTCAACGGCTTGTCGAATGCTAAAGCAAGTCCTTCTACCTGAATTGCGCTGAGATTATCCTGAATGTTCTTCATAAGTGAATCTGCCGGTCCGCTATGCTTTGCCGTAAGGAAGTCAAGAATCAGTTTTGCGTTGCCAGTTTTTTTGACAAAAGAATGTTTCTGTTCTACCCCCCTCGTATTCTTTCCGGGTTCAAAACCCATTTTCCCCAGCGTTTCGGCAATATCCTCATAAACTTCAATGTCCGTTACGGCAATTGAAATTCCAAGGTCGACATCCATTGTTCCACAATGCCTGTTCTTTCGGAGTTGCTTTTCCTGGTTGATAAGATAACGTGGCACAAGCCCGCCAATCAATACAAGATGATCGCGGTATTCACCAAGTTTGCTCCATATTTCAAGAAGGCCCATCTCGGCAAGTTCTGTCGTCTTGTCATTGTATCCTGAAATTATAACCGGCTTTTGCATTATCAGTTATTACCCCATTTCAGGCATTCTTCCTTGAAATGCTCGGCCTGCTCTTTGGCACGTCCCGGCATTTTTGACAGATCAAGATAAAGCTGCGCTTCTGAGACGACAGGACAGTATTCATTGCCTGTGGTATTGGAATTAAATTGAAAGACACCTTCATCATGTGGCAGGTAAAGGACTACATTCCCATCTCTTTCCACCGGGAAAAGAACTGGGGAATCCTTGGTTGCAGGAACTTTCTGGACATAGGCCATGATTTTAGGCGGAACTCCGTAGGGTGCCAGGATAAATGCTCCGCTCCAGCCGGTGAGGGCGGATTTTATGCCAATACGTTTCAGTTCATCAGATAACTTCCTGAGGCCTTCATCATAAGAATTGAAATTCAGTGCAAATTCATTTTTCTTATGCCGGTCAAAGCGGTAATGGGCAACCCAATCGTTCAATAGCCGGTCAGGATCAATAAGTTTTATGAAACCGCCTATTTGAAATATGTACTTTTCAGACTGCATTTTCGCCAGAATTTGGCTTGCATATCCCTGGGTAATTCCGGTCTTATCAACAAGTTTCGCCTGTTCCCATGGCATTTGCGGTCGTGAAAGCAAAGCCCTGACTATCCTTGAAGCCTTGGCGGAAAAGACAGTTCCCGAAGTGCCAAGATGCTTGTTCCCTTCTTTTGGTTCGCGATAACGTTCGATGACGAGACCCGGTAACTTTAAAAGGACATTTTTGTTTAGATCAATTACCGCTATATTGTTCTTCTTGCAGCAATCAAAGGCATTCTCGGTTATTCTACGGGTAATGATTAAGGGCAGAAGATCCCCCTTTTTATCCTGAGTAGCTTCTTCAAAGCCAAAGGAATAGGCAAATTCGCCGATTTGACCGGGCTGAAAAACCGCCTTTGCTTCAATGAGAATATCCCTCCTGATTTCCGGCAGCGCCAGCCGAGCATCCCATTTTCTTTTTCCAACGCCGTGCGCAGATACCTTTTTGTGGACGAGTCCATGCTCATCAAGAATTGATTCGAGCACTTCTAAACCCTGCTTTAAGATGTCTTTTTCTATTTTCATGACATTACTATATGGGTGGTATTACAAAATTGCAATAGCACCCACATAACAATAGCATGGTTTTTATTTGTAAATTGCGGGAGCCTGACCCCGGAGTTCTGAATTGGGTAGCCTTCATGCCATATTCTCAAGAGATATAATATTTTATAATTTTTCATTATTGATGCTGTCTTCAATTTTCTTTTCAAGCCGCTCAATCTTTCCGTTTAAGACTTTGATCTCGGAGACTAGCTCTTCTATTTCTGTCTTTTCATTTCGCTGTTCTGATTCCATGAAGAAGCTTGTGATAAATGCTGTAAATGTACTGTCCCGTTCCTACTTATAACGCACAGAGCAGGGCGGCAAGCCATGACGCGCAGAACGCGGCGACCACCGCGGTGAATACATCCATCGTGTAATGCGCCCTCAGGATCAGGACTGTCACCATTTCAAAGACCGCGACCAGCACTGCGATTATTCCAACCCACCAGACCGGACAGAGCCGGAAGACCTCGATTGAACCCAGTACGGCAATCGCCGTATGTCCCGAGAAGAAGAAGTCGTTGGCCACTCCATAAGTTACCAGAAGGGAAGGGAATCCCGGACTCCTCCATATCATGTTCGGTGGAATTGGAAGGGCGCATGAGGCCTGGCAGATCTGTCTCATCATGAAAAGAATCAGCAGTGCTATGAATGGACGCATGCTCGGACCGAAGATGCTCGCGCAGATCAGGAATATCGCAAAGAGATCTATGAATGCCGAACTTGTGATCAGCAGGACGTTTGCAGCCTTCGAGTTCTTGTTGAAATATGCATTGGCCTTAGCGCTGAGCTCATGGGCCAGGTCGAAGATGAGTCCTGACTTGCATGCCCTTCCGGATATCATCGACTGTGTCGTGAACCAGGCGATGAGGGAGAGCACGACAATTCCTATGCGCAGCCCGTACCTTTTGAATTGCGTGACGTCTCCGGAACTTCTCAGGAAATAGAAGCATGCCGCAATGCCGGCAAGAAGAACCAGAAGAAATAAGATGTTGACTATGAGTTTTCCACGCGGAATATTTGACATTATGATTTCCTTTTTAAATCTTAAAACTATCTCTCAGCAATGTTGAGAGATTTGATTATTCGCAATCCTCTCGATCTGGCTCGCAAAATATAGAGGAAGGGAATACAAGGGATAATCCGCCTTCTTCAGCCCTCCCGGAGTCAACGCAGATACTGATACCTGATGTCGGGATGGCATATTGAGATCCAGTCGCATGGCGAAAGGTGATTTCTTTGCTGCCACAAACTGATGAAGCGATTTCAATGAGCCGCTTGCGCCTGATTTGACCTCGACAGGTATGATTGAAGGGGCGGATTCAATGAGAAAGTCAATTTCGGCATTTGACTGCCTTCCTTCACGGAGCCAATAATGGAGTCTTGGATGCCTGTGATAATCGCCCCCAGCCAGGAGCTGCTGTCCGACAAACTGCTCGGCCATCTTCCCTTCGTTCACAAAGCGGCGGTCCTTCATTGTTTCAAGGGAAATACTGCGGATACCACAGACGGCATTCATAAGACCGACATCAAGGAAAAAAGGCTTGAATACAGACGGATCCTCTTCCGCTCCCAGCGGCAGGCCGTTGGAGTCCGAGTGATGAGCCAGAGTGACAATTCCTGCGGTTGCAAGCAGATCCAATGCCTGTCTCACGTCCTTTGCGCGTTCATCCGGTATGGCACGCGCATATCTGAACTTTTCACCAACTGCCATAGGAACATAATCAAGGAGTTTCCTGAGTCGGCTGATTTGGGTTTTAGATGCATACTTTCCGAAATCATCCCGGTATGTCTCAAGGATAGAGTGATGTGATTCAGCACATGCCTCAAGGCCGCCTCCTGAAGCGAATACGGCAACTGCTTCCGGCATTCCACCAACAAGGAAGAAGTCGCGAAGATGATCGATAAGCCGCAGATGTGCAGATTCCGGAAGACGTTCCGGCTGGATCCATCCTGAAATGAGTTCCGCCAAATCCTTTTTTCCTGAGGCTTTCAGGAACTCCTCAAAACTTAGCGGCTGGAGATACAGATAGGAGATTCTGCCGACAGGCATTGAAAAGCTGGCTTCATTGAGCGTAAATTCCAGAAGCGAACCTGCGGTGATTATAGGCAGGTCAGGACGTTCCTCATAGAAATATCTCAGAGCCTTGATGGCATTTGGTGCCGCCTGTATCTCGTCAAGAAAAATAAGACCTTTATCTAACTTTCCCTTGCCGCATGTGTATTCCAGTTCACGCAGTATTTTTCCAATATCCAGACTGGCAAAAACCTCGTTGAGACGATAATGGCGTTCCATATTGATTTCAAACAGCCCAATCCCATACCTCCTGGCGAACTCCCTTACCAGAGTTGATTTTCCAACCTGCCGTGCACCGCGTATGACAAGAGGCTTGCGATTTTTACTTTCATGCCATTTTTTTAGTTCAAATTCAGCTTTACGCTCAAACATGATATAACAACCCCATCTTTTAGCACCACTAATGCTAAAACAGTACAATGTATTATTATGATAATCAAGGGTGAATTACGTTTTTTTCTTCATTTCCGCCAGCATCCGCTCGAGTTCGGAACGCAGTTTCTGCATGACCGGATCCGTTTCCGCAGTCCGGTCGCGCACCGGACTTACTTCTATCGCATCGCCGATCTGCATCGACATGTGGATGGGCCTGTATATCCTTGCTACATCGGTAAGGTCCTCCTCGTAGCGTTCCACTGTCTCAAGCATCTGTTCCGCAGTCGGAGGATCGCTGAAATAGTCTGGAGGATAGAAGAAGAGCTGCTGGGCGAGATAGAGGTCGGCAAGCTGTTTCCAGCGGCGGGACCTTTCCTTTTCATCTATTTCGCCGGAGACCATGTCGGGGAGTATCTCCGTCCTCAGCGCCTTTACTCTGGCAGTTACGTTGTCCTCCTGCCTGCCTTTGGGCCATTCCTTTTCAATTGGTTCGAGTATCCGGTCTATCAGCAGCCTTGTACGTTCTCCAAGAGTTCCATTCTGTGGTTTACCAAGGTATTCTATTTCCTTTAAAGTGACAAGGGCATCCCCTATCTTGCGGATCCTGTCGATCATTGACAGTTCCGTCTGCGGCCGCCAGGAAAGACGTTTTTCAATTTCTTCGAGGGTGGGGTTCAATGCTTTCACAATGTCGCCCCTGAAAAAGTATCTGATGGCTACAGGATGTATGACGACTTTTCCTGGCGTGGGCATGGCCGCCCTCTGCTTTGCGGCGTTGCGTGCCATGAACGCTGTCCCGTCCATTAGATTGTTCAGCCTGTCGTTCGTGCGGGATACGAGCCCCTCGGGGAAAATTATGAGCGGGCGTTTCGCATTTACCAGGATCTGGATTGCGCACTTGATCGCCTCGCGGTCGAGTCCTTCCCTGTACATGCTGAACGCGCCCACCCGGGGCAGCATCCAGCCCAGCACCCGGCTCTGCATGAAAAGATGCCAGCTCGCCATTATGTAGACAGGCTTCGCGAGCAGGTGGGGTATCATTCCTATGACTTCGGGATCGCTGGGACGGGAATGGTTTGGGGCTATGATTATGCCATGTCCGGCGCGGATGGATTCCCTGAGCTTCTCAAGGCCGACGACATCAGTTGATTCAATACCGTGTTTTTTCCTGATGATTTGAGGCACGAACAATGCCGTGATCCTAGCCACCAGACTGTAATGCTTTGGTGGAATGAACTTGTATGGCTTTTCTATTATTATGTTCTGCATAGACCATTTCCCCTACAGTTCTATCGTGAGTTCGATCATGTTTTTCATTTGCTCCGTAACTTCCTGGTTGGAAATGGTCTATATATGGGAGAACATATCATATGGGAAATAGAATTTCAATTTGCGTGGAAGTGCGATGAGTTGTTGGTAACCTTCCTAATCTCCTCTTCCCTGATCGGACCATGGCGAATTACTTTGAAGGGGGTTGACGTGGCGTCAACGACAGTTGATGCGGCCCCAGACTCTATTGCTCCGCCATCTAAGGCGATGTCCGGAAGGATTTCAAGGTTCTTTAGCGCATCCTCCAGCGTAAGTGCAGCCGGTTCGCCGGAAATGTTTGCGCTTGTCGCGGCCAGAGGGGAATTTATTTTTTCAATGAGTTTTAAAGTCAGATAATGATCAGGAATCCGGAGTCCGGTTGTGCCGCCGGTTCTGCTTTTCACCACAAGCGTCATCGCGCCCGGAAAGAACTTTTCAGCGATGAGCTTTGCTTCACCTTCAAAAACCAAACCTTCCTTTTCAGCCTGTGCGATTGAGGATGCGAGCATCTGGAAAGGCTTGTTTGAATCCCTTTTCTTCATCTGGAATATTTTGTCGCGCGCCTGTTGATCGTCCCATCGGCACATGAATCCATAGACGGTTTCGGTTGGAAGAAGAAGTACCGCCCCTTTTTCAGACAGCATTCTGGAGCATTCGCCGATTATCAGCGAATGATCCTCGCTATTTAGACTTTTTAGGACTTTCATTGGAACGTTTCTTCTGCTCCTTATGAAGTGCTTCAAGGCAAATCAGCAGGTCGACCGCCCGCAGGAGGGATCTGTCGGAATCCTCGCTCCCTGCGGTAGATGAAAGCTTCTCGTATTCAATCTGCGGATATGGCGTAACGCTTGTGGCCGGCAATATCTGGGCCGCAGGAATCCCGGAAAGGAATTCAGGAACAGAGGGAATGAGCAGTGTGCTGCCGGATTTCAGCACGACCTTTGTCTTCATGAACGGTGAACCCGACGTACCACCGCCTGACACCAGGCACTGTCCGTTTTCAGACATCAGCCTCGTGAAGATCTCGCCGGCCCCCCTTGTCTTGTTTCCTACAAGCGTTATCACGGGAATGTTCAGCACGCGTTTTGGCAGTTCGACGTTTTCCATTTTAGGTACTTTTTCAGGAGGGCAGAACAGTGCAAGCGATTTCATGCAGCTTTCATAGTCATATCCCTGGCAGTCCCTGAGGTCGATTATCAGTCCTACGGGCTTGTTTGCAAGCCTTGCGGTGTTGTCGCAGTCTTCCGCGAGCTTCCTGAATGTCTCAGGGGTGAACGAGTCGATCCTCACGTACAGGATCTTCTGGGAGGAAACGATTATTGCAGGAAGAGCCTTTACTTCCCTGCTGGTTTCCTCGGGCACCGCCGTCCCTGCGTTGAAATACTCAATGCCGGAATTGAGGGAGGCCGCCACGGACTTGACTATCTTCTCCTCGTCGGCAGGAGTATACCTGCCTATCGCCGTAGGATAATTCTTTTCAACCTCGGACAGGATCTCGTTTATCTTTGCGAGAGTCTCCTTCCGGAAATGGCTTGCCTTGAAGAGCGGATCCTCTCCATTG
>JBAQUG010000305.1:0-21536 GCA_049297395.1 Victivallales bacterium | reverse complement strand
GCTGCGGGGCGCTTCTCCAACGCAGATTGCAGGTCAGTGAAGCGGCCTGCTGGAAAAGCTGTATCCTTGAGGATCTGGGCGTCGCCCGCGACGAGGACGCAGTTTGCCGGTGGTGTGACCGCTGTCTTTTGGAACGCCGTGACTTCGTATTTCTCCTGAGCCAGGATATGTCCCGGCTTGTCGGTAAGCGTCAGGCTCCATTGCAGATTTGACCTGGACATGAAATCGGGGATATCCAGTTGAATTGACACTTCTTTTCTTTCTCCGGCTGGCAGGGATAAGGTGTTTTCAACTTTACGGTATTCCTTGTCCTTTCCAGTCAGACGCGACGTGAGAACGCAGTCAACATTGACAAATGTCTGGTTGTAGAGGATGATCTTGCGCGTAGTGGATGAATTGCAGAATAAGTTACCGGAGGACTCGCGAAGCGCGATCAGGAAATCAGGAACGGGTTGACCTAAATCATATAGAGGGTTGTTGGGCATGGTTTCATAGGTGCCCCATATGTTCCAGCATGAGACGCCGGCATGATAGTAGCCGTTGGCGAGCATGCGGACGGAGTCGAACCATGCCTTGTAGACGCCCTTTTCGGGGTCATACGCCGAATCTCCGGCCCATTGAGTCATCCCGTCCGGTATATGCAGCGCATAAGGAGGATAGAGGTCTTCGCTGATGAAAAGGGGTTTCGTCCGATCCCATACGATGCCATACCAGGGTGCGAGTCCCTCGTCGAGCCAATAGGCGGTATTGGGAATCATGTTGCCGATCTTGAACGGCTGCCACGGATAGTGGAAGCTCAAGGAAGGGGCTGGACCATGTTTTCCCATTCCTCCAAGTTCACCGTCGCCGGAACATGTCCAGATGTGGGCAGGATCAAGTTCAACGGCCATTTTTCCGAAGCCAATCATCTTCTCATCCACCTGGGCCTTTTCTTCGGGGGTCCCTTTCGTGAAGTAGCTCGCGAATTCATTTGAGAGGCACCAGTAGATGACGGACGGGCTGTTCCTCATCGTCCGGATCATGCCGGACAGATGTTTTCCGGCGGCGGGCCAGAATTCCGGAAGCACAGCGCCGCCCTTCGGACTGCAGATTGCGGCTTCAGGGGCGACAAGCCAGCCAAGTTCGTCGGCGGTCCTGGCAACTCTCAGAGACGGTCCTCCATGGATCCGGTATCCGTTGAATCCGCGTTCCCTCAATAGAGCTATGTTGTTTCGTTGGACTTCCTCCCCGACATTGCTCCAGTACGAAATCATCGAGCTGCGGCGATGCATGAATTTTACGCCGTTGAGAAACATGTCAGGCCCCTTAACGCTGATTTCTCTGAATCCAAAACGCTGCCGCTTCGCGTCCACAGTCTTCCCCTCTCTCCTGATCTCAACATCAATATACTGTAGATAGGGATCATGGGGCCACCACAAATGCGGCTTCGTCCAGTTGCCCTTGAGCGTGAGGATCCGGCTTTCGCCTGGAGCCAGGCTTGCCGGAGCCAACTCCTGTCTGAACTCTTTTCCAACCGTCGCAAGCAACGACGCATCCATCGCCTTTGATGAATTGTTCCTGACGGTAACCTGGGCTTCGAGCATCGGAGAAGGCGAAAGTCTTGTAATGACGAAAATATCCTCGATTGTCAACGCTCCGGCACTTTCAAGGTGGACTGGGAATGGTATGCCGGAGAGCAGGCCGTAGTTATAGCCGAAGCCCTGAGGCCTTCTGCCTGGAACCTTGTTTGCAGCGGGGCTTAGGACTTTCACCAGAAGCCCGTTGGAGCCTTCCAAGATGAGACCAGTGACATCGATTCTGAATGGGAAGTAGCCGTCATCGCTGCTTCCCGCAGACTGTTTGTTGACGAAGATCTCGCAGGTGTCCGTGACGCGCTCAAAGCAGAGGAAATAGCGCATTTCCGGATCCTTGCGGTCGATACGGAAACTTTTTCGGAACCAGACGGAATCGTTTTTCCCGGTGAAAAGTCCCCGGTGTTCATCTGGAACTACGACCGTCTGCCAACCCGAGGCAGGGGGCTCCGGCTCCGTCGCCGGGGCGGGAGCAGCCTCCCAGATACCGTTCAGATCGAAAGCCTGGCGCGGCGGAAGCAGATGATCTAAGAGCGGATTGTAGGCCGTCTCCAGTTTTTTTGACGTGTTGAATTTGACTGGAAGCTCATTCATGTCGCTGTAACCCCCGATGGAAATGTCGTCTACCGCATCGTTCCCATCGAGCCTGAGGCAAAGTGAGTTCCAGCTCGTCGGCGCAATGTCGGATGCGGCGATGTCCACGGAGGAGATCAAGGGGTCGGCATCGAATTCCATTTTCCCATCGTTGAACGGCTTGATCCCGGCATAGATCTTGTGGGAACCATTGTCGAGCTTTTCCAGCGCGAACGCGATTTCGAACCAGGCTCCCTTCTTTAATGGGGACGCGACTCCATTGAGAACCTTGTCGTGATTGACATTCACCCTCAATCGTTCACCGATGTCAAAGACCAGCCTCTGTTGATCTTTCGCATCTCCAAGCCATAGGCTTGTACTGCCCTTTACGGACACACGCACAAGTATGACTTTGGAACTGAAGATGCCGGCGCATATTTCCGGCTCGATGGCACGGGAGTTGTAGTGATCTGCTCCGCCCGGCCCCTTGATGAACTTTGTTTTGTTTTCGATATCCTCGCCGAAGGACACCACGGCGGCGGGGTGTTGTCCGTAAATCGATTCGCCCCAGGAATTTTGCCCCTTGATCGGTTTGCCGGCCTCGGCGCTTTCGAAGTCCTCCTTGAACTCGGCTGAGCCCGCCAGGCATGCCGACGCCAGCAGCATTCCAGAAAGGAAGAGCACCAACTTTTTTTGTTTAATTCCCGGAAAATCGTGTTCCTGCGTGCGCTTTCCGTTCATGTATCTGCCTCCATTTTTTTATTGCGATTTAAAATTACCGGTATCGGTTATTCATTCCTGCGTTTCGACACTGACGGCAATGAGTCCGAGCGAGGCATCCTTCGGCGCAAGCTCGAGAGCGGCGATGGTCTTTCCGGGCTCGGGGTTCGCGACACTGAAGCACCAGAGCACCGCATCGGTGCGTGTTGGCGTCGGCCCTATCCAGGCGCACAATCCCTGAGACACCGTCGTGGGATATTGATATCCGTTGAGGTCGATGCCCGCGCGAATATTTGCAACGGTTGATGTTCCATCAGTATAGACGATTGTAGCGCGCGCCGCTTCTGTGCCTTCAGGGCGGATCTTGTCGAGGGCGCCCAGCATCCACACTGTACTGCCTGCGGCATTGACCGGCACGCGCACCGACTTGCCGGCCGCGACTACCAGGCAGGAGAGACCATTATTCAGCTCGGGGTTGATGACCGCGAAATCAATGCCCGCATAGTTCAGCAGGCCGTCGGGGAAACGTTCCGGCGGCTGTTGCATGTTGATGAGCACCGGGTCATTGCCCGTGACGTTGACCGGGAAATAGCGCAGATCGTCCTTCGGATCGCCGAACCAGCCGGGGGCTTTGGCGCCGGCCCGGTTCCAGAACCCGCGGTTGACGAGCGCCTTCAGGTCAACCGCCGCATAGGTGCGGATGGTACCACTGTTTTTACTTACCTTGCATCCGGCATTGTGCAGGAGCGTCGTAATGACCCGTTGCGCCTTGACGGGCTGTACGGCGAGGAAGCTGTCCCAGGCGATGGTGGTGATGATGAGGTTCCCGCCGCAAAGTGGCATACGGATGAGCCCGGACGGCACGAACGGCGATTCAATGTCTTCACCCTTCGCGACAAGTTCTCCGTCAAGCATCGGTTCGCCCTTCGGTTGGAATTTACCGCCACTCATTTGGGCACCCACCATTTGGGCGAAATCCCTGCCCTGGAACCAGCAAAGATCGTGGGCGGAAATACCCGTGCTGATCGGCGAAGGCTTTTTCACCAGGAGCTGGCGCGCCGTCGAAGGCGCCACCGCGATAGAGCATTTCATTTTTTGCGATAGAAGGCTTGCGTTCTCCGATGAAAGCCCGCTCACCAGCACGGTGCCGCCATTCTCAAGCCGCGCCTTGATCAGCGCAAGCGTTTCTTCCGAGAGCGGTTCGCGCCCGTTGATGATCGCAACCGGCGCCTTGGGATCATTCGATAGCGGGATCTCAGCCTTTTTCAGAGCCTCGGCGAGCTTTCCGCCTGAATCACCGGCCAATACTGCAAACTGTGAAGGTTGCGGCAATGCCGTGTTGAGAGATGCAAGCAAAGTCTGCAGTAAATGTGCTGCCGCGGGTTCCGTCGCGAGCGAACGAAGGATGGGCATCTGGCAGAGAAGATAATAACCCCGGCCGGCATAGACCCTGATGAGCGGCGTATGCTGCAGGCCGTCGGGACCGCCGCAGTCGAGGATGATATCATGGTCACCCTGCTTCGGCTTGAAGAAGGTATTATTGCTGGCCAGATGCGCGGGCTCCCAGAGGCGGAGGTTCTTGTCGGAGAAACCTTTGATCGCCGGATCGAATGGCGCACGGATAAAAGCGAATGCCGCGTAGTGCTTGGCGTCAACCTGCACAGGGCTGGTTCCCGCCGGCTCCGATTCGAGTATCAGCACCTTCAAGCCGTCCTGCACCGCCTTATTGAGAGCGGCAGCATCAATGATGGAAAGTTTATATGACGCGATGAGCAGGGTCGGCGGATGCTTCGCCAATGCGGTTGCGATGTCGGTGTAACGTTCGCGGAAGGCAAGGTCTTTCAGCACCCCTGCATCGCCCGCGACAAGCGCACAGTTCGCCGGCGGCGCAGGCGTGATCTGAGGGAACGCTGTGAGTTCATAGTTCTCCTCGGCGACAACACGCCCCGTAGGATCGGTGAGCTTCAAATTCCACTGAAGATCCGTCCTGGCCTTGACGGCGGGAACGGCCAGCATGACCGGCAGTTCGTTTCTTCCGCCTGCCGGTATCGTCATCTCGATTCGGGCGCTGTCATATATTTTATCATTCCCGGCAAGCCGCGAAGTGAAGACGCCCTTCATGGGAACGAAGGTCTGATTATAGATGATGATGTCCCGTGAGACCGTTGCTCCTCCATTAAAATTACCGGAGAACTCACGTTGCGCTATAAGGAAATCAGGGACGGGTTGACCGAGACGGTAGAGCGAATTAGTCGGCATGGTTTCGTAGGTCGCCCAGAAGTTCAGACATGCGACGTCGGCGTGATAATAGCCGGCGGTGAGCATGCGGATCGCATCAAACCAGGCCTGATAAACGCCTTTTTCGGAATCATACGCCGCGTCCCCGGCCCATTGAGTCATGCCATCAGGCATTAACAGGCAATATGGTTCAAAGAGCGTCTCGCCGATCATTATCGGTTTGGTTCTGTCCCAGACAATCCCGTACCAGGACGGACGTTTTTCATCAAGCCAGTACGCAGTGTTCGGAATCATATTTCCTATTTTGAACGGCTGCCATGGATAATGGATGTTCAGCGTTGGAGACGGACCATGCTTTCCGGAAGCACCCCTGATTCCGCCCAGCTCGCCCTCTCCGTCAGCCGTCCAGATGCGGGTCGGATCAAGCTTGGAAACCATTTCCCCCCAACCGACCACCTTGGCAAACCAGGAGGCCATCTCTTCCGGTGTTCCCGTCGACCACCCCGCGAATTCATTTTCAACTCCCCAGTAAATGACGGAAGGGCTGTTCCGGAGCGCCTTAACCATGGAGGAGATGTGTTTCCCGGCATTTGGCCAGAACGCGTCGTTTACTTGATGGGCATGGGGATAGCATATGCCTGCTTCCGGTTCTGCCAGCCAGCCAAGTTCATCGCAAATCCGCACAATCCGCAAAGACGGGCCTATCTGGATCCGGTAGCCATTGAACCCGCGTTCCTTCAGGAGCGCGATCTCCTTCTTTTTAACCTCCTCGCCCTGGTTGGACCAGTATGAATACGTTGAGGTACGGCGATGTATGAACTTCACGCCGTTGAAGAACATGTCGGGGCCCTTGACGCTGACTTCGCGAAAGCCGAAGCGTTGCCGTTTTGCGTCCACGGTCTTCCCGCCGGACTTGGTTTCAACATCAAGATACTGGAGATAAGGATCGTGAGGCCACCACAAATGCGGTTTCGCCCAGTCGCCCTTTAGCGTGAGCGTCCGGCTTTCGCCAGGGGCCAGGGTTGCCGGAGCCAATTCCTGTCTGAACTCTTTTCCAACCGTCGCAAGCAGCGACACGTCCATTGCTCCTGATGAATTGTTCCGGACGGTAACCTGCGCCTCAAGCGTCGGCGAGGGGGAAATCTTCGTGATGACGAAGATGTCATCGATGGTGAGAGCGCCCGTGCTTTCGAGATGCACCGGCATGGATATGCCCGGAAACGTTACGTCGCCCAGGCAGTTGACCCTGCCGTATTTCCCGTCCTTATCCGGGGGCTGACGCGCCAGTACCCTTGCCATGATTTCATTCCTGCCTTCGACAATCTGGCTGGTGACATCCATGCGGAAAGGCATGTAATTTTCATCGTTGTCCCCCACGGGCTGGCCGTTGAGGGAAACATCACAGGAGTCCGCGACGCGCTCAAAGCAGAGGAAGTAGCGCATTTCGGGATCTTTGTGCTCAAGCATGAAGCTTTTCCGGAACCAGATTGAATCGTTCTTCCCGGTGAAAAGACCCTTGTGCTGGTCCGGAACGAGAACCGTCTGCCAGCCTGAAGCAGGGGCTTTGGGCTCCGCCGCCGGAACGGGAGCAGCCTCCCAGACACCGTTCAGATCGAAAGCCTGGCGCGGTGGAAGCAGATGATCCAGGAGTGGCTTGTAGGCCGTCTCCAGTTTTTTTGACGTGTTGAATTTGACGGGAAGTTCGCTTGGATCGTTGTAGCCCGCTATCGAAATGTCGTCCACCGCATCGTTCCCGTCGAGCCTGAGGCAAAGAGAGTTCCAGCTCGTCGGCGCGATGTCGGATGCTACGATGTCCACGGAGGAGATCAATGGATCGGCATCAAATTCAAATTTTCCATCGTTGAACGGCTTGCTTCCGGCGTAGATCCTATATGAACCATTGTCGAGCTTTTCCAGTGCGAACGCGATATCGAACCATGCTCCCTTCTTTAATGGTGACGCGACTCCATTGAGAACCTTGTCGTGATTGATATTCACCCTCAATCGTTCCCTGACATCAACTACCAGCCGCTGCTGGTCTTTCACGTCCCCCAGCCATAGGCTTCCGCCACCTCTTACGGCCATCCGCACAAGTATGACTTTGGAACTGAAGATGCCTGCGCAGATTTCCGGCTCGATGACACGGGAGTTGTAGTGATCTGCTCCGCCCGGCCCCCTGATGAACTTAGTCTTGTTCCCGGAATCCTCGCCGAAGGACACCACGGCGGCGGGATGCTGTCCGTAAATCAATTCGCCCCAGGAATTTTGCCCCTTGATCGGCTTGCCGGCCTCGGCGCTTTCGAAGTCCTCCTTGAACTCGGTGGGACCGGCAAGGCATGCCGACGCCAGCAGCATTCCAGAAAGGACGAGCATCAACTTCTTTTGTTTAATTCCCGGAAAATCGTGTTCCCGCGTGCACTTTCCTCTCATGTATCTGCCTCCAGTTTTTTTATTTGGATGTAAATATTCACTGAACCCCGTCCTTCAGTGAATATTTACTTTTCATGGCATGTCCGTCAATTGCGTTTGCATGCCTCATGGTTTTGGGGACTTGAATAGATAGAAATTGTTACCAGCCAGTTCGCTATATCCAAGCGAGTCGACATGGCCGTCGACCATCAAGGTATTCGACCTCCCCGGATTGCCAAGTATGAAGCTGTTGGCGACACGTGCGGCGGCTTCTGAGAATGCTCCTCCGTGTCTAAGGTACGGCATGAAAGTGCTTCCATATCCGGTGACTGCGGTAAGTATCGAGAAGCCAGGGTTGGAAGTCAGTGTCGAGTCAGTTGCGAACACCGTCTGGTCTGGCATCCGCACTCCGCCAATCTTCAGATGCCGCTCGGTGCCCGTCCAATTCGCACTGTAAAAGCTCAGATAGACGAAGTTCATCCCGTAGGTCACGCTGCTTTCTATGGGTGCATACTTCAACTTCGAGTTCTCTGAGGACGGACAACAGAACAAGTCACCACCAAAACTCTCTTTGAAATACCAGTAATTGGATGGCCACCCCCCACTGCCGGGCTGTTCCTTTCCAGCAGCGTATGGATAGATCAGGCTGCACCAGTAGGTGTCACGGCTGCGGGCGGCGGCGCCGTTCTTGTTGCCGATCCCGTCGGGAGGAAGATAGTCGTTGGAATCGCCTGCATACATATGAATCCCCAGCCCGATCTGTTTCATATTCGAAGAGCATGTGATGGTCTTGGCCTGTTCACGGGCTTTTTTCAGCGCAGGCAGCAGCATCGCCGCCAGGATTGCGATGATCGCAATTACGACCAGTAGTTCGATGAGGGTGAAGCGAGTGCCGAGTGGCGCGGGACGAGGGACGAGTTTAGATCCCGTAACATTGGAAAAGAAGGAGTCTCCAATTTTATTTTTTATTTTAAAATCGGCAATCGGCAATCGCAACTCGGCAATTATATGGCTCACTACAGGCAGCTCAATAAGGGTGAATGGCATGCGCCCTTTGAGGTGCCTGGATTCCTGTGGCTTCATCATTGGAGTTTCCTTTCCGTTTTAAGGTTTCTCTGGCGGTCTTCCCGTCCAGCTGAGTCAAATCGGGTTATTTTCAATGGATGGCGCTTGATTTGTCCGGAGAGCACCACCCTGCCAAATGATTGGGTAGGATTTGATGTGAGTTCTTTTACAAGACCCATCGCGGCACGGGAAAAATCCCTGAAATCGGACTGGAGATATATTGCACCGGGACGCATTTCCCCGTCCGCTCTTGCGACAATCGCAAAAAAACATTCTTTATGTGTCATTGAATTTGTCCTTTTCATATCGTCCGTTAAGAAGTACTCCATTTCCCCTTTTCCCCCTCATCGTAAGCGACATCCTACTGGCGTGCCTGTCCACTATTCCGGACAGAGCCAGGATCCTGAGACTGCGGTGTCGAGGCAAGTTCGACATGCTCCGTGCTGACCATTAGGCCGCGCTCATCTGTCAGGTTGAAAAAATAAACCTTCGTCCCCTCCGGCAACACGGCCGACACCTGCCCCTTCGCGACATCCATCTCGGCGGAGGTGCTGTTCCATTCCCGATTATTCCAGGGGGCTTCGTCCTTGGTGAAATTCAATTCCGCCTTCGTGATCGGCGAAAGACTCTCAAATTCCGCCCATACCCGGTTTCCATCCCGCCCCTGCTTCTTGATTTGCGCCAGCGGTGTTCCGTGGTTGAGGAACGACTCCGCGAAAGCATAGATCTCCTTCGGTTTTTCGCCAGGGCCACCGTGTCCGTGCGGCATCCGCAAGCGCACCGCAAGCGTCCGCGGCCCGGACGGCAGACGATATGATTTTTGCAGGGCGTTGAGCGGATAAAAGGCGTCGTTGCTGCCATCTACCCAGAGCATGGGCATCTTGACTTGCGACAAGTAGCTGCTTGGATCCCACCAATCCATCCACCGCTGTGCCTCCGCTTTGTCGAGACGCTCCACGTCCCGCGCAAAGGCGGTTTCGAGATAAAACCCGCAACCGTACACGGGAACCGCAAACTTGAACCGTGAATCGACTGCGGCGGCAATGCAGGTCAAATAACCTCCCCAGGAAATTCCTGTTATGCCTATGCGCTCGGGATCCACTTCCGGCATGGAACGCAAAAGGGAATTCGCAAGAAGAATGTCGGCGACGGCATGGTAGCACCACTGATCCGACTGCGGCCGGTCCATCTGGTCGAAACCGCCCCAGCCCTGCGGACCGGCCCATTCATGCCGCTGCCATTTTGGATAAACGCCCTTGGGCACACACCCGCACAGATCCATGGCGACGGCGGCATAACCGCGCGCTGTCCAGAGTCGAACCCAGTCCACGTAAGCCGTGCCGGAGCCACCATGGACGAGCACCATGCCTGGCGCCTTTTGACCAGTTTTCACCTTTGGTATTCCGTACCAGGCGAACACACGGGTGGGCCTGCCTTGAAAAGGCAGCCCCTCGTAAAAGATGGCTTTGACTCCGTCCTCCACGAAGCCGTCCGCCGAATAAGTCTGCGGCGGCTGGGATAGAGCCTCCATATCCCAGGCGGCCTGGGAGAACGCACGGTCTGGCATCCACGCCATCAGAAGCGGCAGCATAAAAAAGAAAGCGCTCATTCTCAGCTCTGAAATATTCTTCATTATTTTTCATCCTCCTTTGTTTGACCCAAGAGTCTAATATTGAGGTCTTCCCCGCAGTGATGGTTGGCTTAGTCGATGGTCAGGCGGATGTCGCTGAGATAAAGAATAGTGCCAGGCACCGGCTGAGTGTTAAAGTGGCCGAGGAAACTCAATCGGGTAATGCTATCCCACCCCTTGGGACTACGAACATTGGTGAACTTATCCAGCGGGAGATTGAACTCCTTCCACCCCTTCCACTTCACTTCAAATCCCATTAGGAAGTAGTCGCCGTCCTCATTCGTGTTTGGTGAAACGGCTTGAATCACAATCGCCGCACCGGTCGCGGACTCGGAAAACGCCCAGAAATGAAGAGTCGTGTAATCGGATAAATCTCCCTTTTCCCCGCTTAATTTTATCAATGCCGTGCTATAAGGCTGGTGACCGGCATCCCAGCGAATCGCAGAATCTCCATTTTTGATTTTCTCCACATCGGCCACGCGGGAAAGATCCCCCTCCCATTTTAGATCCATCAGGTTCACATCCTTCGCCGCGGCCAAAGCCAGCGTGATTCCCGTCATTCCAAATAACAGGATGCCTCCAAGAAATTTTAACGTGAACACCGGACATCTGATCAGCTTCATCATTTTCATGGTCTCCCTCTTGTGATTTGTTGTCTGTAATAGTTTTAAAGAAAAGTTGACTTTTTGAAATATTTTCCGTTTTTTTATTCTCCCCTGGTTTTCAACTCAAAAATTGAATTGTTTATTGTCTGAACTCCTGCGGATGATTTTCCCATAGGTTGAAATCTCCATGTTCCACATCATTTCACAAGAGGCTCGAACTCATCGATCCTGGCCAATGCCACCGGCCAATGCTCCGTCCAATACAAGGAACCGCGTTTCTTTGTCCGCCATCTCCAGCGTCAGTTCCTCCACGCCCTGCCGGTGGAAGCTTTGATCATGCAAATCGGCGATGTCGCATCGTTTCGGCAGCCTGATCTGCAACGGCCCGGCCCGGGCCGCAGTAACGCTCAGAACCGTTCCGTCAGTAACCACGACATTGCCGGGCGGCGCATAGGCATGCACGCCGGCGGCTACCGCCAGCGCGGCCAGCGTTTCAGGGGAAAGCGTGGGCGGCGCATGAAACACGCTGGTGTAGTTCGTTGATTTCCTGACAGCAGATGCGATCAGCGGTGAATCCTGGTAGGTGCTCAGCGCCTGCACATTCTTCTCCGGCAGAACATGAAACCTGGGAGCCAGGCGGACGGGAAGTTTCATCGGGGACATGGTACGCAAAACGTCGGCAAACATCCCAGTCGCAGGCTGCGCCGGAACAATTTTGGAAGAGATGTCGTCAGGAACAACATCAAACGTGAAACCAGTGAGCCTTTTCATGTTCTCAAGCGACGGACCATCGTCGGTCAGGTAGCCCGGGGCGTACAAATAGAGCGCCATGCCGCCGTGCCGCTCGAAATAGGAGCGAATGCGTTCGACCTGGTCGTGTGACATGAGGAAAGCATTGAGGATGATTGTCATCTTGTGGGGCGGGATTTTGTCGTCGATAAGATCGTCGAGAAGCCACCAGCTGGCGCTGGAAGTGCCCATGCGGTCGATGGCGAATCGAAGGTCGGAGATGAGCGGCTTGGTCAGTTCAATACCCGGTTTCAATGCCAGGAAGCTACGCTCGTCTACGACAACGGCGACATCGCTCGGGAAGGATGGAGAAGGCCTCGTCCTGTCAAGAGTCCGCTCCAACGTGATCAATTTCTTCCATATCTGCGGGTCATTGAACCATCCGGCAGAATAAAGATCAAATTTCCATGAGCACATTCCATGGATCAGCGCCCGCAAATGGTTCCTGAGAAGGACGTTCCCTGTTTCGGTCGAGTTTTCCGTCCTCTCGTAGCCGGAAGTCGCCTCGCTGAGATGTGTGCGCGTGTCATCCTCCATGATGGCAAGCTTGCCATGGAGAGAGATCGATTCGGTCGGGCACATAATGCTGCTGGTGCCTTTCACCCCTCGGTTGGAGTACGAGATGATGTTGACAAAGCCGTCCACGTACGGCGACTTGAGCAGTCGTCCCAAATTCAGGTGTCCAGTATCGGCGACGCCGGTCTGGCATGCCGAAAGCTCAAAGGTGTACCCGTAGAACCCCATCACATGCTTGCCTCCGGAAGCATCCTTGATGGCTGCGCAAATATCCTCAATCGCGGTGCTCATAGCATCCTGCTGATATTCGCCGAAGTCGATTAATCTCCGCTGTGTTTTAGGATTCCTGAACTGGCCGAGCTCAGCTTTGGACTTTTCCACCTCCGTGGGAATGCATACTTCAGAAAAGGTTTTGAATGATCCGCCCCACGCCTGGTTCAACTTGCCTGCTTCTCCATATTTTTTCTCAAGAAACGCTTGATATCCAAGCCGGTACGGAACCGAGAAGTCCATGCCACCGTCCCCCTCGTTGTCCCATATGGGATAGTACCATTCGCCGGTGCTCTGGGCAAGAGGGCAATATCCGGCAATGTTCCCGCCCCATTTTCCCTCCAGGTGGGTGATGGCCGCATGTATGGCGCAAGCCGCGTCCCGCCGCCATAGAACCGAGGCGGCTGAAACATATTTGGAAACCCGTCCATTCTCCCATGCCGCCATTTCCTCCTTATGCTCCATCTGCCACCATGCGGGAGGTTCTACGCCGAAACGCAGGATTAGATTGCATCCGGGCGCCAGCGCAATGAGTTCCTCGATATATTGGTCAAGCATTTCGTAGCGGTTCTGCGCCAAATCACGCTCCCATGGGATCGTGATGCAGGGGGCAAAAGTGCGGACTCCCTCTTTTTCCGCGGCTTTCACTGTTGCGGAAAACACATCGTCTCCAGCCATCGCATAGAAACGCAACGGGTTCATCCTCATGAGATAAGAGGTGATTGGCCATGCCTCCCTGCTCGTCCTGACATCGAAGCTCACGGTGTAGATTTTTCCGGCATCCAGACGAAGAGGACGAGTGCATACCTGCGCATCCCATGGGAACTCCACCCTTTTGGGGACATCGATCCTGATAGCGGTTCCATCAACCGTGGCGGCCATGCCAATTTTCCCCGCGTCATGCATCCTCCATGGTTTGTCGCCCGCTACGTCGGATTCCGTGAAGGATGTATGGTATATTATAGCGGATGTTCCGTCAGGGCGCGTTTCAGAGACGGTGAGGTTTGACAGCCAGATGGAACCGGTGGTTCTACCGAAGTTGATCTGGACGAAGGCCTCAGCGTCATCGTAAGGGCATTTCCTCGAATAAGATACCGTAGTTTTTTTCATCGACACGCAGACGGGAGAGTACAACGAACCGCCGGAGAAAATAGTTTTTGAGAACGGATGATGACCGCTTCCATTATCATATCCAATGTATTTTGTCTCGCCTTTGCTTCCAACTGGTTCTCCGTATCCTGTGAAAACTGCCGACAACGCAAATGAAACGAGCGACAGCCATAATATCTGACGGGTGAACAACATAATAAGCATCTCCTTGGTTAAAAAACATTCGTAAAACCGATTCAATTTTCAGAACGCTAAAAAACAAACTGGACATCTATGGGATATTGTTGCCGAATTTGACTGTCGTGTACTTCCTGGCGTCTGCCTCCATTTCGCTATACGAATCCTGATGTCCGTCGCAGAATATGAAATTGGCTCTGCCTGCATGGAAATAGCCCACCCAGCCCAAGAGCGGGTAATGCGACATGTAATAGCACAGCGCACTGTCACCGAACACGTAATTGTACAGTCTACCATTTTCAGTGAAAAACACGGTTTTTGTCGGATCCGTCATGGATTGCGTTTTTATTGATAAAAATGCTGCGGCTGCGGGATTCCACGTGGCGGCGTAGGAGATGGCGTAACTTCTCTTCACTCTGCCGGAGGGATCGACTTCGCTATCATCCCGCGGGCACAAAAACACGTGAGCCCGATTTGTCGAATCAAACTGGACGAGATTCCCGGCAAGATAGCCTGAGTCGAGCAGGGTGAACGACCATGGACGGGTCGTTGGCCAAGTCCACCAATCGGTCATCTGGTCGGACGTGTATCCGAGCTGGGGGTAGTAGTCGTCATGGTCAAAGGTGTAGCTGAAAGCGGCGAGGTGTATCGATTTGAGCTGGTTCTTGCAGACGCTGTCTATAGCCCTGTCCCGCGCGTTTTTTAAAGCCGGAAGCAGCATCGAGGCGAGGATTGCGATGATCGCAATTACTACCAGCAATTCGATGAGGGTAAAAGGCATGCGCCCTTTGTGGCGCCTGGATTCCTGTGGCTTCATCATTTGAGTTTCCTTTCCATTTTAAGGTTTGTCTGGCGGTCTTCCCGTCCAGCAGAAGCAAACTGGGTTATTTTCAATGGGCGGCGCTGGATTTTTCCGGAGAGCACCACCCTGCCAAACGGCTTGGAGGGATTCGATGCGAGTTCTTTTACAAGGCCCATCGCGGCACGGGAAAAATCCCTGAAATCTGACTGGAGATATATTGCACCGGGACGCATCTCCCCGTCCGCTATCATCTGGACGGTCCTTCCGTGCCTCGGCCTTGACTCGACGAGAGCATCGGAGAATATGTCTATGCGCTGGAATCCATCGAGCAGAAGCATGTCGGGGCACCCGTCCTCCAGGATCCTGCGGACGCAATCCCTCCGCCTGGCGGATATTTCATCTATCATGGAGCTTCCATCCTGATATTCAACATAGCGGAACCCCAGTCCGACCTTCAAAGCCTCCTTTTCGCCGGCCGGCTTCAACAGCCTGCAATAAAAATTCTTGAGACTTCCTGCCACCATGACGGCATTTGAAGCCCCGCAGTCGTACGCCGCGCGGACCATCGCCGCTGCGCGTTCGCCAGTATCCTCGACGATCTGGTTCAATCCGGTGACGGAGCTCCGCCCCCAGGAAAAATCCCCCAGGAAAACAACAGGAAACGGGAGTGAGGTGAAATGCCTGAGCCAGCCCTCATTTTCCAGATTAATGTGGACAAGCAGGCATTTGGGATGCATCTCCTTGATTTTCTCAAGCTCATAGCGGAGGGACGATTTTCCAATTTCCCCGACTGACAGATATCTGGTGGCGAGGTTGACATCCTTCCACAGCTCCAAGTCATCAAACGACAGGAACCTCGACAGGTAGTCCGTCGTGTGTGGGATGTTTGAGCTGGTCAGAAGGCATAAGTCGGTCATGCCGGGGGAGAAGACTGCGGGGTTGACATAGATTCCAATCCGGGGCTTCCTCAGCACCATCAGCCCTTTCTCCATCTCTTCGACTGCCGATTTTATGACCTGCTGGCTCACGTCGAACTGCCTTGCAAGCTCCCTGGTGCTTGGCATCTTGTGCCCGGGAAGAAAAACACCGGAGCGTATTCTCCGCTCCAGCTCCCTGACTATCTGGCTGCTCTGCGTATCCTTGAACACTGCAAATCCCATAATGAACCACCCTTGTGAGATATTCTGAGATATTATATGTCACGATAACTCAATTGTCAAGGGCAAAGATGAATATTTTATTTCCAGGGGCATGCCTTTTACTGGCATGTTCTGGGCGTTAACGCCGCCACCTCTATGACACGGCAGCAGTCCGCGCTGAGACCGGTGGTCTCGAAATCTATGACTGCAAATTCATTGGACATACTGAATCGCCCCTGCCTGTCTAGGACAGTCTCTTGACTACCTTATGCATATTGTTAACTATCCGCTGGTTTATATCGCTGTTTTTGGAAAGCGTGTTAAACGGAATGACTTCGGCGATGTCCCGAGTTCCCTTGCACTTCGGATATTTGGTACATCCGTAGAATTTCTTCTCAGTATCATTCCTTCTATGCCTTATTGTCATCAGAGATTTGCATTTGGGGCAACGGACAGGCATTCAACGCTCCATGAATAAAGGTTCTTCTGCACACTGAAGCATAGGATAAGATGGAAGCATTTAAATGTCAAGGCACAATACTCACTTCCTAATGCTCATCTCCTGCTGCAAGTGCCTGTTTCCTGCCTTGACTTTGCCTCCTGCGGAGATACTGTCTACAACTCACATATGTACCCGGTTGCTTAAGAAAGACGCCAATGTTCGAGCAGGCCGATTGATTTCCTGAGCCAATTTCAAAAGTAGTCAGAATTTAGAAGTCAGGATTCAGAATAAAACCGAATTTGAGTTCAAATTTAATTCTGACTCCTGAATTCCTAGTTTTGAAATTACCTCCCTGATAATCTCATGGGAATCCCGCTTGTTCGTAACGAACACCAACTGGACGTACCGGCGCCTTGTCAGTTCACTTCGCCAGCTTGTTCAGGTCGGAAAGTATTTTCCGGTTGGCATTGTACAGCTTCCTGTAGATTTCAATACGTTCCCTGTAGCATTCATGTCTTCTGTTGTCAGGGGTGAAACTCCTGTCCTTCTTGACGAATATGCCCACAGCCTCCTCTGCGGAAAACCTGCCAGTGGAGATACCTGCGAGCATCGCAGCTCCGAGAACGCTTCCTTCGGTTATCTTCAGTCTTGTCATTGGTATCCCGAAAATGTCGGCTTTTATCTGGAGCCAGCTGTCTGATTTTGCACCGCCGCCGGTAGCTGATATCTCTTCAATGCGGATTCCGAGACGGGCGAGCGATTCGATGCTGTCCACAAAATAATATGATGCCGACTCCATTATCGACTTGAGGATTTCTCCTCGTGTCGTGGACGCCTTCAAGCCGGCTATGATTCCAGAGGCGTCCGAAACAAAGTGCGGGGATCCTGTCGGTTCGAAATACGGAAGGGTTAGAAGCGATGTCGGCTCGTCCGGCATCTCCTTTGCGAGAAGTCCGTAGATGTCTGAATCCCTGCATTTCTCCGATGATGCGAAGGTGTCGCGGAACCACCTGACAAGAGTCCCCGACTGGTTATAGATGAATGACACATGGAGTCCGCTTATCAGATGGTCCTCGACGTTCAGGCCAGTCTTCAGCATCTCGGCGTAAGGCGGGATTTTTCCGAAACACGGAGTTATGCATTCGTAGCTCCCGAGTCCGCTCACCGCGGATCCCGCTGAAATACTGCCGCTCCCCAGGGAGTTGCAGCATTGGTCGTGTCCTCCAGCAATTATCTTCACGCCTTTTCCAAGCAGCAGCTCCCCGGCCATCCTGTCGGAAACGGTCCCGATGACAGTTCCACCGGGAACGACTTTTCCCAGTTTCCCTCTTGGAATCCCAGTCAGGTCAAGCAGATAATCAGACCAGTCCTGTTTATGGACATCGAATAGGAGCGTCCTGTTTGCATGGGAATTGTTGGCCACAGGATCGGAGCCGAGAAGGAAGCAGACGGTGTCCGCCCACAGCAGGAAATGATCGGTCTTCCTGAAGAGTTCCGGGTTGTTGTCCCTTGTCCATTGCAGCTTTGGCAGGCTGTAGTTCACGCTGAGTATGTTCGGATTGATCCCGTAGAACTTCTCCTGCCCGGGATTTTTCTTCAGCATTTCCACATACTTGCCGCCACGGGTGTCGGAGCAGAGAATTGAATTGCCGAGTATCCTCCTGTCGGACGAGAGAGGGACAACGGATTCCCCGAGGGAGCTTGCCGAAAGGGCGCTTATCCTGTCGTTTCCTGACTTTGATGCGGCCTCGCGCACGACAGCTTTTATCTTCCCCCACACCTGGAGGCTGTCCAATTCGGCCTCGCCCTGCGAATTTCGCAGGGTCGGATATTCGCCGTATGCGGATGAGAGATGGGCGCCGTCCTCGCTGAACACCGAGGCCTTGCAGCCGGTTGTCCCGACATCTATTCCGAGAAGGCTCATGCTGCTCCCTCCAATTTAATTCATACGCTGAAATCGTCCAGCGGCATGCATTCGTATTTAAGGTACCGGGTGAATGCCTCGTTAACGGCCCTGCCGAATTCGCCGAAAGTGACGCTGACATGGTGTCTGTATCCGTTGTATCCAATAGTCTGGAGTTTTTTCTGGAGTCCGTTGATCTTCGCAACTCCTGCGCATCCGAAGAATTCTTCTGGAAGGACGTCTTCCGTGAATTCGCCTTTCCCAAGATAGAAGTGGAGTCTGCCATCCTGTGTCTTCGCGCTTGAGAATGTAAACGGGGATGGCGATATCCTGCCGGTGTTGCAGCCGAAACCGCATCCGGCGCCAAGCGCCTTGGCGAACATGGGATGGTCGACGATCAGCCCCTTTGCCGTCATCATCTTCTGGGGAACCGGGCCGCAGTGGAAAAGAATGCATTTGTCAGCGTCATCGCCGAAGTTGTTGTTCCAGTCGAGGCATGCCGCAGGAGTTCCTGAAGCCAGGTTGAGCGCCCTCATCGCGACGGCATTGCAGACATCAAGCTCGCATGCGGCGGGGATTCCGCGGTTGTTCATTTCGCTGAGTATCACGCATGGTGAAATCCTGAGTTCCTTCTCCAGTTCGATCCAGCAGCGCAGGGAAAGCGCGTCCATCTTGTACTCGTCCACTATCCTGTCAAGCACCACGGCCAGTTTCACTATGTTCTCAAAGGATTTGGCGGGAGTCTTGTTCCAGCGTGTGTAGTCCCTGAACATCGACGCCTTCGCCTTCACGGCGGGATCCGAGGTCTTCATCGATCTGACCCTGAGCATGACTTCTGAAAGATCAAGCGTCTCGGTCGTGATGCCGTATTTCTGCAGTGCAAGCTCGTCGAAGCGGACCGTCTTGAACGCGGTGGTCCTTGCGCCCACAGCGCCAACCGTGAATCTCCTCATGCCGTTCACAACCCTGCAGATTCCTGCGAAGACCCTGAGATTCTCCTCGAAATCACCGCTCGATGGATGGACGGTGTGCGGCATGAGGGCGCTGAATGCTACGCCGTACTGGCAGAGGACGTCCATCACGGAGAATTTTCCGCAGAATGCATCCCTGCGCTTCGACATGTCAAGCTTGCCCAACTCGTCGGGATAGGCCTGGACAAGTATTGGCGTACCGCAGTCCTTGACGGCGGCGACTGCTCCGGTCTCATCCCCGAAATTAGGCAGGCTGATAATGACGCCGTCGTATTTCCCCTTGTTCTTTTCAAGGAACCTGGCGAACTTCTCGCCTTCTTCTGGAGTCTCAATGGCGCCGTAGCGCGTCTCGGACGGATTCATCATGATTGCGCCGTAGCCCGACTTCTTCAGGCTCTCAAGAATCTCTTTTCTCGCGCCGGCGATAAGCGTCTCGGAGAAGAACCCCCTGTTCCCGAACATCACCGCAAAAGTGCATTTTTTCATATTTTACCTCCGTTGCCCGTTAATTTTTCAGCTGTCCCTTCAATATGGAGTTCGTCCCTTATTATCTTCAGCATCGTTTCGTAGACGGCCTGCTGCCCCTTCTCCACGGAAACAGCCGACATCTTCTCGTATGGCTGGCGTATGGCGGTTGCGACGTTGATCTTGGCTATGCCATGCTTGACGCCTTCTAGGATATATTCTTTCCTGATGCCTGTGCCGCCGTGGAGCACAAGGGGAATTCCCAGCGCCTTGTTTATCTCAGCTATCCTTTTTATGTCGAGCTTGGTTTCGATCTTGCCTTCAGTCTTCTTCGCTGCGGAAATCGCACCGTGTATGTTCCCGACCGCCACGGACAGCCAGTCGACGCCTGTTTCCTGGTGGAACTTCAGGGCCTCGCCGACATCTGTAAATCCCTTGCCTGAAGCGAAAAGCTCCGCGTACGGCGGAAGAGGGCCGGCCTCGTGGCCGAAGACCGCCCCGAGCTCGCCTTCAACCGCGGCCCCATAATCCGATGCAAGCTCAACGATCTCGCGCGTGCACTTCATGTTCTCGGCCAGCGGCAGCCTTGAACCGTCAACCATTACCGAATCATACCCCAGACCGAGTGCTTCCTTGATCACTTCGGCATATCCAACGTCTAAATTGTCCTCGTCGATTACAGGCACATGGTCCAGGTGCAGGCGTGTGAATGATTCGTTGCATACCCTGCGATATTCCTCGGCAATCTCCCTCACCCCACCCGACCTGAATTTTATCCACTCCAGCCTGGCGACCATTACAAAGCCCAGGGTTTTGCTGTCGACAAGCGCCCGCACTACAGGTTCCATCATCGGAAGGTATGGTATGTTGAATCCGGGGATGACCGTCTTCATCTTATAGGCAGCCCTGACAATTTCGGCGGATTTTAATCTGGTTCCCATGTCTGCGCGCTCCTTTCAGGAAAATTGGAATAGACTGTTTCTATGCAGGATATTACATTGCCATACATAGTTATAGAATGGATATATTTGAATAAAGCATGTATATTTCTGCAAATATATGGAAATGAGACATGATAAGGTTCGGCATAAACACGACAGAACTTGAATCCACTATCTCTCTGATCGGCAGGGTGCTTGGGATCAGGGTCACATTTTTCGACGCAGCAGGGGCGGAGCTGAAACTCCGGAGCCTCAGGAAGATGACCCGGTACTGCATGGTACGGAGACGGGAAAAGGGGTTCGATGCCAGATGCTTTGAATGCGATAGGATCCATCTTGAAGCTGCAAGGGCTTCCAGGAAGATACAGATATACCGCTGTCATGACAGGCTCATCGAGGGGATAATCCCCCTGTATGACAAGAACGGCATCTATCTCGGCTCAATCGTTTTCGGACAGATACGCGATGTAAGCCTGAAGAGGAAGGATCTGGCAGAAAGGCTAGGCAGGCTGTATTCGCAGCTTCCTTCTTATTCCATTGCCAAGGCCGATGAAATCGGAACTCTTCTCAAGTATGTAAGCGAATACATAATCCACAGCGAGATCATCAAAAGGAAGAATTTTCCATGGGCCGACAAGGCGGAGTCGTACATCGGTGCAAATATTGGAAAGAGGATCAGTATTGCGGCGATTGCGAAGCACAGTGGATATTCCGCATCGTTCATACATCACAGGTTCAAGGCGGATTTCGGGATGCCCCCGGCAAAATATGTTCTTGGAAGAAAAATGAAGTCCGCCAGGGAAAAACTTCTTGATGGTAAGTCAGTGGGTGAGACGGCGGCGGAACTCGGATTTTACGACCTGTTCCATTTTTCCAAGGCCTTCAAGAAGTATTTCGGACATTCCCCTTCAGCGGCCCGAATGCCCCCCGACTTAAGCGGTTTTGTCGGTCAACAAATCCAGAATTGATGTTGTGCCGCCGCTTTGCGGGGACTGAAAATTATATTTGATTATTCATAGTCCCCACGCTTGCGCATAGGGCTTCCGCCTTCGCTAAGATGCTACGGCGCGACAGGACAATATGTCACCCTCTGCGAGGGCTGAATATAAAAAGGTGGTTCGCTTCATTTTATAATAGCCTCCGCAGGAGGTGTAATCCTGTAGCCCAAAGGCGTAAGCCTTGGGAGAATACGAATTACAT
>JBAQUG010000304.1:0-1955 GCA_049297395.1 Victivallales bacterium | reverse complement strand
TATTTAAATATTGTTTGAACCTTGGATTTTGGAATTTGAAATTTATTCTGAGTTGTGGCCTTTTGACGCCTAATTGAAATAAAAGGAATCAAGGTGTATTTCACAATCATCATGTTTGCAGCGACTCTGCTCTTCCTTCTTGCCGGCGCCCTGCCTTGTCCAGGAGGTGATTCCTCCCTGATATTCCGATCTCCGGTCTTCATAGCTCTTCTCGGTATAATTTCAACACTCAGCCTGTGCTGCTGCTGGAAGAACATGCGGAATCCATTTTTTATGGCATCCCACATTGGCGCAGTCGTCATACTTTCCGGCGCATTCATAAGTTTCATCTATGGGAAAAACACCCAGTTCAACATGCCGGTAATGCCGGCCATGCTCGTTGACAAGATACCTGCGCCTGGGCCTGGCAATGCAAGGTGGGATCTGGGTTTCAGCTTTTCCGTTGCGGATTTCAAAGCCGACTATTATAAACCTGACTATTCATTTTTCATTCCTGATAAGACAGTGAAAGAAGGATTTAAGAAGCACGGAACTTTCAGCACTGAAAAAGCCACCGTGCTTGATTTTGGGAAACGGGGATCTATACCGGTCTCCACCCTGATAGATGAAAAAACAGGAAAATGGACGGACAGGTTTGACCTTGAAAACGGATGTGCCCTGATGCGCGAAAATGCCGTACCAAAGGACTTTGAGGCGAAAATACGCATTGTCCCGAAAAATGGAAGCGAGTTCACATGCCAGCTTAAAGTCAACCGTCCTGTCTCATATGAGGGATGGCGCCTTTACCTGGTGTCATTCGGCAACGACAGGAAACCATACGTGCAGCTGTCGGCAAAGAAGGATATAGGGCGTGGAACAGTTATCGCCGGGATCTGGATTCTCATGGCAGGCTCTTTCATCAGCTGCTTCAAAAGGAAAGAGAGGTTCTGAAGTGCGAAAGTTCGGGAGTTCTAGAGTTCGGGAGTTTTTAACCATAATCTTGAAGATAAACATGACGTTCTGAAATAAATATGACAAGTCTTGCAATAATTAAAGTACTTCTTGCGGTCTCAATTTCCGTATATTTCCTATCAGGCCTGCTTTATGGAATGAACCGCGGAAGGTACGGGATAGCCTTCTTTGTAACAGGATGGCTGGGAAGCATCTCAATATTAATGATAAACTGGATCGAGGCTGCCGCCCCTCCATTCGGAAACATGTACCAGGTCCAGGTCTTTCTCGCAATCTGCTTCCTGCCGTTCTACCTGTTCCTCAGCCGCAGGGATGGAATTGGATGGACCGGAGTATATTTCGCCGCAGTGTCCGGACTTTCCCTGATGGGCGCTTTCTTCATGTCTCCCGACATAACCTGGAAGCGTATGCCTGCACTTCAATCTCCATGGTTTGTCCCTCATGTGACCAGTTATATGATATCTTACGCCCTGGCAGCCGTGGCCTTCGTAATGTATTTGGTTGGAAGGATAAAGAAAAAGACAGGAAAGTCCACCGACAACCGGTATGAAAAAGCCATCTATGGAATACTTGGAGTTGCTTTCCCTTTCATGACTTTCGGGATGCTTTCCGGCGCTCTTTGGGCGGAGGAGGCATGGGGTACCTACTGGTCATGGGACCGTAAGGAGACATGGTCCCTGATCACCTGGACCCTCTATCTTGTATACTTCCACTGCCTTACCAAAAAGGAACTTCGGAACTATGCCGGACTTGTCCAGGTGCTTGCATTCTTCGCACTTGTCACAACGTTCTTCCTGGTCAACCTATGGCCGAAACTCTCAAGCGCCCTGCACAGCTATACACAGTGAGTTGGGATTTCTTCTTTGGTTTCAGTTCGTAGTTAGACGTTGCTCGAAAAGTATTTTTTAAGATTAAAAAAAATACTTTTTGTCGCCCCGTCTAAATATTTCCAAAGAATTTCCGGAGAAAATTCTTTGAAAAAGTTTTTATTCTGCGGATTTCGC